>CALVDI010000018.1 GCA_944326225.1 uncultured Bacteroidales bacterium | reverse complement strand
TCGGAGAAAGTCTACATGCAGGGCTCGCTCCATCCGGACGTGAAAGTGGGCATGAGGAAAGTAAGCCTCACCCCCACAGTGACCGTCAAGGACGGAAAGAAAGTCATGACGGAGAATCCTCCCGTCTACCTCTACGACACCAGCGGGCCGTACAGCGACCCTGCGGCGGACATTGACCTGCGGCGCGGTCTGCCCAGGCTCCGCGAAAAGTGGATACTGGAGCGTGATGTGGAGCAGTTGCCTGAAGTCACCTCTGAATACGGCCGGGAACGGCTGGCCGACAAGTCCCTGGACCACCTGCGCTTCGAGCACATCCGCCTGCCCTACCGGGCCAGGAAGGGCTCGCAGATTACCCAGATGTACTTCGCCAAGCAGGGCATCGTAACTCCCGAGATGGAGTACGTGGCCATCCGCGAGAATATGAACTGCAGGGCACTGGGCATAGAGACCCACATCACTCCGGAGTTCGTGCGCGATGAGATAGCCGCCGGACGGGCAGCCCTGCCAGCCAACATCAACCACCCGGAGGCCGAGCCCATGATCATCGGCCGCAACTTCCTGGTGAAAATCAACACCAACATCGGCAACTCCGCCACCACCTCCACCATAGAGGAGGAGGTCGAGAAGGCCGTCTGGAGCTGCAAGTGGGGCGGAGACACCCTCATGGACCTCTCGACCGGAGACAACATCCACGAGACCCGCGAGTGGATCATCCGCAACTGCCCCGTACCCGTGGGCACCGTGCCCATGTACCAGGCCATGGAGAAGGTCCGGGGCCGGGCCGAGAAACTGACCTGGGAACTGTTCCGCGACACGCTGATAGAGCAGTGCGAGCAGGGTGTGGACTATTTCACCATACACTGCGGCATCCGCCTGAAAAACGTACACCTGGCCGACAGCCGCCTGTGCGGAATGGTCAGCCGCGGAGGCAGCATCATCGCCTCATGGTGCCTGGCACACAACCGCGAGAGTTTCCTCTACGAGCATTTCGACGACATCTGCGACATCTGTGCACAGTACGATGTGGCCCTGTCGCTCGGTGACGGCCTGCGTCCCGGAGCCATCCGTGACGCCAATGACGCCGCCCAGTTCGCCGAGCTGGACACCATGGGCGAGCTGGTAGAGAGGGCGTGGGCAAAGAACGTACAGGCCTTCATCGAAGGTCCCGGCCACGTGCCCATGCACAAGATAGCCGAGAACATGCAGCGGCAGATAGAGAAATGCCACAATGCCCCCTTCTACACCCTCGGCCCCATCGTCACCGACATAGCCCCCGGCTACGATCACATCACCAGTGCCATAGGAGCCGCACAGATAGGCTGGCTCGGCACCGCCATGCTCTGCTACGTGACCCCCAAGGAACATCTGGCCCTGCCCAAAAAAGAGGATGTGCGCGTCGGGGTCGTCACCTACAAGATCGCGGCCCACGCCGCCGACCTGGCCAAGGGCCATCCGGGAGCACAAGTACGCGACGATGCCCTGAGCAAGGCCCGCTTCGAATTCCGCTGGAAGGACCAGTTCAACCTCAGCCTAGACCCCGAGCGCGCCCTCGAATACTACAAGGAGGCCAACCACGTGGGCGGCAAGTACTGCACCATGTGCGGCCCCAACTTCTGCGCCATGCGCATCAGCAGCCAGCTACGCGACTGCGGCCTCTCTACCGAGGGCGAGGAAGTTTCACCGAATCAGACAATTTAAATTATATACCACAATGATTGAGACAAAAGTTTCCAGAGGTATCATCAGTACCTATTTCGACAAACTCCAGGACTGCCTCGAGCTGGACGCCGCCATCGTGGGCGGAGGTCCCTCGGGAATTGTAGCCGCATACTATATGGCCAAGGCCGGGCTCAAGGTGGCCCAGTTCGACCGCAAGCTGGCTCCCGGCGGAGGCATGTGGGGCGGTGCCATGATGTTCAACCAGATCGTAATCCAGGAGGAGGCCATGCACATCGTGCGCGACTTCGAGATCAACCATTCCCCCTACGGGGACGGCCTCTACACCATGGACTCGGTCGAGAGCACCTCTTCCCTGCTCTATCACGCCGTACACGCCGGGGCCCACATCTTCAACTGCTACTCGGTAGAGGACGTGATCTTCAAGGACGGCAAGGTCAGCGGAGTGGTGGTCAACTGGACTCCCGTACTCCGCGAGGGCCTGCACGTGGACCCGCTGAACATCCTGGCCAAGGTCGTAGTCGACGGTACCGGCCATGACAGCGAGATAGCCGCCACCGTCGCCCGCAAGAACGGCATCCGCCTGGCCACCGAGACCGGCGGGGTCATCGGAGAACGTTCTCTCGATGTAACCTCCGGAGAACAGGAAGTCGTAAACGGCACAAAGGAAATCTTCCCCGGCCTCTACGTCTGCGGCATGGCTGCCTCCGCCGTCTCCGGCACGCCCCGTATGGGACCCATCTTCGGCGGTATGCTCCTCTCCGGCAAGAAAGTCGCCGACGAGATCATCGCCCGCCTTAAGAAGTAACCTGGAGTTTTTATACAGAAAAATCCCGGAGCAGACACTGAATCTGTTCCGGGATTTATCGTTACGCACACTACTGGAGATCAGCCATTTCCTCCGAAGTGAGACCCATGACTCTGGCTATTATCTCCAGTGAATACCTTAGCACCTGCATCTTCTTGTCCCCGTAATTCTTCGGCTTGAACTTAGGCCGCTCGATGAAGATAAAAAGACGATAACGAACGCTTATAAACGTTTAATTCTTAAAAACATCCAAAATAGAACGGAGCCGTCGGACAAGGTTCTGAACGTCACGGTCATGTTTATACGGTTCCCAAAGAAAGCCGAGGACGGCGGCACCGCCGAAACCGGCATCGGGCAACAGTCCTATGTTGTCGGCGGACACTCCTCCTAGCGCGAATACCCTGTCATTGACAATGCCTGACTTGGACTTGATATCCTCAAGGGAGAAATGAGAACTGTAGCCCCGCTTCGATATACTGTCGAACACGGGGCTTAGGAACATATAGTCGCACTTCCCGGCATATCTTCCGAGCTCCTCAAAAGAGTGGCAGGAACGGCTGACCAGGCCGGCAAATCCGGAAGGCGGCACGGGATTACGGCTGTTGAGATGCACTCCTCCCAGCCCGTAGCGGAGAGCCAGGTCATGGCAGTCGTGCAGGGATATCCGGCTGTAATACCGCTCCGGGACAACATCCAGCAAAGCCGACACATCTTCCGCATGAGCTCCCGGCTTACGGACATGCACCCGCCATGCACCGGCATCAAGCAAAGCCGTCACAGCCTCCGCTTCCCCGGGCAAAAACTCCGGATCGGTTATGACAATTACCCTCAAACCTATTCCCGATGCACTTTTAGAATACACATTTAAAAATAGCTAATCCTTCAGCCACTGGTCGAACCAGGCGAAGAAGTCGCGCTGCCAGTGGACGGCGTTCTGAGGCCTGAGAATCCAGTGGTTCTCCTCGGGGAAGAGCAGCATACGCGAGGGGACTCCCATCATCTGCGCAGCGTTGAAGGCGGCCATGCCCTGCTCTACGGGCACGCGGTAGTCCATCTCGCCGTGAGTAACCATGATCGGGGTCTTCCAGTTGCGGATGAGCTTGTGGGGAGAATTGACGTAGTGTCTGCGGGCTGCAGGCTTCTCGAGATCCCAGGGAGCACCGCCGTTCTCCCAGAAAGGGAACCACATCTCCTCAGTCATCATGTACATCTGCTCCTGATTGAAGATGCCGGCATGGGCCAGGAAAGCATCGAAGTCATCGGGATGAGCTCCGGCGAGGTAGTAGATCGAGTAACCTCCGAAGCTGGCTCCCGAGGCACCCATCTTGCCTACATACGGTTCCTGCTTCATCTCGTAGACGGCTGACATATAGTCGTCGATGCACTGGCCGGCGTAGTCCTGAGACACATCGTCGCACCACTTCTGGCCGAACGACATGGTGCCGCGCCTGTTGGGCAGGATGACGATATAGCCCTGGGCGGCCATCAGCTTGAAGTTCCAGCGGGTAGACCAGCTCTGGCTGAGACACTGCTGAGGACCTCCGGTGCAGAAGAGCATGGTCGGATATACCTTCGTAGAGTCGAATCCGGCAGGATAAACCACCCAGGTGAGCATCTTCAGGCCGTCAGTGGTGGGTATCCAGCGGAGCTCGTATGTCTCCTGGGCCAACCGGGCGTAGATATCGTCGTTCTCGTGGGTGAGGTAGGTGAACGAGCCGTCCGCCAGAGATACAGCCACAATCTCGTCGGGTCTGCTCATGGACTGGCAGGTGGTCAGCAGACGGTCAGTACCCATCTCCTTCACTCCGCCGAAGTCAAACCAGAGATCATCTGGGGTAATGCGGGTGATGTTGCCCTCAAGGTCTACTGAATAAATAGCCTGCAGGGCAAATGTCAGGGCGTTGAAATAAAGTCCGCTGCCATCGGCCTTCCATACGGGCGACATGGCTCCGTGGTCAAAGCCTACGGTCAGTTCCTTCTTCTCGCGGGAAGCCAGGTCGATGACGAAAAGTCTGGTACGGTCGGCCTCGAAACCGGCTCTCTCCATGCTCAGCCATGCGATGCTCTTTCCGTCGGGGGAGAACACCGGATCGGTATCGTAACCGTTCATGCCCTCGGTAAGATTCTCGCAGGTGCCGTCAGCCACATTGTAGAGGTAGATGTCGGTATTGGTGGAGAAGGCGTATTCCTTGCCGGTCAGCTTACGGCAGGCGTAAGCGATCCTCTGTCCGTCAGGACTCCAGGAGAGCTGCTCCAGTCCGCCGAAAGGCAGTGTGGGAAGCTCGAATCTGGTACCCTCAATAATATCCTTGCCGGGGGCAACTTTCAGGCTGTTGCCGGAGCGGGTCACGTCGGCCACGAAGGTGTGGGGTATGGTCTCCACGAAGCAGTCCCAGTGACGGTACATCAGGTCGTCTATCTCACGTCCCGAGGACTTGGGAAGATCGGGATACAGGTCGGTCGGTTTGGTAGCGTACTGCACCTGGGCGATGTACATTACCTTGGTCTGGTCGGGGGAGAGCTTGAACTCGGAGATACCTCCGGGAATGTCGCTTACCTGACGGGCACCCTTGCCGTCGGCCTTCATCGACCAGATCTGACCGTCGCGCAGATAAAGTATCGTAGAGCCGTCACCGTACCAGCGGGCGTTGTTCGCGCTGGAGGTGAAGCGGGTTATCTGCCTGTTGCCTGTGCCGTCGGCGTTCATCACATAGAGCTGCCGCACGCTGCGGTTCTCCTCTATGCTGGTGTAGGTCACTCCATAGAGTATCTTCTTGCCGTCCGGAGAGAGCTGGGGATCGGAGACACGTCCGAGCCGGAGCATAATCTCGGGAGTGAACTTGCCGTCCACAATCTCAATCGGTTCTTTCTCAATGACGGACTGCCTGCCCTTGGCGGAGCCGTCCGCACAGAATGTCATTGCCATCAGGAATGTCGAAAGTAATATTAAATGTTTTCTCATCAGTATAATAATTTAATGATCTGTCAAGGTACATCACGAGCGGAGCTGTGATATCCAGCCGGTGAGCGCGTCCCACCAGCCGACAATAGTGTGCCAGTACTCCGGGAATATATAAGTCACTGCATCAACTATGCCCATGCGTATGGTCAGCAGGATGATGGTGGCGTTGAAGAGCCTCCATGCAGCGATGAACATATAGGAGCGGACATACCCCTGTCCCTGTATGTCTGTCTGATAGTTGCCGGTCTGCCGCCAGAAACAGGTAAAGTGAAAAGCCGCCGTAAAGCCGATGAAGATGTCGAAGACATAGTACATCTCCTCCGAGCCGAGTATGCGCAGCAGCATGAACAGGTAGGTGAATATCGGGAAACAGTACGGTGCCAGACTTATGAAGATACTGCCGAATCTTCTGCGTCCGCTGTGATATATCACTCCTGTGCCGTTGTCGGAGGCCTGGAAGGAGTTGATCTTACGGAAAAACATCATGCTCACTATCGTATGAGTCAGCTCATGGGAGAAGGTCTGAAGCCATTTCTCGTTCTTGCGCACCGGCGGGATAAGCATGATAAGAAAATACGCCAGGGCACCGCAGCCGAACCAAAGATACATCTTATACGCTCTCACAGAATCCATGAACACCGACGGGATATTGAAGATTATTACCGCCAGGCAGAATATGACGACAATAAAATAAAGTATCCTCGAAACAATTCTCATACTTTGTAAAAGTTTAACATTAAGCACGGCAAATTTAGAAAAATTTAAATAAATCTGTATATTTGTCAAATGTACTAAGATTTATATGCTATGGAAGGGATTAAAAACGGCAGTCCTCAGCAGGAAAAGGACAGACAGACCAAGGTAAAGGTGACTTTTGACGGAGGCTCGGTAATGATCGGGCTGATAGTTCTAGGATGGTTCATCTACGCCGGCATCGGACGCTTTGCGGACAGGGACCGCAGCGTAGTGGTCAAGGGCCTCTCGGAGAGGGAGGTGGTGGCGGACCAGGTAATCTGGCCTCTGGCCTACAGGCTGGCCGGCAACGACCTCCGCTCACTGTACAATGAGATAGAACGGTCCAACACCGTCATCGTAGATTTCCTGACATCCAACGGCATCCCTCAGGAGGAGATAACCGTAGCCCCTGCATCGGTAACGGATCTTCAGGCAGAAAGATACAGCTACAACAACGAAGATCCCAACCGCTACAAGGCCGTCTCAGTAGTGACAGTCGCTTCCGACAAGATAGACCTGGTGCGCGGACTGATGAGCAGGCAGGGCGACCTGCTCAAAAAAGGCGTGGTGATAGCCGGTGACGACTACCAGTTCCAGACCGTATTCTCTTTCAACGGGCTCAATGACATAAAGCCGGAGATGGTCGCCGAGGCCACTCAGAACGCCCGTCTGACAGCGCAGAAGTTCGCTGAGGACTCCGACAGCAGGATCGGCAAGATACGCTCGGCCTCACAGGGTCAGTTCTCGATTTCCAACCGGGACCAGAACACCCCGCACATCAAAGTGGTAAGAGTGGTCACCACCATAGAGTATTCTCTTAAGGACTAATTGGCGATGGCACTTTTCGATGTTCATGACTATGAGGCTGCCGCTGAGAAACTGGCTTCCGGAGCATTCGTCAGAGTCCCTGTCACCGGCAGCGGAATGCGCCCGTTCCTCAGACCGGGTGAGGACAGTGTCCTGCTTGCGCCCGTAAGACTGACGGGGCACAATTACAGCCCACGGGAACTGAATGTGTTCTCTTCACGCTGCGATGAGTCCGGGAAAAAATACAGAAACCGCTCCTGCGCCAGCGGGCGCATCACCATCCGGCGCCGGGATGTGGTGCTGGTACGGCATAAGGACGATATGACCCCGACACTGATGCGGGTGGTTCATGTCTGGGGAACCCTGCTGCTGCTGAGAGAGGACAGTGCCTACGCCCCCTATGAAAGCGCGACAGTATCCGATGTGCTGGGAGTAGTAGTGGAGGGCACATGCCGCGGCGGAAGGCATTTCAACTCCTCTTCCAGAAGATGGAGATACGCGTCCAAGGCCTGGACCGCCTCATACAGACCCCGGCTATGGGCAGGCAGGATCAGGAAATCTCCCACAAGATCCGCCATATCCATGCTGGCCGTCCTGACCGCAGTGGTGATTCTCTCCTGCGTGGACAGAGGAAGCCATGACATCATCCGGATAGAGGACGGACAGTTCATCAAGCACGAACAGCCGTATTACTTTATAGGTACCAACTTCTGGTACGGGCCGATACTGGCCTCGGAGGGCAGCGGAGGTGACCGGGAGCGTCTTTCCCGCGAGCTGGACAGCCTGTGCGCCATGGGAGTGCGTAACCTGCGCGTGCTGGTAGGCTCGGACGGCGATCGCGGAGTGTACACTAAAGTAGAGCCGACCCTTCAATATGCTCCGGGCAAGTACAACGACACCCTTCTCCGCGGACTGGACTATTTCCTGGTGGAGCTGGGCAAGAGGGACATGGAGGCTGTGCTCTACCTGGGCAATGCCTGGGAATGGAGCGGCGGCTATTCGCAGTATCTCAAGTGGGCCGGTTACGGAGACATCCCCCTGCCCCGTGTGGCCGGCTACAACGAATACGTGGACTACGTCTCCAACTTCATGAAGTCCGACTCGGCCATGGGTATGTTCCGCCGCTACGTGATGGACATAGTCTCGCGCACCAACACCGTCACCGGCAAGGCATACCGCGACGACCCGGCCATCTTCTCGTGGCAGATATGCAACGAGCCCAGGCCATTCGGTGAGGAAAACAAGGAGACGTTCAGGATCTGGCTTACCGAGACGGCCGAGATTATCAAGGCCATCGACCCCAATCATCTGGTGTCGGTCGGCAGCGAGGGCAAGTATGGCTGCGAGGTGGACCTGAGTCTTTGGGAAGAGATAGGCCGCTCACCTTATATCGATTATCTGAATATCCATATCTGGCCTTTCAACTGGGGCTGGACCTCCCGTAATGACATGAACGACGGCACGGTGGAGCCGGCCATAGCCCTCTCGCTGGAATATCTGGACGAGCACATGGAAGTGGCCCGCAGACTCCACAAGCCTCTGGTGGTGGAGGAATTCGGCTTCCCGAGGGACAGCGTAGGATTCTCGCGCAGCACATCCGCCAGCATGAGGGACCGCTACTACGAGGCCATGCTGTCACAGATGAACGGGCAGAAAGCCTCCGGCAGTATGCTCGCCGGCTTTAACTTCTGGGGCTGGGGCGGTCTCGCGATACCGTCACAGGACCACCTGATGTGGCAGCCGGGAGACGACTACACCGGAGACCCGGCCCAGGAAGAACAGGGCCTGTACTCCGTCTTCGCCTCCGACACATCCACTGTGTCCATTATCAGAAAATATGCACTGACTGTTAACGAATAGCCGGTAATGAAAAGACTTATCCTGTTGATTGCCGTCATGACGGCGGCTGTTTCAGCATACGCGGCCCGGACATGGTCGATTACAGACACCCTTCTGGACGGCAAGGTCTCCGAGACTTTCCTGCACAACCACGACATGGCCTTTCAGATGCGCGGCTCGCTCAGGGCCGATATGCCCCGGGGCGAAGATCCCTCCGTCCATTTCCGCATGGACAACTTCCGCTGGAACATCGAGGGCAGAGTCGGCAAGAACCGGGAGATCTACTACCAGTTCCGCCAGAGCTTCAACGCCAACTTCCGTTCCAACACATTTGACAACCTGCTGGAATCCATAGACTACGCCTACATGGCCTGGACTCCGGTCCGTCGGTTTACCCTGACTTTCGGCAAGCAGGTCATGGCCCTCGGAGGCCAGGAAGCCTGGGCTGCCCCGGTGTATGTCATGCAGTACAGCGACTTCGGCGGCAGTTTCCCCTGCTATCAGCTCGGAGTCATGGGCACCTGGCACATTACTCCTACCCAGGACCTTGCCGTGCAGGTCTCCAATCTCAGAGGAGTCTCCGACGGAGAGTACTACCATGGCGGACTGCCGGAGGGCATAGAGTCATCCAGAGCACCCTTCCTGTACACCATCAACTGGAACGGCAACTTCCTGGACAATGCCCTGGAATTCCGCTGGTCGGCCTCCTACGGCTCCCAGGCGGTCGGGAAAGACCTGTGGATCATCGAGCTGGGTCAGTCCTACCGCAGCGACTGGTGGGGAGTCTATTTTGATCTTATATATTCCCGTCAGGACCTGGATGCCAACGGCATACTCAGCCGGGCCTCCATCTTCCCCGACGGACTGAGCCGTACTCTTGAGCACGTGGAGTACTTCTCCGCAATAGGCTACCTGCACCTGTTCTTCAGTCCCTCGTTCTCGGCTTTCCTGAAAGGCTCCATCGAGCACGGAAGTCTGTACAGACCTTACGGAGACGTACCGGCAGGCCTGTGCCGTGCCAGCTGGAACACCCAGGTCTGCCTTGAATACATGCCGACCAAAAGCCGGGATTTCCGCTTCTTCCTGCACTACAACTACTACAATGCCTCCCCTACCGGCTACGGCACTTCCCTCGGTATCGCATCCGCGCAGGAGCACAGGCTTTCACTCGGACTTATCTACATTATGAATATTTTCTAAAACTTTTTTTATATTTGCAACCGCTACAAAAATTATTAATTTAAATTCATACTTATGATTCTATTTATCGTCATGACGGCACTGCTTCTCGCGGCTGCGGGATTTGTGTACTACACCAACCGTCACGGCCAGCCCAAGGGCCTGATACCCGCCGCGCTGGCAAACATGGGAGAGCGTTTCGGATTCTACATCATGATGGCAATCCTGACCCTCTTCATCTCATCGAAATTCGGTCTCAACAAGACTCAGACAGGTCTGATCTACTCCGTCTTCTATGCGGCCATCTATCTGCTGGCACTCGTAGGAGGCATCATCGCCGACAGGACCAGGAACTACAAAGGAACTATTCTGGCTGGTCTTATCCTGATGGCCGTGGGCTATTTCATCATTGCATGGCCTACCGAGACCCCCGTCTCCAACATGGCCGTCATCCTGACGCTGACATGTTTCGGCCTCCTTGTCATCGCATTCGGTAACGGTCTGTTCAAAGGCAACCTCCAGGCCGTGGTCGGACAGCTCTACGACAATGAGAAATACGCCAAGAAACGCGACGTAGGTTTCCAGATCTTCTACATGTTCATAAACATCGGAGGTTTCTTCGCTCCTTTCATCGCCATCGGTATCCGCAACTGGTGGCTCGGCAAGCAGGGATTCGCCTACAATGCCGACCTTCCGGAGCTCTGCCATCAATGGCTGCGCGCAGCTGACGGCGGCACGGCCATGACCGAGCAGGCTTCCGGCCGTCTGATGGAACTGGCATCCCAGGTATCCGGGGGCACAGCCTATACAGCCGACACCATCGGTGACTTCGTTAACAGCTACCTCAACGTGTTCAGCACCGGTTTCCATTATGCGTTCGCCGCAGCCATCGTGGCCATGCTGATTTCACTCGTGATCTTCCTCGCCAACCGCAGGAGACTTCCCGACCACAGCAAGAAAGCAGCTGCGAAAGAGGGCAGTGACAACGCACAGGCTCCTACAGTTGAGGAAGTCAAGATGGATGCCAAGGAAGTGCGCCAGCGTATATACGCCCTGTTCGCTGTATTCGCGGTGGTTATCTTCTTCTGGTTCTCTTTCCATCAGAACGGATATTCCCTGACCTATTTTGCCCGTGACTATATCAACCTGGATGTCATCAATATCGACCTCGGCTTCACTCAGATAGTGGGAGCGGAGATCTTCCAGTCCGTCAATCCTTTCTTCGTAGTATTCCTGACGCCTATCATCATCGGTATCTTCGGATGGCTGCGCAACCGTGACAAAGAGCCGTCCACTCCTATGAAGATCGGTATCGGCATGGGTATCGCCGCTGTGGCCTATATCTTCCTTACCATCTGTTCAGCCGGTCTTCCTACAAGTGAAGAAGTGGCCGCAATGGGAGGTCTGGACGCATCGCAGAGACTTTCTCCGCTGGTTATGGTGGCCATGTATTTCATCCTCACCACGGCAGAACTGTTCATCAGCCCTCTCGGACTGTCATTCGTGTCAAAAGTAGCGCCTCCTCATCTGCAGGGTATCATGCAGGGCTGCTGGCTCGCGGCGACAGCTATCGGCAACCAGCTGCTGTTCATCGGAGGCATACTCTACGACTCAATCCCTCTGTGGGCCACATGGTGCGTGTTCGTCGCAGCATGTCTCATCTCCATGGGTGCGATGCTCGGCATGGTACGCTGGCTCGAGCGAATCACTGAAGGTAAAAAAGCTTAATATACAATGTTCAAAGGACAACCAAAAGGCCTATATGCGCTCGCCCTCGCCAACACGGGCGAGCGCTTTGGCTATTACACGATGCTCGCGATCTTCACCCTGTTCCTGCAGGCGAAGTTCGGTTTCTCGGAGGCAGTGACCTCCAACATCTACGCAGGCTTCCTGGCGGCAGTTTACTTCATGCCGTTCATCGGAGGCATACTCGCCGACAAGTTCGGTTACGGAAAGATGGTCGTTTCCGGTATCATAGTCATGTTCGCGGGATACTTCTGCCTGGCCATACCGACAGGCGGAGACCTGATGGGAAAGATAGCCATGTTCGGCTCGCTGCTGCTTATCGCGGTGGGTACCGGCCTGTTCAAGGGCAATCTGCAGGTGATGGTCGGCAACCTCTACGACGACCCCAAGTACTCGTCCAAAAGGGACGCGGCTTTCTCGCTGTTCTACATGGCCATCAATATCGGCTCGCTCTTCGCTCCCACGGCGGCGACCAAGATTACCGAGTTCTGCCTCAGACAGGAGGGGCTTGTCTACAACGGTGAGATTCCGGCCCTGGCCAACCAGTACCTGGCCGGTGCCTCTTCCATGGCTCCCGATGCTCTCAGCCGCTTCCAGACTCTGGCATCAGCCCAGGGCGTGACGGACGTGACCGACCTGACTGCATTTTCCCAGCACTACATCGACACCCTCGCCGGAGCCTATCACTGGGGCTTCGCCGTGGCCTGTGTGTCGCTGGTACTCTCTATCCTGATCTACTTCGGCTTCCGCAAGAGCTTCAAGCACGCCGACGTGACCCAGCGCGAGCTCGAGGCCAAGAGCACCCAGCCCGTCGTCGAGCTCACCAAGGAGCAGACCAAGTCCCGTATCACCGCCCTGCTGCTCGTGTTCGCAGTGGTCATCTTCTTCTGGATGGCCTTCCAGCAGAACGGTCTCACCCTGACCTTCTTCGCCCGTGACTACACGGCTACCGAGATGACCGGTCTGTCGAGGATTCTGGCCAATGTGCTGAACCTCGTGCTGATCATCATCGCTGTGTACGGAGCCTTCGCCATCTTCCAGTCCGAGAAGAAGCGCAGCAAGCTCATTGCCGGCCTGGTAACACTGGCCTCCATCGTGGCCCTGATATTCAGCTACCGCTCACTCGGTGACAAGCCCGTCACCCTGCTGCCGCAGATATTCCAGCAGTTCAACCCGTTCTTCGTAGTGGCCCTGACCCCCGTGTCCATGGCCGTCTTCGGAGCCCTGGCAGCCAAGGGCAAGGAGCCTTCCGCTCCCCGCAAGATCGGTATCGGCATGTTCATCGCCGCCCTCGGCTTCCTGATTATGGTCTTCGGCTCCCTCGGCCTGCCTACCCCGGATGCCCTGAAGGAAGGCGCGACATTCCAGCGTGTTACTCCCAACGTACTGATATCCACCTATCTCGTGCTGACATTCGCCGAGCTCTTCCTCTCCCCGATGGGTATCTCCTTCGTGTCGAAGGTCGCTCCTCCCAAGTACAAGGGCATGATGATGGGTCTCTGGTTCGTGGCCACCGCCATCGGCAACTACATGGTGTCCATCATCGGTATGCTCTGGGGCGGTCTGCCTCTCTGGGTACTGTGGTCTATCCTCATCGCCCTCTGCGTCATCTCCGCCGTATTCATCTTCTCGATCATGAAGAAGCTCGAGAATGCCACGAAGGACTGATATCTCAGCCAGTAAGACTGAATAAAGGTACTGTACCGAAATTGAACTGCACCCCAAAAGTTGGACATAAAACTTTTGGGGTGCAGTTTACAAAATGGAGTACCGCAAAGAATCCTGAGCGGCATCCTTCTATGATTATGAAGCGGACAGCTCCGTACAGACAATCATCTCCGGGCCTCGGAAGACTATGGTGATGAGATGCAGGGCGGTGCCTGCGATCAACCGCATCAAGGCCTTGTCCGCGGCGTACCGGCGCAGCTGCTCCCCGGCCTCACGTTCGGCCTTTTCCGTTTCGGCCTCAGATGCTCCGGCCTTGAGGTATTTCAACTCAATGACATAACTGTGCGCGACTTCCGGATATCGGGCCTTATCGGGCAGCAGGAGCAGGTCCCCGTAGCCGTAGTTCAGCTCTATCTCAGGACGGACCAGATACAGCGGACTAAGCGCGAGGTATGCCTTGAAGAAGCCCTGCAGGTCGTGCTCTCGGCGGGATGCGTCGCGCACCGAGGACAACTCGCGGTAGGAGACTGCGATGCGCTCTACGAGGGGACGCCATTCGCCGTCGGCGGCCAGATGGTAGAAATCCTCGCTCAGCTTTATGGTGTCCATATCCGCCGACCTGCGGTAGTAGTCCCTCATGAAAGTCCAGTACTGCTCCTGCACGCAGTTGTTCGGGACAACCATCCTCAGCTCCCCGAAGACCTCCCGGTCCATGGTCAGCAGACCGTAGTAGTAGAGGAGACTGCGGAAGTTCTCGTCCTCGGTGATGTGCTCCGCTGGAAACGAGCTTCTGAGCTTCATGGTGATACTTCCATTAGCTGCAATTTCCTCGACGACACTCATGCGGTCCTCCCGCCGGTTGCCCCTGTCTATGTCGGCCAGCATCCTGAGCTTGCGGTAGTCCGTACGGATGTTCTTGTCCACCATTTCCTTGGGCGGCTTCCCGAAAGCAATCTGGTGATTGAGGTAGTAGAAGACCATGTCGCAGTTGTACAGACGGGCGTCCCTTAGGCATTCCTGTGAGAAGCAGTAGTTGTTGTACCACGGCTTCATCTCAGCGGTCATGGCCTCTATATCAGCGTCCGTACGGAGTTTCCCGTGCTCTTTGTAGTAACGGAGCATCACCTCCACGTCAGTTTCCGTGAATCCGAGCATGTGGTTGAACCTCGGGTCCTGCGAGATGTTCCAGTCTATGTTGTAGCCGCTGGAGAGGTCGTCAAGAGTCACCGGAGACACACCGATGAGGAACACCCTGCAGAACATGGCCTTGAATATCTTGAAATACTCCCTGTAGAAGCCGCTGGCGTGGGTGAGGTTGCGGAACATCTCCTTGCCGCCGTCGCTGAGGATGACATTCGTAAAGTTGTCGTACTCGTCGATTATCAGATAAAGGGAATAGCCTCTTGCCGTGGCCTTGGAATTGATGTAGTTGAGCTTGTCTCCCGCTGTCACCATAGACTTGACTTCACTGACAAAACTCTCATCGTAGAATTTCGCGTATGTCTCTGCGAAGGTATCGAGCGTTATTCCGCAATAGGAGTTGAAGTTGCGCTCTAAGTCCTCAATCCCTTTGCCGGTGCCGATGAGGGAAAAATCGAAGTAGATGACCTGGAAGGAGTTCTTCAGCAGCGTGGGGTGCTCATGTATCCACAGCCCACCGAACAGGCGATCGAACCTGTCCGCCGCCGCGATGTCGTAGTAGGCCCTGAGCATGCTGACGAACATGCTTTTTCCGAAGCGTCTTGGCCTTATCAGAAAAAGATAATCGCCCGCATCCTCCATCTGGGGCAGGTACATGGTCTTGTCCACATAGTAGAAATTGCCTGTGCGGACATCCTCGAAACGGGCCTTCCCGTAGGGTATTCTCTTTACTTGCTCTTCCATGGCAGCTCTCCTTTACCTTTATCCACCGTTCCATTCCGGCAGATACAAAGATAGGTACTGCTCCGCTGATTTCAAAGCCACTTCCGTAAAAAAGAGCGGCCGGGACATTCCTGCCGCCGTTGTTTTATGATGAAGTGCAAGGGATTATTCCTCGTACGCAAGGTCGACGGAGCCGTTTGCCGGCACGATGACGGCGTTGTCGTAGATGTCCAGGTCCATGTATGTCACGTTGGGATATGTCAGACTGCCGGCGGAATCAGCGGAGCCGGGCCGCGCTACGGCTATTATCACCGATGTGTTCTCCGGCACGAGCACTGACCTGGGCAGATCTGCCTCCAGGGTGTATTCAATGACCTCTTCAGCTCCGACGGAGGCCAGCGGGTCGCCGAACACGTTGTCTGTAAGCACCTCACGGACTACGAAATTGTGCTCGTAGTCACGTGCGTCACCCTCTTGCGGATAGATGATGCCGCTCTCGACCAGGAAGACGCAGATCTTGTAGTCATTCTGCTGCTTCACGGCAATATCCGCGTTTATTCTCACCTTGCCCTCCGAGACGCTCATGTCCGCCCTGATTCCGGTGCTGGCGGGATATTTCTCCGCTGCCTCATTCACGATCTCCGTAAACACCTCTGTCAGGTCCAGGTCACGGGAGTTGTTGACTTTCACAAAATTGTTCGCTATGCCTGTCGGGAATCCCTCGACACCGTACATGTCACTGCCCTGGAACTTGGAGCATTGCCAGTACGTAAGTCCGCCCTCTGAGTTGGCCCCGTACATGCTCATCTGGATGAGCCGGTCCGGCATCTGCGCCTGGGCATCGTTGAGGGCATGGCCCATGACAGGACAGTTGTAGCACCAGGTGGCGGTAAATTTCAGGATGGTGCTTCTGCGGAAAAACTCCTTGCCCCAGTCGACCGCCAGAGGCGCGGCCTGGGAGATGCTGATATCATAATCTCCAGCGGAAGTGCTGAGCGTGAGTACGGCAGTACGGGAGTCAGGCCCAGTATTGGCGCTTACATTCAGGGACAATACGCTGTGCAGGGAGTCTGACACGGTCTTGCCGTCACCGAGCAGTACCGGCTCCGACTCTGTAACAGAGCCTATCTGCAGCCAGTCAGCATCTGCGGACGGCTCGAACTCCAGGTTGGCGTCCAGAGGAATCTCAAGGGTGTTGTCGCGGTAAGTTACACTGTAGGAAGACGTTTGGAGTCTGAGTCCTGGAGTGCCTTTCTGGATAATGTGAAGGCCGTAGGTGCTCTCCCCGTCCAGGATGGTCAGGTAGGACTCCCTCTCGGACAGACCGGGGTTGGCGGAGGGTGCTGTGACTACGAGCTCGGCGGGTCCGGCCTGGCCTGAAGCCGGGGAGACATCGCAGTCGCTGTCACCTCCGGTTATCTGCCAGGCATCCGCGAATGTACACTGTACGGTGTCCGCCGCTCCGGCCTCATGTCCGAGAATGGCCGTTCCGACCGATGACTCGAAAGTAGCCGGATCTTCTCCGCCTTGCCCCTCACATGAGGTCAGGACAGCAGCCGTCAGACTCAAGAATACTATGGTGTGGATCAATGGTCTCATTGCGATGGTTGTTTGTAAGGTCAATTTATAGGAAGTGAAACAGGGCCGGCCCCTGTGATGCCGTCAGGCATACGGCGGCCAGCCCCGCAATGGAATGTATTAGAGTCTCGATGACAGGTTGTTGTAGATGACAACATCCTCCACCTCGATAGCCTTCAGGGCAGCGGAGCCGGTTTCTTTCTCAGTTGACAGTCCCATCTGTACGGTCTCCGTCTGTTTTACCGATTTCAGTTCTACAGGACTCATGTAGTCGGCAGGTCTGAGAGGACATTCGAAATTCTGTCTGGAGGATGCCGCTGCACTGCTCTCCAGCGTGAAATCATCGATGGGCGAGCATCCGTCGAATGTAAACGGACCTACAACCTGACGATAGATCTCGCCGAAACTGCCGTCACCTGCTTCAACGAAGCCGCACATGGTGTATACCTCATTCGGATCAAGTATGTAGATTATAGTGGCGCTTAACCATGTATTGCCGTTCACCCTCAGGGCCTGGTATACGTCCTCGTCAGGATACTCTGATTTGTCGGTCAAATCACCTAAGTAGATGTCGTGCCATATACCGTACCATTCTCCGTCGATCTGATACTGTGCGGGGAAGACGATTCTGCCTGCAGCGTTTGCAAGCTGGTCCGGATATTTGGCGGCGGCCTCATCTCCGTTGTAGTAGGGACCATAGTTGTAGGAGAACTTCAGATCGTTCATGGTCGCTTCGGCCGTGGTGAACGGGAATCGGAACAGCTCGGTGGTGGCTACGCCTCCGTCTACTCCGAATGCGAATGTTATGTACTCAGTCTGTTGTCTCAGGCCTTCGACGTATGTGCTGACCGAACCGTATCTGGTCATCCTGCTAATATCCTCATTGGCTATGATATAGTCTATGATCTCCTGGTCGGTCATCTCTGTCCAGGTGCCGGTGTACTGGTAGGTGAAGAATACGTAGGGGTCATCGTTGGTGGTCATTATATTGTACTCGACTTTTCTTCCGTTGTTGGAGGTTATTTCCTGAGAAATCTGATTGTCGGACATTGCAGCCTCTCCCGTAGTAAACTCCTTGATGACCGGATTGGAAGTGATGTAGCCGTTGGCGTCTATGGAGAATGCAGCAGCGGTATAGTCAGAGGTGGCATCCAGCTCGAACTGCAGCGACAGCTGTCCGTGATTGGTCAGGGCTACAACAGCCTGCTCTCTGGACATCCCGAAAAATGAGTAATTCGTGATGACTCCCTCTATGCTATTCTGGGCCGAAGCTATCATATCTGCGTTGGAATGTCCCTGGCCGATAAATACAATAGGATACCAGCCTATAGTTTCATCGGCAGGTGTTACTGTGACTGTTGCATCAGGTCCGTTCACATCTACTTCGATTGTCGCGTCGAATGTGCTCATAGGCTCGGATGTTACCTGCACTTTCACGAACTCGGTGGTCATCTCACCGGTGGTGGATATGCCTACAGCATACGCGTAGTAGTCGGTTTCGGCAGCGAGTCCCTGGACTGTCAGACCGATCTGGTCTCCATATACCAGATATTGGGCAAGGAACTGCTCCAATGTCATTCCGTTGGCATCGGCTGTTGCCTGGAATTGCGGGATGAGGTATTCGTTTACGAATGTCTCGTCGTCGGGCAGGGTGTTCAGGTCCGCTACGGAGATACCGCCGTAGTCGAAAGTGAGTTCCTTGTCCTCCGGGATGATGTCCATGGTGAAGCTGTTGGAGCTGACATCCGTGATGGTTATCTCAAAGGCCGATGGCTCCTCCGGCTGATCCGGGACAGTACCTTCCTGTATGACCTTGAAGCCGTCCTGAAGCTCTCCGTATGTTACGGTTACATCCGCCTCCCGGCTGGTAGTTTCTGTATTCTCGGATACTACGAATGAGATGATACCTGTCTGGGACGCATCCAGTCCGTTGATCCAGTCGGCCTCGGTGTCAGGCTGCACGGAAAGGCCATCCTGTGCGTTGGTAAGGGTGTACTGGACTGACAATGTACCTCCTTCTGCTTTCGCATAGACTGTATCCTGATCGATACTGAAGGTTGCGGGTTCGGTTGTCTGCGGATCATCCTGGCAGCTGAAAAGCATCAGACCTGCGATGCATGCCGCTGCGGACAGTGTAATAGTTTTTAAGGCTTTCATAACTCGAAAATTTTGTTAGTGATTTAGTGATTTGCACAACAAAAGTATTTTCCGAATTATATTTCTGCAAACTGATATACTCTGAATAGGTGCAATTTACCTCTTCTGACTTGTCAGAAATGATAAATTTACCTTTCCCGACTACTCCGACCTCTTAGCCTTATTCTGTCTAAGTATCTCTGTCTTATAGACTCCCGGTGTCACGCCCGTCTCTTTCTTGAAGACATAGTAGAAAGCCTGTGTGTTGCTGAACCCGAGACGGTGGGAGAGCTCCTTTATGTTGTGCAGGTCCTGTCTGTCCGGGTCTGCCAGTATGTCCGTGGCCTCTTTGATGCGGTATGAGTTGACATATTCACTGAATGACTGCCCGGCAATCTTGTTTATGGCGTTGGAGACATAGGTACGGTTCGAGGCCAGGACTGCGGCCATTTTCTCTAAGGACAGGCTGTTGTCCCGGTAGGCGCCTTGCCGCATCTGTTCTTCTATCCTGATGAAAAGATACTTGAAAAAGTCCTGCTGGCCGGAGCCGTCTCCTGACGCGGACTCGTCCTGGCGGGTGTGGGCGGCCAGTTTCTTGTTGTATTCCTGATAATGCCGGACTGTCTGTGTATTGTACCGTCTTTGCTTGACGTACATGATAATCATCAGCACAGACAGGAGCAGCAGAATGGTGATGACAAACAGAAGCAGCAGGGTGTTCGCCCGCATTTTGTAAATGAGGGCACTCTGTCTGGCGATTTCCAGATCGGACATGGTCTCTGTATATGACAGCAGAGCCCTGTTGAGGGCATGCTCCTTGTTTTCCAGATAGAGGCTGTCGATAAATTCCAGCAGTTGGTTGTAGTACCGGCTGGAAAGCTGCTGACGGCCGGTCTCGTACAGCAGGTCGGCCGTCCTGGCTAAAAGCTCCTTGCGGTATTCCAGATTGTGTGTCTCGTCTGAGATCCGGATGCCCTCCGCATAGAGCAATATGGCTTTGTTCACATCGGACATTTTCTCGCACAGTTCTCCGTAGTGGAGATATGTCTGTGCGGTCAGTGCTGGTTCTGCCTTGTCCCGGTTGGCGAGAGCGGCCTTGTACTGTCGCTCCGCATCATCGTACCTGCCTGTGGCGCTCATAAGGTCACCTGTCAGCATGGCGAGTATCGGATCCCAGTAGGGACTGTTGGTTATACTGCGGAGGACAGTCGCCTGAGCCAGGTATTTCTGCGCCTCAGTGTACTCCTCCATCAGATACAGCATCTGAGACATGGAGACGTATGCCGCGATCTTGTGAAAGTTATCCACTTCGTCCGAAGACGCTGTCTCAAGGGCTTTCCGGGCGTATGGCAGACCGTTGGGATCATGACGTGTGTAGAAAATGTTCACAATGTTGAACAGGGCCGCAATCTGGCTCGTTGGCTTGTTCCTGCGCTGTGCAATCTCTAAGGAGTTGAGGTACGCACTCAGCGCGGAGGAATAGTCTAAACTGTATTTCAGGGCAATGTGTCCTTTGGCCGTCCAGTATATGTTGGCCAGGCCTTCCAGTTTCCCGAGATTCTTCATGTAGGGGTCAATCCGGTTCAGCCAGTATATTGTGGAGTCATGGGGTCTGTCCAGCAGGACCAGGGCCTGGATAAGAAAGGTGCCTGAGACCTGTACACCTGCTGAATCCTGGGTTATGAGCGACCTCTTAAGATAGGGAAGCGTGAGGGCCGCCACCGAATCCTGATGCCCTATGTCGCGAAAGTGGTTGCATTTATCTATGAGTTGCTGAAGGGATTCTGTATACGGAGACCGCTCTGACTGCATATGGTGTGAACATGAACAGATCGAGCACAGTATCATAGTGAGAATTAGACCAATGCGGGATTTCATGTCCGCAAATTTACGGAAAAATTTGCAATTCCGGATTTTTGGCCCACCTTTGCACGCAGTTTTGTAATCCTCATCGGAGGGCATGGCAGGATGCCGGATAAGATGACTGGGTAAAACCAATCACCTTGTCCGGCATTCTGCGTTTGCGGGATATAAAGTGCAACCATTAAAGAACAGAATATGAACAGAGACGCTATCTACTTGAGCAAGGCGAGTGTATTCTCCCTTTTCAGCAAGTATTTCTTTCTTACGCTTTTCGGCATGGTGAGCATGTCGGCCGTGACAGCCATAGACGGTATCTTCGTCGGGCACGGGGTGGGCAGCGACGGTATAGCGGCCGTCAATTTCTGCGTGCCTGTACTGATGCTGCTGACCGGAGTGGGCCTGATGATCGGGGCAGGCTGTTCCGTTGTGGCCTCCATCCAGCTTTCCCGTGGCAAGGAGAAGGTCGCCCGTATCAATGTGACCCAGGCCTTAGTGTTTGTAACTATCGTGGCCTTGATACCGGTACTTTCACCCTGCTGCGCGGAGTGGTATTCCTCGTGCCGTCCTTTCTCCTCATGCCCCGTATCGCCGGCACCCACGGCATCTGGCTCGCCCTCTCCGTGTCCGGGCTGCTGACATTCGCGGTGCTTCTGCTCTACCTCACCGTCACCCGCCACCGGAAACAGATACACTGAGGCCTGATTTTGTATTGTCGTGTGCAGTATCACTAAGATATCACCTGATTCTCAGAGTTTTACAAAACATGCTGCACATTTGCCCAGTTTAAAAAGGCCCAAATGTGCAGTATGCCTTGTAACTCATTGATATTCAGATGTGCATTTCACCGAAGCGCACATGTACTTCAGATTTTGTCAGATATCTCAAACTATCATAGTGTCTGTACCATAACCATAACAACAAGGCCGATGTCCCACAGTCGTATTCTGGACTCTCGGTTGGACTGATTGTCTGCGTCTGCCATCGCACAGTATGTCTTTTGTCCGTTTTAGCGAGAATTGCAAGTCTATTTTCAAACCATTGACTATCAGATCATTATAAATACAGCTGCAATTCTCGACCTCTTACAGCCATGCGAGAAATGCACTTCGTTTTCCAAGCCACTGTAAACCAGCCTATTGCAAAAGGCACTGCATTTTTCAACCTCATACAGCCACGTGAGAAATGCGCCCCATTTTCCAAATCACTGTAAACCAATCCATTATAGATAGCAGTGCATTTTTCAGCATCTCAAAATCACCCGAAAAACGCCCTGCATCTCCACCAACTCTGCAAGACGATCCCGTGCCGCCAGTCCCTGCTGTCCCTCTCACCTTTCCCGTACCTCTCACTCTTCCCGCAGGTGAACCATATTCGCCGTTCCCGGTTCACCTGCGGACGACGTTTGCGGGAGAACTGCAAAGTGAATCGAATATCGGTTCCTTCTCTCCGGTCTGACGATTCGCCTCCATGAACAGCGTAGCATACTCCCTGTTTCCGGCAACTTTCCAGCGATATATGTCTGTTATAAGGAAAATTTACATAACTTTGGTACGTTTATTAACTTACGACGCATAAGTTATAATGAAAATGTCGGACTCTCAAAGAATCATGGTCGTGGCTCTATGTATGCTGTCGCTGCTCCTGGCAGTGGGCTGTGCGCAGAAGGGTCCGCTGTCGGGGGACTACATCGATATGACTGACTGTGACGTACCAACAGTGCTGGCCGTGGAGGTTCCGCACGGCCTGGACGAGACGCTGGCTTACGGAGCGACCGACATCAGGCTGGCAGACTCTATACTGCTGATTGCCAGACAGTACAGCGACTATTTTATACATCTGATAAACCTCCGCTCAGGCGAGACGGTGGCGAAGGTGCAGCATGTCGGACGCGGCCCCGGAGAGGCGGTCAATACGTTCTGTGCCGGTGTCTCTGAGGACGGGGAATATTTCTGGGCCCATGACATGCAGCTGGGCCGCATCAATGTGTACCGCATGAGCGATGTGCTTTCGGGCAACGGTCTGCCTTCGCGCAGCGTGACTTTCGAGGACCGTTTCAGTCAGGGCCACGTGAAGGATGTAGTCATGGCAGAAGGCAGGATATACACGGCACCGGAAGGCATAACTGATGATGTAAGCCGATTTGTGGTGTATGACAGTACGTTCAACAATCCGCAGGGCATGGGTGAGTGGCCTGCTCTGGAGGGCACTGCCGATCTGCCCGCTCCGGCCTATTCGTCTGTATTTGAAGGTTCTCTGGCATATATCCCGGAAGCGGGCCGCCTGGCCGTCGCCCATTATTACGAGCCGTTGGTCAGCATCTACTCCATGGACGGCACCCTGCTTTCCAACACCTGGGGACCGGATGGGTTCATGCAGGAGTTCAGCGTCAATGAGAACAATGCGACGCAGTACGGGGATGTCGTTATGTACGGTTCTATGGTTGGCTGGGGAGAGGATGTCAGGTCTCTCTATTCGACTCTGAGGAGTCATGAAGGACGGCTGTATGCACTTTTTACAGGAGAGAGAATGTCTGCTGTGCCGGAAGATGCAGCTGTGGAAGAGCCTGCTGCGGGCAGCCGTATCATAGTCCTGGACAGTAACGGAGTGCCGCTGGAGGAAATCCGGACAGACCGGGTGCTCATGAGATTTGATATTGACCCTGAGACCCGGGATATCTGGGGATTTGACGGGGACTATAATTTATACCATTACAAATATTGACAGATATGAAGCACACCTTCAGAATTATTATCATAACGGCGGTCCTGACAATGTCCGCGGCGGCTGCCGATGCGCAGATTCTCCTTGGCGGAGGCGGGCTTGAGCCTCTGGACAGGGAGACGGTGATTACCGACCTGTCTTCCCCGGCCGGCAGCGGCAACCTGTTTGTGAGCATCAGTGTGGACTATCCCGACGGCTCCGACTCGACATACTACTACGTCACCTCTTCCCAGGAAGCTGCCTGTGAGGCTGCGGGCATCGAGCTTTCCGAACTGACGAATATGATGCAGTTTACCGACGAGGGCCATATCCGCAGCTATCTGGAGCATTTCCTCGGACGTTTCCCCAAGATAGACCTGTGGATAAGCCTGTCCGCCGCAAAAGAGTGATTCCGTTGTCAATAACATAAAACGCACATAGTATGAAAAGAACCTTTACTCTGGCCCTGAGCCTTGTGTTGATGTCCGTGATGGCCCTCGGGCAGAACCCTGAACCGTTTTTCTCCTCGAAGCCGGGCCGTGTGCTCGTTTACGAGAACCTGGATGCGGACGGCAATCTGATATCTGTCAATGCCGACTCGCTGGCCGTGATGACCGGAGACTTCGAGGAGGGACAGGCGACAGTGGTCTCCACCATCATCAATCAGGGAGACAGCAGCCGTTTCCGCTCTAAAGTCCTGATGAAATTTGACCGTGGTGAGGTGATAATGGATATGGCCGCCCTCATGGAAGAGGCCATGCAGATGGGTATGGAGCAGTCACTGGACGCAATGGGCGGCGAGGACGCGGAGAGCCAGGCAGCCATGAATGAGATTCTGGACAGGACCACTGTCACCGGTGAATGCCGGGGGATACCGGCGGAGCTGTCTGTGGGCATGGAACTGCCTGATTACGAAATAGAGATAAAAGTCATGTTCATCACCTCGAAGATGGGCTGCAGGGACCGGAAAGTCATCGGCCGGGAGTCCGTAACCACTCCTGCGGGGACATTCGACTGCTACGTGGTGGAGGAGACGATGACTGCCAAGGCCATGATGGTCAATGAAAAGACCCGTCAGGTGACGTGGTACGCCCGCGGCATCGGCCTGGTCAGGCAGCAGACCTTTGACAAGAAAAAACTCACGGGGACTACGGTCCTTACATCGATACGTTAGTATGAGAAAAACCGGAACAGGTAGGAATGAAGTTGTACAGGCTGTTGCTGTGTCTGCTGCGGCAATGGCACTGGTCTCATGCGGCGGCCCGTACAGGGCCGGTGAGCAGCGGCCCAACATTATAGTTTTCCTGGTAGATGACATGGGTGTGATGGATACTTCGGTGCCCTTTCTGACCGACCCGGAGGGGTAGCCTGTGGAGCATCCGCTCAACCGCTGGTACCGCACGCCGAATATGCAGCGGTTAGCCGATCAGGGTGTACGCTTCTCCCAGTTCTATGCCCAGAGCGTCAGCTCACCGTCCCGCACCAGCCTGCTCACCGGCCAGAACGCCACCCGTCACGGAGTCACCAACTGGATATACTCCGAGTCCAACAACCGCAATACCTACGGTCCGCCCGACTGGAACTGGCAGGGCCTGGACAGTGCCGACTATACTTTGCCGCGCCTGCTCTCTGATGCGGGCTACCGCACGATGCACGTGGGCAAGGCCCATTTCGGACCCTTCGGAAGTCAGGGCGAGGACCCTCTGGCTCTTGGCTTTGATGTCAATGTGGCCGGCTGTTCGATAGGTGAGCCCGGCAGCTACTACGGTCGGGACGGGTATGGCCTCTACGGAGGTACACGCTCGCGGGCAGTCCCCGGCCTGGAGGAATTCTTCGAGGACGACGTCTTCCTGACCGACGCGCTGACTCTCAGGGCAGAGGAAGAGATGTCCCGCGCCATAGAGGATGGCGTGCCGTTCTACCTCAACATGGCGCACTATGCCGTGCATGCCCCCTTCATGTCGGACCCCCGCTATATGCAGAATTATGACGCCGACACATCGTACAGCGTATCTGCGAAGAAATTCGCCACCCTCATAGAGGGGATGGACCGCTCCCTCGGGGAGATCATGGACTTCCTGGAAGAGAAGGGAGTGGCGGAGAACACCCTGATATTTTTCCTCGGGGACAATGGCTCCGACGCACCCATAGGCGAGGAGCGGGGTTACGGCTCCTCGGCACCGCTGCGGGGCAAGAAGGGCACGGAGTTCGAGGGGGGTATCCGCGTGCCGTTCATAGTTGCGTGGGCTGCTCCTGGAGGTGACCGTTCCGTCCGCCGTGGACAGTTGGCCCGTAATACTTCTGGTGCACAGCGCCTGCTCCCGATTCCTCAGGGCGAAATCCGTACGCAGATGGGGACCATCATGGACATTTACCCGACTATAGCCGCCCTTGTCGGAGCCCGGGTGCCGGAGACCCATCCTGTGGACGGCCACGACCTCAGCCGGATCATCGTGCGCGGGGAGGACAGACGCCATCCCGATACCTTCCTTATGCATTTCCCCCATGACCACCGCGGAAAATATTTCACCGCCTACCGCGAGGACGACTGGAAGCTGATTTACTACTGGTCGCCGGAGAAGCCTTCTGCCGCGCATTGTGTCCTGTATGACCTAGCCTCCGACCCCTGCGAGACCGAGGATGTCAGTGCCCGCTATCCGGACGTGACCGCCTCGCTGCTGGAGCACATGGCCGCGCAGCTGGAGCGTGAGGGCGCCCGCTATCCCGTGGATTCCGCGGGCCGGCCGCTTTCCGTCCACCTTCTCCCATAAGCTCTCTCTGTGCCTCCTTTCCACCCATCCTACTCCTTCCGCAGGAGTCACCGAACAGCACGTTTTCCCCACTCCTTCCGAAGGAGTGAAATGATTGAAGATGTCGGCCGGACGTAAACGGCATCAGGGGTATTTTTGCGCCGAAGTGTCTGTATAGGTATCATTGTTGTAAATAGCATGAAACCATAAAGTTGCTGGTTTTTGTTCACAACAGACTGAGTGAGGCAAAAATGCGGAAGCGGCATTACATGTCGTCTGGGGACTGTCGAAAGAAATAATCACCATCAGTCTGTACAACGGAGGCAGACGTAATGTGTGGGAAATTAGTTTGTTATCGGAAAAGGGCTGAAA
Source organism: uncultured Bacteroidales bacterium (assembly GCA_944326225.1). Lineage (GTDB taxonomy): Bacteria > Bacteroidota > Bacteroidia > Bacteroidales > UBA932 > Coprenecus. Next base: position 15,225 of record CALVDI010000018.1, on the reverse strand, counting down.
CAGACACGTCGAAGGTACCGCTAATCTGTTGGGGAGCATCTTGAGGCAATGTTCTGAAGGTCATGCTTTTAAGTGAATATGCGAAATACAGACAGAATGTGATTGAATGAGGCTCGGGCAATATGGCGTTTATTTCCAGGGATTGAGGACATAGCGGCGTCCGTCGTACTCGAAGTAGACGAGGCCGTGCCTGCGGTTGCGGAGGTAGATGTAGACCGGGGCCTTGTCGCGGGTGCTGCGGAAGGTGCCGGAGTAGATGCCGAAGATGTTCAGGCATCCGTGGTTGATGACCGAGAGGTGCTCCATGAGGCCTTCGGGCATGTCCTTGATCTGAATTCGGTTCAGGGGAAAGTGCAGTGGGGAGGAGAGAATCAGGAAGGGCTGGACAATCATGCCGGAGGCACGGTCCAGATACGGGCGTCTGGGGACGAATGAGAGTATGGCGCAGACCGCAATGCCCAGAATCAGTATGAGGAACAATGTCAGCAGGACGGTGCTGCCGATATGGGAGATGAGCGATGTGTTTGCTGTGAGTGTCATTCGCAAGAGTTGAGGAGGTGTGTCAGGGTGGTGATGCGGTCAGAAAAGCTGGCCGTGAGTGAAGGCAATTAGATCAGCAGGAGCAATCTTGAGCTGGAGGCCGCGCATACCGGCGCTGACATAGACGTAAGGATGATCGGTGATAGAGGCCTGGTAGTAGGTGGGAAATGGTTTCTTCATGCCTACGGGAGAGCAGCCGCCACGGATGTAACCGGTCAGGGGAAGGAGTTCCTTGACATGAATCAGTTCGGCGCGCTTGTTGCCGGAGACGCGGGCGGCTTCCTTGAGGTCGATCTCGCTGTCGCCGCGGACCACGCAGACAAAGTGGCCGTTGCGGTCACCGTGCAGAACGATGGTCTTGTAGACACAGGCGATATCCTCTCCGAGCTTTGCGGCCACAGCATCTGCGGAGAGGTGCTCTTCATCCACCTCGTAGGGTATCAGTTCGTATGCTATGCCGGCCTGGTCCAGCATACGGGCGGCATTGGTCTTCTTTATACTGTCATTTTTCTTCATAATCCTTTAATCTGTCATATAATCGTAGACAGCCTTGCGCTGCGCATCGCGGACGTTCTTGACGGGCACGAGGGTGAAGCCCCAGGTGTAGTCGCGGTCGGCGGGGAGCCGGTACTGCGGCTCGGGACGGTCACCCCAGCTGTCATAGCCGGCGACGCCCTGCTGGCGCATGTCGACGCAGACCTCAACGTAGTCCTGCGGTACGATGTCGTTCACGTGATGCATACGGCGCAGGACGTCCTTGGCCTCTGCGGGATCCTTCGAGGCGATCTGTTCGGGGGTGAAGTTGGGCCACTGGTAGTCGTGCTCCACGGCCTCCTCCGAGTCGAAGTCCTCTATCGGATTCCTCAACGCGCTGAATCCTATGGTGCTGTCAGCCACCACCATCAGCCCGCTGCCCCCGCCGAAGAACGCAGCCCAGCGGGTATCGCTGCGATGACCGTTCTCCTGAGGACGCACGTAAGGGAAGTACATGTCCTCAGCGGTAGAGGTGTACAGCCCGACCAGCGAGCCCCTGCTGCGGTCGATATAGTTCTCACCGGGTCCGCGTCCGTACCAGGTCACATCGTCCATGCTAACCGGCAGACGGAAGCGCACACCGATACGGGGCACCTCCGGACGGGCCTTCAGACCCACGCGGGATTCCTGTCCCGGAGTATAGGTCGCGGTCAGAGTGGCCTCCGAGACTTCGGACGAAACCTCGGGCATCAGTGCCGGAGTAAAATGCAGCCGGGCATCCACCACCCCGTCAGGATGTACGCGATACTCGGCGACATACTTGTTGCCGGCCGCCAGCAGATATTCCACCGTCATCACCGCATCCACGCCGTCCATGACAGCCGACACGGAGCCGACCTTCAGCTCCCGCGAAGAGGTCTTCCAGATCTGCAGCCGCTTGGGAGCCCCGTTGCCGTAGTCATTGTCATTGGGCCCGCGCCAGAAATTGGGACGAAGTCCGAAGCCGTCGGCAAAATACTCGACCCCGCGCACCTTGTAGGAGGTGACGGCAGCCTCCGAGCGGTCGAACACCCAGGACACCGAAGATGAGGATATCCGCACCACGCCCTCCGACGACACGGAGTCAATCGACAGAGCCGGTCCGCGGCCCTCGGCATACGCAGGACGCTCCCCGCTCACAGGGAATGCTATCTGGTCCGAAGCCAGCACGTGCCCTGCGGGAATACCCGGGACACCGGAACGCTGCTTCATATAAAGGTTCAGAAAATACTCCACACCGGAGCCGTTCATGGCAGGCAGCTCCAGCGACACCTCAGCGGTATCCTGAGGAGCGGCATCCACGGAAAATTCCCCGGAAGCGGCCGGCCGTCCGTCAGCTGTCAGCTCATACTCAAAGTCATACGCACTCAGCGGGGTAAAATAGAAGCGGTTCACGACCTCCACGGTCACCCGTCCGTCGGAGGGCACCGAGGCAAATGAGAGCCGCCCGGTGGTCAGGACACGCTCGGCCGTAGGCTCATCGACATAGCCGGAGGGGAGGAATGCGGCATTCTGGTAGGCATGCTTGACCTCCGTCATTCCGGGATGGGGGTTGCGGTCAGGATTGACAATACCGTTGCAGAGGAAGTTGCCGTCGCTCGGGGCATTTTCCCCGAAGTCCCCGCCGTAGGCCCAGAAGCCTCCGTCACGGTCCTGCCACAGACCCTGGTCCACCCAGTCCCAGATGTATCCGCCCTGAAGGTTGGGATAGCGGTAGATCTCGTCCCACTGCAGGGAGAGGCTGCCGGAAGAATTGCCCATGGCATGGGAATACTCAGAGGGCACTACGGGACGGTCGCTGCCGGAGCGGCCTATCGCCCGCAGCCATTCGGCACCGGGGTACTGCGGCACGTACATGTCGCTGTTCCACTCCCACTGCGCCCGCTCGTAGCAGACGGGACGGTTCATGCCGGAGAGCTCGCGGTCCTTGATCCAGAGGTAGGTCTGGTAGAAGTTGTAACCGTTGCCGGCCTCGTTGCCGAGGGACCAGACGGTGATGCAGGGGTAGTTCTTGTTGCGCTCGTACATGTTTATGGTACGGTCCATGTGGGCGGCGAGCCATTCGGGGTTGTTGCCGAGGGTTCCGCCCTTACGCAGATTGTAGTACATGCCGTGCGACTCGATATTGGCCTCATCATAGACGTACAGTCCGTACTGGTCGCAGAGCTCGTAGAAACGGCGGCCCTGGGGATAGTGGGCCAGGCGGACGGTATTGATGTTGTTCTGCTTCATCAGCTCCAGGTCACGGCGGATCAGGTCCTCTGTGACATAGTGGCCGGTAAGCGGATTGTGCTCGTGGGTATTGACGCCCTTGAGCTTGACGGGCTGGCCGTTGACGTAGAAGAGCACGTAGGGACGGCCCTCGGGAGAGAGCTGGCCGGAGGGCCTGATCTCGAACTTCCTGAAGCCCACATGATAGGGCACGGTCTCCACCGCCTGTCCGTCGGCATAGACGGTCATGGTCAGCCGGTACAGGTCAGGGTGCTCAGCCGACCAGGGCCTGACGTCCGGGATACGGCTCTCGAAGCACACCTCAGAGGTACCGCCGGCATCCAAGCCGACCTTCTGAGCCTCAGACCATACCACAGCTCCGTCCGGTCCGGTCAGAGTCCCGCGCAGCACGGCCTCGGAGCCCTCCGCAGCGGTATTCTTCAGCACGGCCCTCACCGACAGCAAACCGTCGGTATAGGTGTCGTCCAAAGTGGACACTATCGCAAAATCCTTCAGCGCAGCCTCCCTCGGCTGGCACCACAGATACACATCTCTCTCGATACCGCTCATCCGCCAGAAGTCCTGGCACTCCAGATAGGAGCCGGTGCTCCAGCGGTAAATCTTCAGCACCAGAGTGTTCTCGCCAGGCACGAGATAGTCGCTCACCGCAAACTCGGCCGAGGTCTTCGAGTCCTCGCTGTAGCCCACCTCGCGTCCATTCAGGTACACATATACGCCGGACTTGGCCCCGTCGATATTCAGGAATATCTCGGATCCGTCCCAGGACTCAGGCACGGTGAAGTCCCGGCGGTAGACTCCCACCGGATTGTCCTTGGGCAGCACGGGCGGTGTAGGATTGCGCGGCTTGAACTCGTAGCCGTGATTGGTATAGATAGCCGTACCGAATCCCTGCACCTCCCAGTTGCCGGGCACTTTGATATCGTGCCAGCCGGAAGCGTCCACAGCAGGGTCGGTGATATTCTCCGGAAGGTCGCGGTAGGCATCTACGAAGTAGAACTTCCACACTCCGTTGAGCAGCAGGTAGCGCGGGCTGTCCTCGTAACGGTACGCGGCGGAGGTCGCCGAGTCCGGATAGCTCATGAAGGCCGCGCGGGGATATTCCCGGTTCACCTCCACAGTCTGTACGTCCTGCCAGTAAGGCAGCCGGTCCCCCTGTCCCTGAGCGGCCAGAACCGCCGGACAGAGCACAAGTGCGAGAGAGATCAGTGTATTCTTCATAACCGTCGTAAATTAAAAAAGGCTGTGTCGAAATGCTTCAACCACAGCCATATACTATGCAGTTACTATAACATTGTTTCAATTACATCATCCCATTGCCTTTAAGACATGACACTACTGCCACTGCCACGAACACCAGGCAGATGATGGTAGCCACGATGTAGGAAATCACCTTCAGGCGGCCGATCCAGATATTGTTGTTCCAGCCAAGAGTATGGAATGCGCTCCAGAAACCGTGGGTCAGGTGCATCCACAGAGCCACGAACCATACTACATAGATTGCAGTCACCCAGCCGCATTTGAATGTGTCAAGCAGCAGCTGATAGGGATCCGCCAGATCCTCGTGAGCCACGCCCTGGAACTGCTGTAACTGCATATCCGCCCAGAAATGAGTCAGATGGAATGCCAGTATTCCGAGTACTACAATACCCAGCACCAGCATGTTCTTGGCCGCCCAGTTATCAGCCTGGCTCTTGTTGGCCACCTTGTAGCGGTCATTGCCGCGGGCCTTGTAGTTGGTCCAGGACAGATATATGGCATAAATGATGTGGATAATGAATCCCGCTGCCAGAATAGGGACCATCACAGTAACTATTGGCAAGGACATGAAGTCACACCCGGCCCTGAAAGCATCACCGCTTATCAGGGAAAGACCGTTGATAGTCGCATGCAGGAGAAGGAAGATTATCAGGAACAATCCCGTTACACTCATTATAAATTTCTTCCCGATTGAAGAAGTAAAAATATTAGCCATTGCGTCGTGTTGTTTTTGTTTTCCGGGGCAAAGATAAGAAACAGTTTTGAATTTTCAACAAAAAAAGGGTGATGCCGCGCACCGCCCTTCTTCTCACACATTAAAAATACGCATTATTTTCTGGTACCGCCCATAATGGCATTGTAATAGTCATCGAACAGTGAACGACATCGGCACATTTTTTGATTAATCTTGAGTATAAACAAGTTTTTTCACATTCAGATAATACTCCGCCATGGACATAACCTTTATAAAAACTATTCAGCACATGAGCACGTATGTACCTTCCGATGAGACAATGCTGAAGTTTTTTGAGTGCGCAGAAGAGATACACCTGAAGCCCAATCAGGTACTGATTGGTTATGGAGACATAGACCCGAGCTTGTATATTGTCAAGGAAGGACTGCTGCAAATACTGTATTTTGACGGAGACAAAGAAGTGACTTTCGGGATGGCCTCCTCCGAGACTATCCTATGTTCGCCGCACTGCATGTACCTGCACAAACCTGCTGTAATGCAGATAGAGAACTGTAAAATCAACACCACAGTGCTGAAGATTCCGCAAGACAAACTGAACAGTCTTTTGGACGAGTCCCACGACTTTGCGAAATGGATGTTCAACATCGCTCTCGGCCAGTTTTACTATTCAGAACATAAAATTACCAACATCAGCGGTCAGGCAGAGGAAAGATACAAGAACCTGTTGGCGATAAGACCTGACATCGTCAATGCCGTATCTGCCAACAGGCTCGCTTCATACTTGGGAGTTACCCCCTCGTGGTTCTATAAAATCCGAAAAAAGATTCTGTTCAAATAACTTATTCTGTTTTGTCATCCCGCAACAGACTACCTGATGCAAGGAGTATACCCAGGTCCTGCCGGAGAATATTCCGAATTGGAGAAGTCTATGCGTCCTGTCCATTCTCCGTCCCATGTAAAGCCTTTGTCGTCTAGGAAAGAGAATGAAAAAGTATACGTTCCGTCTCCATGATTTTCGATATACAGGTCTCCACTTGTAGCAGGAGCATAACTTGTCACTCCGCTTTCGGTATAGCCGCCAAGATACATTGTTCCTCCAAGTCCGGAACCGGACATATATCCGACTTGATATTCATTGGGGTAAATATAATTAGCAGATGCCGCTGCCTTATACGTGCCGCTGGGGATTCCCGCTGCGAAATCCAATCCTTCTCCGACAAGATAAGTTATAAAGCCGTCCCCGGTCATACCGTCTGACGGAGATACTTTCACATACCAGTTTCCACCGCCCGTTCCCATTATGTCGCCATAATAGTATCCGATAGCAGATGTCTCCGCAAACTCAAGTGTATAGTCCTCAGTCAAGGTTGAAAGCGGACCGGGAACTCCGGTCACTTCCAGTTCCCCGGAATAACTACATGTCACACTGTGCCCCTCAGGTGTCTTGAAATTACATGTTATGTCATATATTCCGTTTGACTCCTTGACATCCATAGTTCCTTCCACTGCAAATCCATAATAGACATCTCCTTCCTCATCCGTATACTCCAGATAACAACCATAAGGGAAGAGATATCCCAACAGTTCATACATCTCACCGGCATACATTGTAAATGCATCTCCGTATTCAGAGGTCAGATTGTACGTGCCTACCGCAATCTTACCGTCTTCATCAAGCGGCATATATACGCCTTCAAGCCTCAACGCACTGCCCGGGGTTATAAATTCGCCTTCCGAATCTGTTTTCATGTCGGAGAATGTCATGTACACCTCCATTATTCCGTTTTCATCCGAAAAATAGCTTGCACCCGCATACACAGGAACTACATTCATATCCCGCTCAATAGTCAGATACTCTTCTCCCAGACCTCCGTCTCCGAAAAGATATTCCGGAACTGGCTGCGCATACACAACACGGTGCAGTGCTCCAGCACGGTCAGTAAGCTGTGCCTCCATCTTCAGAGAGTCATTTTCATAAACAACGACAAGAGTTCCTTCAGAGAAATACTCGTTTATTGACTCCTCTCCGAGATCATTATAGCCGGTCACCCTGGAATAACTGTTACTGAAAGTCATTTCTGCAGTGGAACCGTCCTCCCCTAAAAGATATGTACCGGCTGGCGGAAGAGGCTTAAGAGGATCGTCCGGGGCTCCTGCGTACATATCAAACAGATAGTATGTTCCACCTGGCTGAGCCGAACCGTTCTCATCAAACGGCTTGTCTGACAGCCAAGTATAATAATTGTACTCTCCGTTATGGCCATAACGTGTATCATAATAATGACCTTGGAAAGCAGTCGCAGTCATATCGTAGTCCCAGTCTACTGCCGGCTCCTGTATGAGATTGATCTGCGAACGTACTGCGTCCAAATCCTCAGAATATATGTACTCCAATGTGACAACCGTACTTCTGCTTTCAGTTTCAGTATTCTCCGACACATTACATACCACAGCCGTATCCGACTGATAAGTAAAGTCCGATATCCATCCTTTTTCACTGGATGAGGCTGACAATGTTCCTCCCTCGACCGGATTTACAATATGATAAGGAATGGTGACCCGGCCGCCTTCCAAAGGCACATTAAGATTTCCCTGCACGTCGATTACAATCTGAGGAGTGTCCTCATCAGGGACGTCCGGTTTCTCGCGTTCCGGTTTACTGCATGCGACAAGCAATGCCGATGCGCAGAACAGACAGGTCATGCGCGACAAGTTCGAATGTTTTAACATAGTAATAGAGATTTTAGTAATTACAACTGCAAAATAACTCTTTACAGAATTGAAAATATGTGTACTACTTCATATTCTCCGCATAAGGAGAATCGCCCCCTATGAAAAAGGCCCGTGAAAGAATCACGGGCCTCCATTTCAAACACATTCGCGTGCCGGTTATTTGTTTGAGATAACTTTTGTAATCTTCTCACCGGCCGCCTTCTGCGCCTTCAGAGTCACAACCTGAGGAATCTCGCGCTCTACATAGTTTACGCTCTTGCCGAAAGCAGGAACGGAGGTTCTTGCAGCATAGCTGTAGCCCATAATCGCATTGTAGTACTCGTCGAACAGAGCATAGTTTGTAGACTTACCGCTCTCCGGGAATGTAACAACTTCGGTATACATATCACCATAGTTGCCATTAGCATCCACAGCGATTACACAAAGTGTCGTAGGATCACTGTCAAATGCCACATAGAACAGAGGCGCAGGATCTCCCTTGTACGCATTGTCTCCTTGCCCCAAAGTTGCCGAATACAGTTCATCGTAATCGTAACTTGAAAGATCGCCTATCCACAGAATGTATACGCAGGAAGTAGCCTCCTCGTTGTACTCAAAGTCTACCGCTGCAAGAACGGGATTCGTAGGATCCTGCAGGAGACCTGCATAGTCCGGATTGTATGCGGAAAGATCATCGATGGACCAGTAATTGTCCATGCTGGCTGTAGCATATGCATCAGTAGGCTGAGGGGCTGTTGTCTCGAACGAAACTTTAGTCATCTCCGAATTGTAGGTATAAGTATTGACATCTACTCCGAAGGCCACCGCATAGTATTGCGTTTCAGGCGTCATGCCACTTACCTGATACCCCGTTACATCTCCTTGCAGTGCATAGTAAGGCAGCATCCAGCTGTAATTGCTGCATATCTCCTGCATTATATCACTGTCTTCATAACCCGCCTCATAGAATGAGTTGTCGATAACTGTAGCAAAATAATACGCCTCTTTGTCTGAAGGATAGATATCCATTATTACACTGGTCGTCTGAGGAGTCACATCGATGTCAAATGTCAGGTCACCCACCTGGATTGCTGTTGTAGTGAACTCAGGACCCCAGTAGAACTCAGTGGTATAGTTGGCCTCGTAATCCATACCTACCGAATATGTCAGGTACTTGGTCTCGGAATACAGGCCTGAATATACATAATCATCGATATACGTACCTACATAAAGGAAATCGGGAAGAAGTTCTGCCAATGATGCATATCCGTAATACGCTGCGGTACTTTCAAGGAGCTCTATGAAATATTCTTCCATATAAGCCTTGTCGACCACATAGTAATCGAAGTCGTCCTGAGTCATTATCTGCGAGCTCCATGTCATATCGGCGTCACTGCATGAAGCAATCACCCTTGCACTGGTTGAGCCGATCTCATCGACGGGGACCTCGATACTGAATACATCGTCAACCACAGGCTCGCCTACGGCAACTTCAAGATTGGCGATGAGACTCTGACCGTTGGCTGCAGTAAGGATAACGCTTACCACACCCTCAGTCTCAGCAAATGTGTTCTCCGCCACAGGAGCGGTAATAACAAAGCCCTCGCTCTCTACAGCCGCTTTCCATCCGTCGGGCTTGGTAATCACCACTGTTTCAGCTCCACTCATTCTGTAATCCAAAGTCTTGCTTTCACCTGCAGCAAAATAGAGAATCTCCTCATCAGTGCCGAAATCAAAGTTCAACTCTGTTGTCTTAGGAACAGTAATGATCTCTCCTCCACGCAAATGGAAATACACATTGTTCTCGTCCTCCGTCACGCCTGTGAACATCGAGTCACCGGAGCCGCCAGTCGAAGGCATACCTGTATCCTGCCAGGTCAGACCGCCGTCCGTGGATATCTCCCAGTTACCGGTCGTCGGGTTGATACGTACCTGCGGTGCCTCCGCCGATACAGGGATACGGTTGCCGTCATCATCACGTATAAACTCTGTGGTACCGTCTGCCTTCACATATGCCCAATAGTACACTCCGTTGTCCTCCAAGACTGTAATCGAAGGAGGAGTCTTGCCGTCCTCACCATCCTCACCGTCACTGATAGTCACACTTGTTCCGTCAGAGAAGTTGATCGTGTAACTGCCGTTGCCATTAGGTATTACGTTGTCTACTGTAACTTGGTTCTGAAGCTTGGAGATGATGTCGTTAAGGGAAGCTATCTCATCTTCTACCTGACTGCGGAATTCCTCCAAGTCCTCAACACGGCCGGAAAGATCCTCTATGGAGTTTCTAACATCCGTGTCGTCATAACACGAATAGACAACCGCCAACGCGGCAAATGCGCATACTATGCTGGTAATGCGCCAAAAAAAGTTAGTTTTAATCATAATTAGATGGTTTTTAGGGTTACGGATGTAAAGTTAGGTTTATTAAATTAGATTTGCAAATTTTTTATCCGACATTCTTAATCAAATTACAAGCATTTCTGCCGCGTCTGATTACAAAGCCAACATGCAAAGGTACACATGTCAAACATCAAGTAACATCCATCAAGTCTGCAGACAAAAACACCCGCGTCCCATTGCCGGGGCGCAGGTGCCTACATATCAATCGAGTATCTATTCAATAGTAATCGGTCCGGACCAGGCTCCGCTCCAGATATATCCTTTATCATCCGTGAAAGCAAACGACATCTCATAAGTACCGTCTCCGTTGTTGGTAATATTGAAATCACCGGAAGTCGCAGGTGCAAATCCATACGCCACACCATCCACTATATTGTAACGGTACATCGTTCCTTCCAGGAATGTCGAGCCGGACCACTCATCTTTCCAAATTGATCCGGCAACATAAGTCCCGGCTTCCGGTGTCATGGATGCAGACACTTTATATGTACCGGAAGGTATTCCGTCTGTGGCCGGGACGGATTCTGTGATAAGTTCCATCTGGAAACCGTCCTCGCCTGTTGTAGGGTCAACATAGATCAGCCAGTCCGTCGTGCCGTTGTAATAATAATCTCCCTCATAATAAGCAAAAGCCGTCGCACCGGCAAGATCCAGGGTGACATCTGATGTAAGCGTAGAGATGGCCTGAGGCACATCCGTCACTGTCACAGGAGCCGACACTGCCCCCGTAATATGCCGTCCTTCCAGTGTCACAAAGTCTACGTCCACCGTATATACGCCTGCATTTTCAGACACAGTCATGCTTCCTTCCGTTATGGCGCCGATACATCCGGTCTGTTCACTTTCATAATTTGTAATATATGACTTCTGCGCCACTTTAATATTGCCGCCGTAATCCTGATAATACCCTACTGTGATTGTTCCGGCAGCACCGCTGTTTTCTGTGACATTATAATCACCAGGCTCTATGCGCCCCTCCTTGCTCATCGGCATATAGACATCCAGAGTCAGCCATGAACCGGGATACTGTACGGCTCCTTGAGCGTCATGAAGATCAGAGACGGTCATGGTAACCTCCATAACATCATCTGTTCCATAAATATACCGTGCCGCAATATATTCTCCGTCCATTGTTACGTCATGATCCAGAATAGGAGTTCCGTCTACAGGAGGTTCAGGATCGCCGCTGTCAGCCACAATATATTCAGCATTACCCGAATAGGTCACATGATGACGGTCTCCGTTTGTATCCGTCAGAACAGCGTCAAACACCAGAGTACTGCCCTCACCCTGACTGACAGTAAGAGTGCCGTCAGTAAAATAAAGCGTCTTCTTTTCGCTTCCTACAGGATATGTCACATAGTGGCTCTCGTCTATGGACATAGTCATATCATCGGTACGGCCTTCCTCTCCGAGGGTGTATGTTCCCAGGACAGGAAGAGGATGCTCAGGATCTACAGGGTCACCGTCCAGATAAAGAGTCAGCAGATAATATGTACCGCCGTCAGCAGGTTTCTCATCAACCCACGGCTCATCCGACAGCCAGGTATCATAGGTATCTTCGTCGTTATTGCCGTAAGTATCTTTGTAATATGCCCCTAGGAAAGAAGTGGCCTTAAGCGTATATTTGTATCCGGCTCCCTGTATGAGATTGACCTGAACATTGACGTTCTCCTCGTCCTCACCATAAGTGCAGGTAAGAGTGAGTATTGAGTTCCTGTCCTCCAATGTCTCATTAAGAGCCACTGTAAACGACACCTGGCCGTCTGTGTTACAGTCAAATTCCCCGACCCAGTCCTCTTTTGAGGCAGCGGACATCATGCCGCCCTCGACTGGATTGACGATCTTGTACTTTATGACGGCCTGACCTCCCTCTGCAGGAACAGTCATATTGTTTCCGCTGAGTTCAATCAGTTCAATCACAGGAGCGTCTCCGGGCTGAGGCCCCGGTTCATCCCCTTGCTCCGGCTTATTGCAGCCTGCCGTCAGCAGAATAGCTGAAACCAAAATTGCAAAAAAAAAGATAGGTTTTTTTCATAAACATGCAAAGTTTAATAATTTTGAGCAAAATTACAGTTCCTGGAATTAAATATCGTTGTATTAATACTATATTTTATACTCAGCCTATGATAACAGACTCTGATTTTAAAGAAATCATACAGCGCGAAGGTTCTGCAAATCCGCCCATGGAGATGATAGACCGGATCCTGGAACTGGCTGATACCATCACCCTCAGGCCAGGCGGGATATTGATACCTTTCGGCAAAATAGATACCGACCTTTACATTGTGCGGGACGGAGTACTGCAGCTCCTGTATCTGGTCAAGGACAAGGAGCAGATATTCGGCTTCGCTCCGCCGGGTACATTTCTCTGCTCCCTACATTCTACGTACATGAGAAAGCCTACCGTCATGCAGATTGAATCCTGCAAGACATCTTCAACAGTGCTGAGGCTGACTGCACAACAGGTGGAAGACCTTAAACGCGAGTCACCGTTTTTCACTCACTGGCTGCTTGACCTGGCCCTATACCGGCTTTACACACTGGAACCTAAGCTGACCCTCATCAACGGCACAGCAGAGGACCGCTATATGAACCTACTGAGGCACAGGCCAGATATCGTCAACTCCATATCATCCAAAAGACTTGCACAGTACCTCAACGTCACGCCGTCGTGGCTGTGCAAGATACGCAAGAAACTGCTGTATGAGTAAACTCGTTCCCATACCTTTTATAATAGCCGGGCCGTGCGGAGTGGAGAGCCCGGAACAGATAATGGCGGCGGCTGAGGGCATAAGCAAGGCCGGTGTCACGATGCTGCGCGGAGGCCTCTGGAAGCCCCGTACTCATCCCGGCTGCTTCGAGGGAGTCGGAGAGACCGGTGCCCGGTGGCTCCGCGATGCGGGCAGGGCCACCGGCATGAAGACCATCACCGAGGTGGCTAATGCCAGACACGTAGAGATAATCCTCAAATACGGAATAGACGCGGTATGGATAGGAGCACGGACCACCGGCAATCCGTTTCTGGTGCAGGAGATAGCCGATGCCCTGAAGGGTACGGGCCTGCCGGTATTCGTCAAGAATCCGCTGGTACCGGATCCCGAACTCTGGCTGGGAGCCGTCGAGCGGCTTTCCGGCTGCGGCTGCGGTCTGGTCTGCGCCGTACACCGCGGCTTCCACTCCTACGGTGAGAGCATCTACCGCAACTCTCCGTTCTGGCAGATACCGGTGGAGCTGCACAGACGGATGCCCGAAATACCCGTACTCTGCGACCCCAGCCATATCGGAGGGCGGCGCGACCTGGTCAGAAGTCTGTCGCAGCAGGCCATGGCCCTGGGATTCGACGGCCTGATGATAGAGGTACACCCGGACCCGGACAAGGCCCTGAGCGATGCCGCGCAGCAGATAACTCCTGCTGAACTGGCACAGCTTCTGGGCTCGTTGAAGATGCGCGGCAACTCCGCTCCCGGAGCGGAAGCCGCAGCGGCCCTGGACAGCCTGCGCAGCGATATCGACAGGATAGACTCCTCGCTGATAGACCTGCTGGCCGAGCGGATGAAGATATCCGAAGCCATCGGCGAGGTCAAGGAGAAAAGCGGACTGACCGTCCTGCAGACCGGCCGCTGGAACTCAGTGCTGGCCAAAGTACGCGCCCTGGCACAAGAAAAAGACCTCGACGAGTCTTTCATCACCGAGGTCTTCAATCTGATTCACCGCGCCTCCATGGAGCGGCAGATCAATAAGTAACTATCTGGCCGAATAAGTCAGCACTATGTAAGCGCAGTTGCTGTCCGGAGCCGCCTCCGTGGTAAACACCACATCTGTAGTGGCCGAGCGCATAGTGGCCTCTATCCTGACCAGTCCCTTGACCATACCCTCGCCCAGACAAGCCAGTTCCTCATCTGTGAGCGTACCGGCTCCGGCAAACTTGTTGGCCGCATTGAGGTACTGCTGGTCATCCGTGCTGGCGATGACTTTCCTGCTGCTTGTCCCGACATATTCGGTCTCAAGCGTCTTGAGTGCAAACTCAAACAGAGAAGCCACATACTTATATCCGTCAGTACGGTCCGCTGACGCCGCGAAACTCTCGGATATCCTCATCAGGGAATCAGCCTGTGACTCGAAAGTATAGACCAGATTGACCGACGGCATTATGGATGACACTCCCAGAATAGAGCTGTAGCCGGTCCCGATATACACGCCTTCATTTCCACTGGCCACCAGACCTGGCTCACGGTGCATAGTGACAGCGACCGAGTCTCCCCAGAAAGAAGTGCGGGCATCGCATTTGACCACCTCAAGTCTCCTCTCTGCTGACACAGTCTGCTCGGCCTTTCCTGCAGGAGCATCATTGAATATCATATACACTTCCAGCCTGACATCCATATTGCCTACAGCCGAAGGAGTATAATAACACATATATGAGCCGCGCCCGTTCTCGAAGTCGTAATGCGTGAAATCCTGCAGCACCTGATTGCCGTTGACGGTCCATCTAGGCTGTATCAGATACAGGCTGCCGCGCATCGCGACCGTATCCTCCACCGTAAAGACCACCTGCTGTCCGAGGCCTATCTTATCCTGATTGACATGAATCGTACTTAGCTGAGGAGCCGAAGGGCCGGGATTGCCCTTTTCACAGCTCTGCACAGCCAGAAACGCCAGCACCGCACAGCCTGCAACTATCCACATTCTCCTCATAACCGTACCGTTTACACTGTCATTATTTCCTTCTCCTTGTTGGCAAGGATGGTGTCGATCTTCTTGTTGAAGTTGTCAACCTCCTTCTGCACGTCGTTCTCTGCGTCCTTGGCCACATCCTCGGGCATACCGTCCTTCTGGGCCTTCTTCAGCAGGTCGTTGGCGTCCTTGCGGGCGTT
>CALVDI010000017.1 GCA_944326225.1 uncultured Bacteroidales bacterium | reverse complement strand
TAACTGCTCTCCTGAGTTACGTATGTCCCGATGAAAATGATGAATGCCAGGGCAATGGCCATGCCCGCCACCTCTATCACCGTGTAGAGGCTGTTGCGGGAAATGAATCTGAGAAAAGACTTCATATCTGCTTGTGTTTTGTTCGTTAGTCTGTTGTATGAGATATGAAGTCTAAACTGACATAAAATATGCCATAAACAGTATGTGCTTATGGCATAATAATTTGCAAAGGTATTGACAGAGCGGGTGTGTCAATTAATTTTACACTTCTGTCAAGAAACCATACATTGAGATCAGCGGTAGAAGATTCTTTCCGGTTCCCACTTGTCCTTTGGCTCAGGATTTTCAGCCGGATATCCTATGGGGATGACGCATAGCGGCACATGCTCCGGAGCTATGTCCAGTATCCTGGATACATCTGTGATGCGTTCCCTTATCGGATATACTCCGGTCCATACTGCGCCGAGTCCCATGGCGTGGGCTGCCAGCAGGATGTTCTCGGTGGCGGCGGACACGTCCTGAACCCAGTAGGTCATGCCTTCTCCGGTCAGGAACCTCTCCCGGTCTCCGCACGGCACGATGAGCACGGCGGCATCCTTGGCCATTTTGGTGTAGGGAAGCGTACAGCTTATCTCTTCCATCATGGCTTTGTCGCGGACAACATAGAAAACCCAGGGCCGGGTGTTCATTGCGGTAGGAGCCGCCATGCCTGCCTTAAGCAGGGTGCTGACGGTCTTTTTGTCTACCGGTTTGTCCGAGTATGCCCTGATGCTGGTGCGTGTGGCGATTGCGTCAAGAACTGAGTCCTGGAGATTCCTGTCCGTTTTTCCGGAAGAACATGCGGAAATAAAAAGTGCCGCAATAAGGATAGCGGCAATGAAAGGTGCTTTGTGTTTCATCTGGAGCCTCTCATGGGACTCGAACCCACGACCTGCTCATTACGAATGAGCTGCTCTACCAGCTGAGCTAAAGAGGCTTTTTGTTTTGAGGGTGCAAATATAGAAAATAATTCTAATTTTGCGAAAAATAAAACATCAGGTATGTCATCAGGAGAATATGATATTGTGATAGTGGGAGGAGGTGCTGCCGGACTGATGGCCGCAGCAGTAGCGGCAGGTAAAAAATGCAGAGTGGCACTCTTGGAAAAGAATACGGAGTGTGGCCGTAAAATGCTTATCACCGGGAAGGGACGCTGTAATATCACCAATAGCCGTAAGTGGGAGGATTTTAAGTCTCATATCTATCCGGATTCTAATTTTTTCCGTCCTTCGTTCATGGCATTCTCCAATGATGACACAGTTGAGTTTCTTAACAGCATGGGCCTTAAGACGGTGGAGGAGAGAGGTATGAGGGTGTTCCCCCTGTCCGGTAGAAGCTCGGATGTGAGAGATGCGCTTGTGTCTCATATACATCGCGGAGGTAATGTGAGTCTTTTTACGGGTACGGAGGTGCTGTCTGTAAATCCACGACCGAAAGGCGGCTTTGATATCACGGCCCTGTTTCTGGGAAACAGGATGAGGGCAGGGCATATTGCTGCGAGGTGTGTGATAATAGCTACAGGCGGACTCTCATATCCCTTGACGGGGTCGACGGGAGACGGGTACCGGTTTGCCTCACGGCTCGGACACAGTATAGTCAGTACCCAACCGTCACTGACAGCCCTGATACCATACAATTACAATTTCGGGCTGATAGGTCTTACTCTCCGCAATGTCTCTTTGTCTTTGGAAGTAGACGGAGGTGTGGTGCAACAGGAGTTCGGAGAACTTTCCTTTACAAAAGGAGGCATAGAGGGAGCTCTGGGATTCCGGGTGAGCAGGAAGGCCGTGCATGCACTTGTGGCCGGCAGCAAGGTCAGTGTGGTGATAGACCTTAAGCCTGCTCTTCAGGAACAGGTGCTCAGGGACAGGATTCAGAGGGAATACCGCAAGGATGTAAAGTTGTCCCGTTATCTGGAAAGGCTTCTTCCGTTGCAGGCTGTCAAGCCGTTTATGGATTCAGACCCGTCTTTGTCTGTCAACAATCTTCCTGTCAAGTTAAAGCATTGGAGATTCGACGTAAAAGACTATGTGGATTACAGCAGGGCGGTAGTCACATCCGGCGGAGTGAGTCTTAAGGAAATCTCCCGAAAGACCATGGAGTCCAAGGTGGTTCCGGGACTTTATTTTGCTGGCGAGGTGATGGACCTTGACGGAGATACCGGCGGCTACAATCTTCAGATTGCGTTTTCTACGGCGGCAGCGGCAGTCAATGCGGCGATGGCTAGTGGACGATGATGCTGATATTCCCTTCAACACCGAATGTGCAGGTGAGCCGGCTGTCTTTGGGGACAGGTACGGCATCTGCCAGTTCGAAAGCCAGGAAATCTCCCGTCCTAAGGGAGCAGTAACGGCTTATCTCCGCAAACCTTCTGCTCAGTTCATCCTTCCCGGGAGTACTGGATACGGAAACAGCCGGATGTCCGTTAATCTTTATCGTCAAGGGTCTCTGTTCCGAGATGAATCCGCTCAGCCTGTCAGCGGGCAGGAGGTCATACGGTATGACAGTGGAGTAGTCCAGGGCGTTCTCTACGAAGATGAGGTCCTCCGGCGATACCGCATCCTTGTTCAGCTCAGCTTTAATCAGCAGGCCACAGGTGAACGGCCCGAGATATCTGTCGGCGAATCTGGCAGGAACGGACTTGCCGGATCTCTCTGACCTGATGCATAGAACGGGTACCGCCGAGATGCTGTCTATGTAATCCGGGATATAAAAGTCGGTCAGAGCTCTGATCATGGTAGAGTCTGACCGGAAATAGAAACTGCCGTTCCGATATGGAGAGACTAATATGTTCACCGTGAGGAGGACTTGATCTTAATCTCGGTAAGTACTTTCTTGGTGTCCAGAGTAAAGTCTCCGTTCATCATCCAGGAGTAGTAGCTGGGTTCTTTCTTCAGGACTTCCTCCACAGGTTTCCCCTTGTGCTTGCCGAAGTTGAACACCGGTACGTCCTGGTCGTTGTAGATGATGCGTCCGGCATAGTCGGCGAACTTGGTCTTGGACGAGAAGTCGGACAGGAAGGTGATGTCGTTCTGCAGTGTGTCCTGATATTTGTCCAGCTGGGCCTGGAGTATCTCGTATGTGGCCATGGTGTCGGCCTCTGCGGAGTGGGCGTTGTTGAGGTCCTTGTGGCAGTAGAACTTGTATGCCGCCGAGAGGGTCCTCTGCTCCATCTTGTGGAAGATGTTCTGCACGTCCACCAGTTTTCTCTTGCGGAAATCAAAGTCCACTCCGGCTCTCAGGAACTCCTCGTATAGCACCGGTATGTCAAACTTGTTGGAATTGTATCCGGCTATATCGCAGCCTTCCATCCATTTTGCCAGGGATTTCGCTATCTGGTTGAATGTGGGGCAGTCCTTGACGTCCTCGTCGTGTATGCCGTGTATTCTGGTGGATTCTTCGGAAATGTGTATGGTGGGGTTGATCCTCCGGGTCTTGACCTCAGTGGAGCCGTCCGGCATCACCTTTACCATGGAAATCTCGACAATACGGTCAGTGGCGACGTTGAGGCCTGTGCTCTCTATGTCGAAGAATATAATCGGGTTTTTAAGATTGAGTCTCATTGTCTGAAATTAGTTGGGGATACGTATGGGCATCAGGAGCGAGCAGATGTCCTCGTCGGGATTGTGGTCCTCGGCTGCGACTATCAGGGCGGCTCTGGCCGGGTCGGCAAGCTCAAAGCATATCTCCTCATAGGGCAGGTTGGAGAGAATCTCGATGAGGAACGTGGACTTGAAGCCTATGTCCATGGGGTCTCCGTCATACTGGCAGGGCAGTGTCTCATGGGCGGAGATGGAGAATCCTGTATCCTGTGCCGATATGGTCAGGCTGTTGAATGACAGTGACAGCTTCATGCTGGAAGTGGCCTGGTTGGAGCATACCGAGACGCGCTTGGCGGCGTTGAGCAGGGTAGTCCTTCCGATGATCATCTTGTTCTGGTTGTTCTTGGGAATCACCGTCCTGTATGCCGGGTATGTGCCGTCCACGAGCCGTCCGATCATCACGTAGCCGTCGAACTCAAAATGCGCGTTCTTTCCGTCAAACGTCACGGTGACGTCGCTGTCGGACTTGGCCAGAAGTCCCCTGAGTATGGCCGCCGGTTTCTTGGGCAGGATGAATGCGGACTTGTTCTCGGACTTTATGTCAGTCCTGGTGTAGCAGACAAGCTTGTGGGAGTCGGATGCCACGAGAGAGGTGGACTCGGGTGACAGGTCGAAAAGCACGCCGTTCATGACGGGTCTAAGCACCTCGTCTGCCGTAGCGTAGAGTGTGTATCCCAGTCCTGCCGAAAGGGACTCGGCGGAGATCCTCACAGAGACTGCGGTCTCGTCCATGGCCGGCAGTTCGGGATAATAGTCGGCGGGGAAGAAAGGTATCTTCTGCGCTCCTGTCGCCCAGCTTATCTGCATGGTGCTGTTGTCCTCGAGTGTCTTGAACTCTATGGGCATGTCAGGGAACTCCTTTAGGGAGTCAGTGAGAATCTTCGCCGGGACAGCCGCGGCGCCTTCCTCCCTGACTTCGTCAACCGGAATGGATGTCTTCAATGTGGTTTCTGAATCCGATGCGGTCACTTCCAGGGAGCTGCCCCTGAGGACAAAAAGGAAATTGTCCAGGATGGGGGTAGTGGTCTTGTTGGAAATCACTCTCAGTCCGGAAAGCAGGCCGTGGAGAAGTTCTGTACTCGATATTGTAAAATTCATCAGTGTGGGATTTTGTTCTTTTTAAGGACACAAATGTATAAAAAATTTGGCATATAATTTGAGTTAATTGTAAACAAAACCCAAAAAAATTGACAGAATATGAGAAAGAAAAATTGGCTGATAGTGCTGGCTGCCGTAATAGCCGGCGGACTTGCCGGTTACTTTACTGTCAAAGTGACTGGCTCTGATAAAGGACAGCAGACTTATGTATACGATCCTGGCAGTACGGGAGCAGTCGTGAGAAATGTAAGCATATCCGGGGATTATCCGGATTTCACATATGCGGCGGAGTCTTCGGTCAACGCCGTGGTATATGTAAAGGTAGTCAAGAGAAGCGAGCAGCCTCAGGGGCCCTCTTCCCTGTTTGAGTACTTTTTCGGATTCGGTGACTCCATGCCCCGTGAGCAGATCGGCACCGGCTCGGGCGTGATTATATCCGAGGATGGTCTCATAGTGACGAACAATCACGTCGTGTCTGGCGCCACTGAGATAGAAGTGACGATAGGTGACAAGAAGACATTCAAGGCGGATATTATAGGTACGGATCCGGCTACGGACGTGGCCTTGTTGAAGATAGACGCCAAGGGACTGCCCACCATACCGATGGGAAACTCGGACGAACTCAGGCTGGGTGAGTGGGTGCTCGCCATCGGCAGTCCGTACGGGTTGACATCTACCATAACTGCCGGTATAGTGAGCGCGAAGGGGCGTTCGATGCCCAATTACTCAGGAGAGTTCAAGATCGAGTCGTTTATCCAGACTGATGCGGCGGTCAATCCCGGCAACAGTGGCGGGGCGCTAGTCAACATCAAGGGAGAATTGGTCGGTATCAATACTGCCATTATCTCGCAGACAGGCTCTTATGCAGGGTATTCCTTTGCGGTGCCGGTCAATATCGTAAAGAAGATAGTATCGGACTTTAAGGAATACGGCTCCGTTCAGCGCGCCATGCTCGGCATCAGCATGATAAATAATAATGAAACTTTGAAAGAGAAAATGAAACTTTCCACGACCGAGGGCGTATATATAGCTGAGGTAGTGAAAGGCGGTGCTGCTGAGGCTGCCGGAATCGAGGAGGGGGACATTCTTCTGTCCATAGACGGGGCAGAGGTGTCAAAGAGTACGGCGGTGCAGGAGATTATCAATGCCCATCGTCCCGGAGACAAGATTAAGGTTGAGGTAAGAAGAGGTGACAAGACCATGAGTATGGATGTTACCCTTATCGGCAAGGATACTCAGGAGATGAACGCCTACAACCGTCAGGGCAATGTCAATCTCTTCGGAGCGCAGCTGGTTCCCGCACCGAAGGAGGAGCTGGAGAAGCTTGGACTTGAGGCAGGAGTTAAGATTGCGTCTGTAGAGAAAGGCAAGATACGTGACGCGGGTATTAAGGAGGGATTCATCATCACCTATATTAATAATACTCCGGTCTCATCGCCTCAGGATGTGGCTGCCGAGGTCAAGAGATCCAGAAGGTCTCTGCTGATTGAGGGCTTTTATCCGGACGGCAACCTCTACTACTATGGAATAGGTTTATAAAATATAATGAGACAACTAAAGATTACAAAATCGATTACCAACCGTGAGAGCGCCTCTCTCGACAAGTATCTCCAGGAGATAGGCAGGGAGGAGCTCATCGGGGTTGATGAGGAAGTGGAGTTGGCGCAGAGAATCCGCAAGGGCGACCAGAAAGCCCTTGAGAAACTGACGAAAGCCAATCTCCGCTTCGTTGTTTCTGTTGCGAAACAGTACCAGAATCAGGGCCTTAGTCTTCCGGACCTTATCAATGAGGGGAATCTCGGACTCATCAAGGCCGCCGAGAAGTTTGACGAGACCCGTGGCTTCAAGTTCATCTCCTACGCTGTGTGGTGGATACGTCAGTCAATACTGCAGGCTCTGGCCGAGCAGTCCAGGATAGTCCGTCTTCCGCTCAACCAGGTAGGTTCCCTGAACAAGATCAACAAGGCCCTGCAGAAGTTCGAGCAGGACAACGAGAGGATGCCTTCGCCAGACGAGCTGGCGGAGATACTGGATATCCCAAGGGACAAGATTGCCGATACGCTCAGAGTCTCCGGACGTCATGTGTCTGTTGACGCCCCGTTTGTGGACGGTGAGGATAACAGCCTGCTGGACGTGCTGGTCAACAACGACTCGCCCAACGCCGACAAGGGACTGGTCAACGAGTCGCTCAACAAGGAGATAGAGAGAGCCCTCTCCACACTTACTGAGAGGGAGAGGGATATCGTGAAGGACTTTTTCGGTATCGGTACCCAGGAGATGACCCTGGAGGAGATCGGAGAGAAGTTCGGTCTGACCCGTGAAAGGGTGCGTCAGATCAAGGAGAAGGCCATCCGCCGTCTCAGACACAGCAACCGCAGTAAGCTGCTCAAGAGCTATCTCGGATAATCAGGATACAGACACACAGAACACTATCAATAAATATGAAGAAAGTATTAACAGCAACCGCAATATTTGCAACCGCGCTTATGATGACATCGTGCAACAGTAAGAATCCGCTTCTGGAAGAGTGGAACACCCCTTTCGGGATAGCTCCATTCTCCGAGATCAGGGCGGAACATTATAAACCGGCCGTTCTCAAGGCCATTGAGGAGCACAACAAGGAGATAGACGCCATAGTGGCCAATCCCGAAGCTCCTACATTTGAGAACACCATTGTCGCTCTGGACAACTCAGGAGAACTGTTTGACAGGATATATGCCGTATTCTCCAACGGAGCCTCCATCAACGCCACTCCCGAGATCATGGCTCTGGAGACAGAGCTCGCTCCGATAGTCAGCGACCATTTCAACAGCATATCCATGAACGAGGCTCTGTTTGCGCGTATAAAGACCCTATACGATGACAGGGACAATCTCGGTCTGGAACCGGACCAGATGCGTCTGCTCACAGAGACTTACAAGAGTTACGAGAGAGCCGGTGCGACTCTTCCCGCGGACAGGAAGGAGGAGTTGAAGAAGATAAACTCCCGTATCTCCGAGCTTCAGCTGCTTTTCGAGCAGAATGTGCTCAAAGAGACAGCAGACTTTACTCTGGTCGTGGAGAATGAGCAGGATCTCGCAGGTCTTCCCAAGGCGGCTGTGGACGCCGCCGCGCGTCGTGCCGAAGAGAAAGGTATGGGTGGCTGGTGGGTTTTCGGCCTGGATAATGCCAGTATGATGCCCTTCCTGCAGTTCGATGGTAACCGTGAGTTGAGGACGAAGCTTCTCAACGGTTATCTTAACCGCGGGAACAATGACAACGCCAACGACAACAAGGCCATAGTCATAGAGCTGGTCAATCTGAGCAACCGCAAGGCCAAGATCATGGGCTATGACAATTATGCGCAGTATGTCCTGGAGGACAGAATGGCCAAGACTCCGGAGGCTGTGTACGCGCTTCTGGACCAGCTTTGGACTCCGGCTCTCAACTCAGCGCGTAAGGAACTCGCGGACATGGAGCCAATAGCCAGGGCCGAGGGTGTGAAAGATGCTCTTACCGCCGCTGACTGGAGATATTATTTCGAGAAGGCAAAGACTCAGAAATTCAATTTCTCCGAGGATGAGCTCAAGCCTTATTTCCAGTTCGAGAATGTCCGCGAGGGCATCTTCTATGTGGCGAACAGGCTTTACGGTATAACATTCACTCCTCTGAACAACGTGCCAGTTCCCGATCCCGAGGCTCAGGCCTTCCTGTGTAAGGATGCGGACGGTACGACACTGGGTGTGATATTCATGGATATGTTTGCCCGTCCCGGTCTTAAGAGAGGCGGAGCATGGTGTACAGGATATCGTGAGCAGTGTTACGAGAACGGGGAGAGAGTCATCCCAATAGTGTCGATTGTGGGCAATTTTACCCGTGGTCATGGAGACACACCCGCGCTTCTCAGCCCAGATGAGACCGAGACATTCTTCCACGAGTTCGGACACGCCCTGCAGTCACTGTTGCAGGATGTGAGATATAAGGGCAATGCCCCGATGACGAGGGATTTCGTGGAACTGCCCTCGCAGATCAACGAGCACTGGGCATTCGAGCCGGAGGTCTTGAAGGTGTACGCAAAGCATTATCAGACCGGAGAGGTGATTCCCCAGGAACTGGTGGACAAGCTCGACAAGTCCGGTAAGTACGGTCAGGGTTTCGCCACTACCGAGTATCTGGCTGCGTCCCTGCTTGATATGGATTATTTTATCATGAACGATGTTCCTGCAGATCTGGATGTCAATGAATTTGAGGCCAGGACTCTAGGTGACAGGGGACTGCTTCCGCAGATACCTCCCCGCTACCGCTCTACTTACTTCGCGCATGTTTTCGGAGGCGGATATACCGTAGGCTATTACAGCTATATCTGGGCCGAAGTGCTTGATGCCGATGCATATCAGGCTTTCAAGGAGACCGGTGATATCTTCAATCCGGAGGTGGCCCGCAAGTTCCGCGAGGATATACTGGAAAAGGGCGGTGAGGATGACGCCATGACTCTGTATGTCAATTTCCGCGGTCAGGAGCCGTCAATCGAGCCCCTGCTTGAGAACAGAGGTCTTAAATAGTATAGATCATAATTTATGAATCAGGAAATATTTATCCAAGATAAGGTTAAGAATGCGCTGGAAGCCCTATACGGGGCTTCTGGCGTTAATGTCCCCCTGCAGCTTCAGGCTACCAGGAAGGAGTTTGAGGGCGATATCACACTGGTGGTCTTTCCGTTGTTGAAGACCAGCCGCAAGGCTCCCGAGGCCACTGCTCAGGAGATAGGGGAGTGGCTTAAGACCAATGTCCCCGAAGTGGAAAGCTTCAATGTGGTCAAGGGCTTTCTGAATATAAAGTTCTCCGCGTCTTTCTGGAAGGAGGTATATGCCTCCATAGCGGCGGACAGGGATTTCGGCCGTCTGCCGGCCTCCGGCAAGACAGTTATGGTGGAATATTCCTCGCCGAATACCAACAAACCGTTGCATCTGGGACATATCCGCAATATTCTTCTGGGATGGTCTGTGTCGAGGTTGCTTGAGGAGAACGGCCATAAGGTAATCAAGACCAATATCGTAAATGACCGCGGTATCCATATCTGCAAGTCCATGATAGCATGGAAGAAGGCTGGCAACGGAGTTACCCCGGAGTCTTCCGGCAAGAAAGGAGACCATCTGGTCGGGGATTTTTATGTGAAGTTCAACGACCTCTATAAGGCAGAGGTGGCGGAGCTTGAGGCGAAAGGGATGAGCAAGGAGGAGGCCGAGGAAAAGGCTCCGATACTCCAGGAGGCCCGTCAGATGCTGGTCAAATGGGAACAGGGCGACAAGGAGACCGTAGACCTGTGGAAGATGATGAACTCATGGGTCTATGCCGGTTTTGACGAGACATACAAGGCTCTTGGAGTGTCATTTGACAGGATCTATTACGAGTCCCAGACATATCTGCACGGCAAGTCGCTGGTGGAGGACGGTCTGCGCAAGGGAGTCTTCGAGCGCATGGAGGACGGCTCGGTATGGTGCGACCTGACAGCCGATGGACTGGACCGCAAGCTTGTATTGCGTAAGGACGGCACATCAGTGTATATCACCCAGGATCTGGGTACGGCCGTGGAAAGATTTACCGAGTACAACCTGGACGAGCATGTCTATGTGGTGGGCAACGAGCAGAACTACCATTTCCAGGTACTCAAGCTGATACTCAAGAAGCTGGGCTTCGCATGGGCGGACCATATCTACCACCTGTCCTATGGTATGGTAGAGCTTCCGGAAGGCAAGATGAAGTCCCGCGAAGGTACTGTCGTGGATGCGGACGACCTGCTGGAGAAGATGTACAATACGGCCAAGGAGACATCTTTGGAGTTGGGTAAGTTGGCGGATATGAGTTCCAGGGAGCAGGATGAGCTCTTCAGGACTCTGAGCCTGGGCGCGTTGAAGTATTTTATCATCAAGGTGGACCCCAAGAAGACCATGCTTTTCAATCCAAAGGAGTCCATCGATTTCAACGGCAATACGGGTCCTTTCATCCAGTATACCCATGCCCGTATCCGCTCCATCCTGCGCAAGGCGGCGGAGGCCGGATATGTGCCTTCAGTGCCGGAAGACGTGGATTTTAACGAGAAGGAGATAAGCATCATCAAGCTGCTCAACCAGTATCCTCAGAAAGTGGCCGAGGCCGGGGCGGCCCTGTCACCGGCCCTGATAGCCAATTATGCCTACGATCTGGCCAAGGAGTTCAACCAGTACTATCATGATGTGTCCATTCTGAAAGAGGAGAATCCGGCGCTGAGGGATGCAAGGCTGTCTCTTATAGGCACTATCGCTGCCGTTCTGGTCAAGGCAATGGATATTCTTGGTATACGTCTTCCAGAGAGGATGTAGCCTATGTGTATGGACACAGGGCAGGCATATATGTTCCCCACTTCCGTCAAGGAGGTGGAGCGTCTCGGCTGGGATTTTATAGACGTCATATTGTTCTCGGGAGATGCATTTATAGACCATCCCTCTTCCGGAACGGCTATGATAGCCAGAGTGCTGCAGCGGGAGGGCTACCGGGTGGCTGTCGTCCCTCAGCCCAACTGGCAGGATGACCTGCGGGACTTCCGTAAACTGGGAGCCCCGCGCCTGTTTTTTGGTGTCAACTCAGGCGCCATGGACTCAATGGTCAATCATTATACGGCGGCCAGGCGCCTGCGCAGTGACGATGCATATACTCCCGGAGGCCGTGCCGGTCACCGTCCTGATTATGCCGTGACCGTCTATACCCGCATACTCAAGCGTCTTTATCCGCACGTCCCGGTAGTCATAGGCGGCATAGAGGCCTCGCTAAGAAGGCTGGCCCATTACGACTACTGGCAGGACCGGCTGTTTCCATCAGTCCTGGTGGACAGCGGGGCGGACTGTCTCATCTACGGTATGGGCGAGCGTCCCGTCACAGCGGTGGCCAGGGCCATAGAGGCGGGGCAGAGTCTGAGAGATATTCCGCAGACAGCGTATTTTGTCCAAGGCAAGCCGGAGCATCTGCCGGAAGGCAGTGTCCTGCTCAATTCCTTCGAGCGTGTCCTGGCTGATTCCGACGCATTCATAGACAATTTCAATATAGAGGAGAAGGAGGCCAACCGGCTCCACGCCTCCACTCTCATCGAACCCTACGGGGACGGATATGTGCGGGTCAATCCTCCGTTCCCGCCTGAGACAGAAGAGGAGATGGACTCTTATTACAGCCTGCCCTTCACCAAGCAGCCCCATCCGCGTTACAAGGGCAAGGAGATACCGGCCTATGAGATGATAAAGAATTCCCTGACCATCCACCGGGGCTGTTTCGGCGGATGCAGTTTCTGCACCATAGCCGCACATCAGGGCAAGTTTATCCGTAGCCGCAGCGAGGAATCGATACTTGCTGAGGTGCGCCTGCTGACGGGGATGCCTCAGTTCAAGGGTGTGATATCGGATGTTGGAGCTCCTACCGCCAATATGTACGGACTTCATGGCCGGGACAGTCGCCGCTGTGCCGTATGCGCCCGCAAGTCCTGTCTTTTCCCTTCCAGATGTCCTAATATGGAACATTCGCACCGTCGCCTGCTGGAACTGTACCGCAGGATAATGGAGGTTCCCGGGGTGAGAAAGGCCTTTATAGGAAGCGGTATCAGGTATGACCTTTTCCTCGACCGGGACGGTTTTCTGGACGAGTATTCCCGGAAATACCTCCGGGAGGTGGTCGTCAACCATACCTCGGGATGGTTCAAGGTCGCACCGGAGCATACCGAGGACCATGTCCTGAAGCTCATGTCGAAACCTTCCTTTGAGTTGTTTGCCGTACTTCGAAGGGAGTTTGACAGGATTGCCGCACAGGATAGGCTTCCGTACCGTATAGTCCCGTATTTCATATCCTCTCACCCCGGCTGTACGCTGCAGGATATGAAAGCATTGTCTAAGAATAAGGAACTCAGGGGTATACGTCTGGAACAAGTGCAGGACTTCACTCCGACTCCCATGACTGCCTCGTCTGTGATGTTCTATACCGGGAAGGACCTTTCCAAGCGTTCTGTTTTCGTGGAAAGAAGCATCAAGGGAAAGAAAATCCAAAAATCTCTTTTTTTTAGAAAAAATACATTATAATTGCAGCGTTTTTAGCAATTGAAAGTATGGCACAGAATGTGAAATCTCCGGCTCAGCGTCCAAAGAAGAGAGCCGTAATAAGTTATGACAATATGTCACCTGAACTTCAGGCTGCGTTTAAGGAAAAGTATCCCAGAGGATATGCGGATTATATGGGCGATATCTTCAAGGTGGACAAGCCTGACGGAACTTTCTTCTATGCCGTGGAGGTGGATATTCCCGATGCGGTGTATCTTGTGAAGATAGACGTGGATATAGACGATTACGAGAAAGCTGAGAATGATCTCTTCGACGAGGATGTTGTGGACGATACGGTGGTTCCCGAGATAGAGGGAGACGTATTCCCCGGTGAGGCGGAGGAGATGCAGGAGGACGATGACCGGCTGGATGACTAAGCCGCTCGCGTGGCTCAAGCGTCAGCCTGAGCAGAGGCTGATGATAATCCTGGCCATCGTCGTCGGTCTGGGAAGCGGAGCCGCGGCCGTAATACTCAAGAAACTCATAGAACTTATCGTGGGGCTTCTGACCGGATGGTTCGATGCCTCGTGGAACAATCTCCTGCTCCTGGTCTATCCGGGAGTAGGAATGCTTTTATCCCTGCTCTTTGTCCGGTATGTCGTCAGGGACGATATCGGACACGGTGTGACAAAGGTTCTGTTCTCCATATCCCGCAATAATTCGCGTATTAAAAGCCACAATATGTGGTCTTCCCTCCTGTCCAGCTCCGTCACCATAGGCTTCGGCGGCTCGGTAGGAGCTGAGGCTCCCATCGTGTACACCGGCGCGGCCATCGGCTCCAATGTGGCCCGCTCTCTAGGGCTGTCATACCGGCAGATGACCATCCTGCTGTGCTGCGGTGCCGCAGGGGCGGTCGCAGGCATATTCAAGGCTCCGATGGCCGGTATCCTGTTCTGTCTGGAGATACTGCTGTTCAACATATCCATGTCTTCCATCCTGCCGCTGCTGCTCTCGTCTGTGACCGCAACGACGGTCTCATATCTGTTCCTGGGCCGCGAGGTGCCCTTTACCAGTACGGTGGATGCGTTCGCTATGGGCAACATCCCGTATTATATCCTGCTTGGAGTGCTCTGCGGCTTTGTGTCCCTGTATTTCCTCAGGACGACCCTTTCTCTGGAAGACCGGATAAAGAAGATACAGAATCCTTTCAAGAGGTGGGCTGTATGCGCCTCGATGCTGGGTGTGCTGATCTTCCTTTTCCCGCCGTTGTTCGGCGAAGGGTACGGCTCTCTCGGACATATGCTCCAGGGTCATCCGGATTCGGTGCTGGAGAACTCCGTATTTGCCGCCATATTCCAATATAAGTGGGTCATTCCCATATATTTCGCGCTGGCATTGATTCTGAAGGTCTTCGCGATGTCCTTTACCAATGCGGGAGGCGGTGTCGGAGGAACTTTCGGCCCGACTCTGATTGTCGGAGGTATTGCCGGCTTCATATTGGCCCGAACCATCAACCTGATGGGTTTTCATGCTCTGCCGGAGGCCAATTTCGCTCTCGTGGGCATGGCTGGACTCATGGCCGGTGTGATGCAGGCTCCGATGACGGCTATCTTCCTGATAGCGGAGATTACGGGCGGATATTCGCTCCTGCTGCCTCTGATTATTGTCTCGGCAATATCATTCGCAACGATGAGGGCATTCGAGCCTTTCTCCATCTATTCCAAGCGTCTGGCCAAGTCGGGAGACCTTATAACCCATAACAGTGACCGGGCCGTACTTACCCTTCTGCAGACCTCAGACCTGGTTGAGACAGACTTTACCGCTGTAAGGCTGGATGATACTCTGGGCGATCTGGTAAGGGCTGTGGCACGTTCTACACGCAATCTGTACCCGGTTCTGGACGATGCCGGTATCTATCGTGGCTACATCGGTCTGGATGATATCCGAAAGATAATGTTCGATAAGGACAAGTACGATACGACCAAGCTTTATACTCTGATGAAGAACGCTCCCGCCACAGTCCTGTCCACTGACCGTATGGACAGTGTGATGGATAAGTTTGATAAGACCGGAGCCTGGAACCTGCCCGTGGTGGACGAGGACGGCCGCTATGTCGGCTATGTCTCCAAGTCCAAGATATTCTCGTCGTATCGGCAGCGCCTGCAGGACGTCTCCTGCGATTAAATATGCGTTATAACGGGCAAACTGCTGCGGCATTATCGGTATCATGGCTCAGTCATTTACGTCAGTAAACTCCTTCGCCCTGAACCTCAATGCCTTGCATTTTACCCATTCTAACGCATATTTTGTTCGGGAAAATTTCTTATATTCGTGAAAATATTGACTGTATGGAAAGTTTGTATGTCAATCATATTGCGGAACTGATGTCCGTGGCTCCCTGGAGAGTGGAGCATTGTGTGGAACTGATAGCCGAAGGGGCGACCGTGCCGTTCATCTCGCGTTACAGAAAAGAGCGCACCGGAGGGCTGGACGAGGCCCAGGTGGCGGAGATAAAGCATTACTGTCAGAAGTTCGATGAGCTGGCCAAGCGTAAGGCTTCTGTACTGGAAAGCATTGCTTCTCAGGAGAAACTGACCCCTGAGCTGGAAAAGCAGATCGTTGAGTGCCTGGACCCGGTGGTGCTGGAGGACCTGTATCTGCCTTACCGCCCCAAGCGGAGGACCAAGGCCTCTGTTGCCCGGGAGAAAGGCCTGGAACCTCTGGCCGAGGCTATATTTTCCTGCAAATCCAGAAACCCTGAGAAAGATGCCGCGGCTTATGTGTCGGAGCAGGTTCCCGATGCGGAAAGTGCGCTGTCCGGCGCCCGGGACATCATAGCCGAGTGGATATCCGAGTCGGTGCCGGTCAGGGAGATGATGCGCCGCTCATACGGCAAGTACGGCAGATTGACTGCTAAGGTGGCCCAGGGCGTGGACCAGGAGAGCGAGGAGGCCTCGAAATACCGGAACTATTTCAAATTCTCGGAAGATATTTCCCGGGCACCGTCCCACAGGGTGCTGGCCGTGCTGCGCGGAGCCCGTGAGGGAGTGCTGAGCGTGAAGGTGGACGTGGACAAGGACCGGACTCTGGACCGGATATATTCCTCGGTACTGCGCGGCAAGCCCTCTCCCTCTGATGCCGTCGCACTGGAGATTGACTACGCCGTGGAGGATTCTTTCAAACGCCTGCTGCATCCCTCGATTGAGAACGAGACCCTGAAGGCGGCCAAGGAAAGGGCAGATATTGAGTCGATACGGGTTTTCGGGGACAATCTGCGGCAGCTTCTGATGGCCCCGCCTCTCGGACAGAAGCGGGTGTTGGCCATCGACCCCGGTTTCCGCACCGGCTGCAAGGTGGTCTGCCTGGACGCGCAGGGAGCGCTGCTGCACAACGATACGATATATCCCCATCCGCCGCGCAATGAGCGCACCATGGCGATGAAGAAGATCTCCAATATGGTGGAGACCTACAGGATAGAGGTGATAGCCATCGGCAACGGCACGGCAGGCCGCGAGACCGAGGCGTTCATCAAGAAGATAGCCTTGCCCGAGGGTGTCCGTGTCTACTCGGTGAGCGAGGACGGGGCATCGGTCTATTCGGCCTCGCCGGTGGGACGGGAAGAGTTCCCGGAGTACGATGTGACCGTGCGTGGAGCCGTGTCCATCGGACGGCGCATAATGGACCCGCTGGCCGAGCTGGTGAAGATAGACCCCAAGTCGATAGGGGTGGGGCAGTACCAGCACGATGTGGATCAGGGGCTTTTGAAAGAACGTCTGGACGAGGTGGTGGAGAACTGCGTCAACAGTGTGGGGGTCAATCTCAATACCGCTTCCCGGCACCTGCTGGCATACGTCTCCGGTGTCGGCCCTGCTATGGCCCGCAACATCGTGGAGTACCGGGACGAGCACGGGGCCTTTGCATCGCGCCGTGATCTGCTGCACGTCAAGAGGTTAGGCGAGAAGGCCTTCGAGCAGTGCGCCGGTTTCCTGCGCATACCGGGGGCGGCTGACCCGCTGGACAACACTGCCGTGCATCCGGAACGGTATGCTCTGGTGAAGAGGATGGCCGCGGATGCCGGCGTGAGTGTGGCCGAGCTGATAGCCCGCAAGGACCTGCGCGATGCAGTGGACCTGAAAGCCTACGTGTCCGAAGAGGTGGGCATGCCGACCCTGACTGACATCATGCAGGAGCTGGACAAGCCGGGCCGGGACCCGCGTGCATCTTATAAGGTATTGGAGTTCGCCGAGGACATCCACACGATAGAGGACCTGCAGGCCGGTATGGAGCTGCCCGGTATCGTGACCAATGTGACTGACTTCGGGGCCTTCGTGGACTTCGGCATCAAGCAGAACGGCCTGATTCACGTCTCACGTATGGGTGCCGCCGGTTCTGACGGACGCCGCCGCCGGGTCTCCCGTCCCTCCGATGTCCTCAAAGTCCACCAGCACGTCCGCGTCCGCGTCGTCGAGGTGGACCTCAAGCGCAGCCGCATCGCCCTGGAACTCCTCAACTGACCCGTCACACTTTTCACAAGACCGCCGGCTGCTCATCTCCTCTCAACGCAGCACTTCCAGACCGGACCATGCCCGTTTCTGTACCGACGGTGCGGTCAGGATAGTGATATTGCTGATTATCAATGATATTTCTTTTAGTGCTGCACATTTGGCCATGTTTGAAAGTGCTCAAATGTGCAGTGGTGTTTTGTAACGGATTGATAATCAGGATTGTAATGAGCCTGTGCGCACCATCGCTTCAAATTTGCCAGATATAGCGCAGCAGAGAGTTACAGCATGGTCTTTAGCAGAGACGGTTCGGTCATAGTTAAGCGTGCGAGTTGTTTCCGGCTCAGTCGATAACGCTTGTGGAGGATCTTGGCCAGACGGTATCGGTTTTCGATGCTGAGTAAATCTGCGGATGACTTCTGAAATGTTTCTTCGCACAGCTCTTTTATAGTTCCTGAAAGTTCTTCGTCGGAGTATTTTGTCTTATGCAGGATATCTCCGGAGAGTTCCATTTCCATGTTTTCATTCCGTGACATGGCATACATCAGTCTTGCAGGTGATCTGAACAGATTCTCGACATATTCGAAATCCACATAACATTCCGGCAGTATCAGCCCCTTTTCAGTAAGGATGTATTCATCAAGCAATGTGGTCTGAGAATGAAGCAATTCCCGCTTACTCCGATAGCTTAGAGTGCCGATTTTTTTGCCAAGTCTGCCGCTGTCCGGTTTCTTAAAGTACAGCGATGCTGAGCTCCAGTCGTAATGATAAGGCATGAGTCTTATCCCTGCAGAGACAGGATTGCGAAGGACATATCCTATCGCTTTCATCAAGTAGTCGTCATCGTTTATATGCTTGATGCAGACATTTGTACTGCTTAGATTTGTGAGAGCAGTCAGCCGTTTCTTATATTGAGTGATAAATTTCCTGCAGTTATCTTCTTCTCCATGGACGATAAAGTGTACATGATTGCTCATTAGGCAGAAAGCCAATATCGTCACCTGATTCCCGGCAGCGCATACCGGTATGCTGTTCATGCCGTAGATATAATCCGTGTCGCTTTTGAAAATCACATTCTTCTCCAGCCCGTCCGTACAAATATGCCAATGATTTTCCATACAGCAAAGCTAAACAAACTTTTTCTTCCGTCAAATACCTGATATTAAGTTTTTTACGCAAATGGTAAAACGAATGAAGATTAATTATCTCAAAAAGAATATGAATCTTGCCGGAGAATAATTGTTTGAAAATAATATGATATGTTGGATAAATAATATATATTTGTGAGTGAAAATCCTGTGAAGGATATTTGAAAAGACATATTGAAGCGTTAGCTTTTATTCGTGCCATCTGAAATTTCGACACTTTTAGATTATAGCACAATGAATAAAGTTCAACGCTCACGTTGCTTAATGCTACGTGGGCTTTATTCATTTGTTTGTGCTATAGGTAGTCGAAAACCTCAGATGGCAGACGAAGAGTGAAGTCCACTTTTTTATGTCTATTAATAAACTTTAAATTAATAGATTATGGAAAATTCAGTAGCGACAAGTTCTAAAAAGAGAAACGGTTTTGTGGCTTTCTGGCTTTGGTTGGGAATCATAGCAAATGTAATTTCCCCTATTTATACCACAATAACATACATGGGTATAGTTCGGTATGTGGATGAATATTATGTATATGGGCTGATTGCCGTTGCAATTATTTCGGCGGTGCTTCTTGTTTCGGGATATGCGTTGTTGCTGAGATGGAGGCGTAAAGGTTTCTGGTTGATAACATGGACTGCAATAATAGTGGCAGGCATAAATATCATACTTATGTATGGAATTTCCGTGCCTGTGATAAGTTTAATCACAACAGGACTTTCGGCGGTATTTGCAGTAATAATACTGAGGCTTATACTGATGTTGAGAAAAGACGGAATCAGTTGCTGGAGTTTACTTTCATAACAAAGTGTAAAATAATTTTAATTTAATAGTAACATATGGAAAATCATCTTATTATCGGTCTGGGAGGTACAGGCGGCAACATTATTAAGGCTTTCAGAAAAAGAGTGTATGAGGAATTCGGTACAAACAAGATTCCGAATGACAAGATTGGGGATGTCTGCGTGTCATACATGTGGGTGGACTCATCGACAAGGGATATGGATGAAAAGCAGTCATGGCGCACACTTGGCAAGAGCGTGGCCCTGGATCTCGGAGACAAAGTGAAAATCAACGGAGCTTCTGCCTCAATTCTCAGCAGGATAGAGGATTATCCCGGTATAAACGCCTGGATTGGAGACCAGAAAGTGTGGGACAAGATCAAAGGTGGAATCACAGATGATACAGGAGGGCAGAGAAGAAGGCTTGGAAGGCTGCTTTTCGCATGGAATATTGATGATTTCAAGTACAAGTTGCTGACACACATGGAGAATATGCGAAAAATATCTAAGTCGCACGAGATAACCTTCCATATATGTGCGGGTCTTGCCGGTGGTACAGGTAGCGGAAGCATTGTGGATGTAGTGGCGCAGATCAGGGACATGCCTGAAACCAACGACTGCAGGATTGTCATCTATGCAAAACTTCCGGAGACAGCGACAATGCCTCCTATGAACTGGGCCTCTTCATTGGGGTATTACAGGCCGAACGGCTATGCTGCCCTTCTGGAACTCAATGCTCTCAGTGTAAAGGAGTACAAGCCTTATGATGTGTCAGGGAGGAAGGATTCTCGTACCGGCAAGGTCCGCAGGCTGCTTACTGACAGAGGAATGGATGCGTTCAACTGTGCTTACGTCTTTTCCAATGTCAATGTAGATGGAGGAGTCATAGATGTGGCGGGAGGCGGTCTCTTTGAGGTGGTGGCTGACTTCTTGTTCTATAAAATGGTAACCAGCAAGCGTGTGGATAACACTGATCTTCAGAGAGTGGAGCAGAATGAGAACGAACAAGTCGAAGCAGAAGACGGCGTGAGAAGCAATCGCTTCATGAGTTTCGGCATAAGTCGCATCGAATATCCAGATCAGGAAATCAGGGAATACATACAGTACAGTTTTGAGAAACAGGCCGTGCTTCAGTTCAAGTACAACAACTGGAGTGATCTGGGCTTCATCGAGAAGCCGGAGGACGAAATAGGACTTGGCTATGCCGCCGAACTGCGCAACGACCGGAACGGGAAATTCCCCGAGTGGCGTATAGACGAGGAGCATCTGACGCTTTCTCAGAAGATTGTTGATGACAATTATTCTCAGTGGCTTCCTTTCAGCGAGGATTGGGAAAAGGTGTCGCAGTACAAGCAATTGGTCAAGGACAAGAATAAAGAGGACTGGCTGACCGAGCTTGAGAACCTGTGCGCAAAACGCTATAAGGAAGGCTGGAGAAGTGCCGGTGTTCAGGAGTTCTTCAGAAATCAACGGGAAGAGATAAAGGGATACGCCAGTCATATCAGGGGACTTATAGAACAGGACCTGTTCAAGGACTGGGACAATGGGGACAAATCCATCATAGAAGTGGAGAAGTATCTGCGGATACTTCTTGAGGTCAATGAATCGAGGATAGAGAAATTTGGAGAGAAACAGCAGAAAAAGCGTCTTGACTTGAAGGATAAGATTGAACCTAAGATAATGGAAAACAGAGAAGCATGGAATAGGATAGGCGCATGGTCCAACATGATGGGCAAGCATGAGAAGATTCTCAATACGCACTCGGAGCTCATGAAGAAAAAATACTGCGCGATGACCGAAGTGGCCGGATATGACTACGCGCAGCAGTTGCTCAGACGGGTTAATGACCAGCTCAGGGAACTTCGGGATACTGTCTGCGAACTGAAAAGACGTATGACGGACTATCTGGATACGCTTGATGTGGCCATCAGCAGCAGGTGCAGGAGCGGAGAGAGTACGACCACTGGAGAAAATACGATCACATTCAAGATGTATGAGCCGGATAAGGTGCGGAACCGTACTAAGAATTATATCCGCGATGACAAGCTTAACAAGGAGAATGCCATGAATGTCCGCAGGAAGATGATAGAGGAGATACATGACGACCACCCTGATTTCACGAAAATGGTCAAGAGATGCGACATGACTGTCCTTGTCAATGCGTTTGACAGCATCTGCGGTGACACGGCTCAGGCACTCATTGAGAGAGAAAAAGAAAAGGTAGGTAAGGTGAATATTCTTGAGAGGATAGCATCCCAGTATGGTTACGATGAGGAGGGGCTTGGCAATTTCATAGAGGACAAGATAAGGTTGTCGGGAGTCCTTGTAAAGAAAAATGCTGAGGAAATAAATGCCGGAGCAGACAGTAGACCTTTTAAAAGCTTCAATGTGCTGTTTCTTCCGGAATATGAGGATGCTCTGAATTTCAGGGAGAAATTCAAGGAAAAGTTCTGCAGCATAGCTGGTCAATGCGAAGTCGCCAAGAATTACAAGTCCAATGAAATAATTATTCTCTCTATAACTTCAGGTATCCCCTTGAGATTCATCAAGGATGTGGATGTTCTCCGCAGGGAGTATGAGGTCAAGATATCCGAGCCGGGAGATGTGCAGCACAAGCTTCTGCTGCACAGCGAAGGGGACGGTCCTCAGTTCCCTTCGCTGTATCCCGAAAAGTTCAATGAGGAGAAACGCGAGGAGTTCTCGCCATATCTGGCTCTTGCCTTTGCCCTTGACATTGTGCAACTTGGATATATGCATGACGGAACGGGCAAGAAAGTCTACTTCTATACCGATTCTGGCAAGAAAATCAGCCTGCACTGCCAGACATACCGCAA
The DNA here is from genome assembly GCA_944326225.1 of uncultured Bacteroidales bacterium. Taxonomy (GTDB): domain Bacteria; phylum Bacteroidota; class Bacteroidia; order Bacteroidales; family UBA932; genus Coprenecus. The sequence goes on along the minus strand of CALVDI010000017.1, from coordinate 20,111 downwards.
TGCAGTTGAGAATATTGAAAAGGTGACTGCTCTCAGAATACAGGAACTCGTGCTTGCAAAACTTGGAACGGCCGAATACCTGTCCAAGGTCAGACGGGCTGATGTGAGGAATGCATTGGACACAAAAATATCCGAGCTGGTAAAGAAGGAATGCGGGCGCAACCAGAATGACTGGGATAGATTCGTTGATGCCAGAAACACCGCTTACGGGATTCTGGAAGATCACGATAGCGACAGGATGACTGACTAAAGAAAAGCGACCATGAAAGGCAAATGTATAAATCTGGACGATAACTGTCCTAATTTTAACAAGATTATCGAAGTGCCTGATGACAAGGACTTCGTCTGTCCCAAATGCGGCCATCCTCTCTATGAGGTGGAGGATGGCCACAAAGGGGGGATTTCTAAAAAGGTCTTGGCTATAGTGATTGCTGCTGTGATTGTGGTAATTGTCGCTGCAATAATTTTTATTGCAGCAAATAGGAAAGAAAAAGGGTATGGTTCAAATTTAATTGAGAATTTGTGTGATGATACAACAGGCAACGGTAAGGGATCAATACTCCCAGGAGAAAAAAGAGGTGGCACTGAGAAAGACACTATAGAAGTAGAGGGAAGAGACACTGTGTATGTGACTGAGCATGATACTGTGGAAATAATAAAACGACTGGATACGTCAAGGCCTACACTCACATACTCTTTCGGGTATTATATTGGAGAAACAAGCAGAGAGGGAATACCAGAGGGCGAAGGAAGAATGTATTATACAACCCGAACACCGATTGCAACACATGATCTGGATAAACATTTTGCAGAAAATGGTGATTGTTTTGTTGGAATTTGGGCAAACGGAGATATCCAAAGTGGAACATTATTTTATCAGGATGGTCGCATGAAGGAAAAATTAATTGTGGGGAAAAGGCCTAATCCGATTGATTTAGAGGAAAGTTTTCAAAAATATCTTGAAATTTCACAATGAAACACTTGAATTTACATTGTATCTTTATTGCAGTGAGTTTTGGTATTACTGTGCTCTCTGTAGGAAATGTATCTGCGGCACAGTATAGGACATATTCGTCTGTACTGGAGAAAATAGTTTCCCGATTATCTGATGAAATCCCGGCAGATATTGATAAGGATACTGTTATATATTGTGAAAAGATAATCGGAACTCCTATACCCGTGTCGTTGCAGTTTGACATGTATGGATGTTTGGAGCATATCGGCTGGCATTTTCTTAATGACAGTGACAGCTCATCTATATGTCATAACCCAATAATGCATTTTCTGGAAAGGATTTCTATGGAAATGTTGCTTGCTGATGATATGGGGAAACTGCTGAGTAAATATAAACTGGAAGATTTGTATATCTATGTTGATAAAGTATTGCTGCATCCACAGACTTCTCAAATTTGCAGTGACTCCGTTTATAATTGGCTTAAAGGATGCAATGTAATTGACATTCGTAATGAGGGATGTGTCTGCTATATTGATTTGGTTTCGAAAAACGGACGTTCAGTGTCGTTAAATTTAAAGCCTTCTTGTGAACTGATATATGGAATGAACAAAAAAGAACGGGATCAGTATATGGCATTTCAGTTGTCACATTACGGCAAAGAAGAGAACATTGCGCCAGTTGCTGTCATTGCGCCTGCAGGCTTACATCCATTGAATGATAGTATATCGATTCTTGACGGAGGTACATACCTTATTCCGGAAATAAAAGGTGATGTGTATTTCCGAAAATGCGGTGAGGAATTTAATGTGGTCTTTGCAGAGTCAATGCCGGTGGAGTCTTTGACGAATATTTTGCTTTATCCTATGAAGGAGGATAATATTGATTTCAATATTACGCACAGCACTTATTCAGGCACAGTTGCATATACGGTTGCGGGAAATGTTTTCCAGAATTATTTTTCTAAAGGTTACGAAAAATATTTTGGTGTAAGCAATATTGAGGAAAACTGTATAGATGGTACTCTTTTTATCAAGGACAAATTCTCAAATATCGCACATATTGCCATAGTCTCCTCGACTTTTGAAGATGTCTTTGAGAATGGTGTTATCAATATGGTGTTGTATACAAATATTCCACAGCAGACTTTGATGAAAAAATTTGAATATGATGAAGAATAGACTGATATATTTTGTCGCGGTTTCTTTAATCGCAATGTTTTCGTCAAAAGATGCACTTTCTCAGAATTATATTGGAGATGAGGAAGAAATGCGTATAATGATGTCAGAAGAATATTATGCGGAATATGGCTATGCCATGACGGTTACGGATGCAAGGGCTCGTGCTGTGGAGGCGCTGGTCAATAACATTGTTTCGGAAGCTGTGAGTTCTACGATGACAATGGATGAGATGCTTAGAGAGGTGGAGATGAATGCACATACTGGCAGAGTTAATAATGAAGGTCAGGCCTGTGTGCTGGTCTGGATTCATAAAGACAGTGTTTTTGTCACAGTCAGCAGGACATTGTCACGGTCTGAGAAAAATTACAATACAGTACCCGAGACAGAGATCTCAGAAAGTCTGCTTGCCTGTAAGAATTACAGTGAGTTCTGCAGAGCCTTGGTAAGGAGCGGCTATATCTATGGTGACCTGAACTCAACTGTCGGTTTTCCCGAGCCGGCACAATGCTGTATCGCCGTTTTTGATGAAAATGGAGACATAGTGTCGCTGTTGGGCAAAGGTGATGCTGTCCGCATGAATTTACTGAATGGCCGGACAATAACGAATCCTGTTCAAATTTATGAGAAACAAGGATATACTTTGTGGTACTTTTTACAGACAAATTAAATTATTACAATGGAAGACTTAGGTAGAAAACTTTTTTTTAGTGTTTGTGTATTTATAGTATTCTTGAACTTTACAAACGCATACTCGCAGCATAATACGAAGGTGGTTTTACGGGATTTTACAGAAACAGCCCTCAGGACAACAATGCAGACCAACATCAATGCTGTTTTGAATGCAGTCAATCGTGCTTACGATAATGGAAGCAGTGTTCTTGAATTTCCGAAAGAGAGCCTGACCGACTCGGCAAGAAACACATTGCTTTCCTTATGGGGCAACAGCCGGTTTTACTGTACAAAGGCGGGAATATTGGCAGAAAGAGTGCTGCACAGATATGACGGTTATCAGGTTAGGAATATTCCTGTATGTTTTGTCAGAGGCGAGGAAGGCGATAAGTATCAGCAACTTTATTTTAATTTCAATCATAACGGTAAAATAACAGGGGTTAATATTGCACCTGATATGCATCAGTACACCAATATAATGAATAAGGTTGATGCTGATGATGTTGCTGATGCGACACAAAAGCAAATAATAGAAAATGTCATCGCCAATTTCAGAACCGCTTATAATACTAAGGATATAAATTACCTCGAAGCAATTTACAGTGACGATGCACTGATAATTACAGGCAATGTGTTCAGACGGGTAACAACAGATGGCATAGTACTGCAGGAGGTGGGTTATAAGGTCCAAACTAAGGAAGAATACATAGAGAATCTACGCAAAAAAGTATTTGACAATAATAAATGGATTAATATAAAACTTACAACACTGGAAATAACACAGCATATAGATTATCCATATTTATATGGAGTGAATCTGTATCAGGAATGGAAGGCGGATAATTACAGTGATGAGGGGTATCTGTTTCTCCTGTTTGATTTTAGAAATGAAAAGGAACCCATAATATGGGTACGCACATGGCAGGCTGCTGTAGACAATAAGGGACATGAAGTCAAATACAAACCGGGAGAACTGTATTCACTGGATGATATTGACTGGATTGGGCAATAATATTAAGAAAATGACTAAGAGATGCGCATATATGCATATTTTGTAATAATCCTAATATTGCTGTTCAGTGCCAATATTCTGAATGCACAAAGCAGTAAGGGGAGATTGAAGATTGAAGTTGGAAAGAACGACAACTCGAGCATACCGGCAGGATTCGGTAAACCAGGGTGTTTGTACTTGCTTATATATACTGGTATTTCAGATCTTGAGATAGATATAAGTTCCTCTCATGGAGAACCGATGATCGGGAAACCGAAATATGATGGACATAACGAACGCTTTATTGTTGCATTGGAGGATTCGCTATTGAGAGGAGGATTTGGAAGAAAATATAGATTGATTATCCGTCATCCGAATTATCATGCAAATAATGACTTTCAAATGGCGATTGAGGACTTCTTTCAGGGTAAGCTGATCCTGTATGTGGATGAAGAATTGCCAGAATCGCCGAATAAAAAAATGACACCTGAGGAACTGTTCAAGCGGGGAATGAACTATTATAAAGGTGATGGAGAGGGACAGGGACATGATTATTTAAGAGCATTTAATCTGTTTAAGATTGCAGCCGAACAAGGTCATCCCGTTGCGCAGTATTATCTTGGATACATGTACGAAAAAGGCTTAGGAGATATCAGATCCAATCTTACAAAAGCCAAAGTGTGGTATAGGAGGGCTGCTGCGCAGAACCAGGTTTCCGCAATATATGCATTGGACAGACTGGCACGGCAACCAGCAACGGTATCAAGACCGCAACCGCGCAAGTTTAAATCAAGAAGTATTTTCAGTAATGTCAATTTTGAGCCTATCGGAGATCCGCGTCCTTTGGGCGTTGCAGTCGGCTATGCTTCAAAGCAGTTGAAAGATTCTTATGGTAAATATCCCTGGTGTTATGTAGGAGAAGATAAAGAAAAGTCTTTTTCATCTTCATGGAATGCCGGTATGTACTGGGCGCCCGAATTCGGTTATGGTATGGGGTTTCAGACTGGAGTGTATTTTGAGTTTTCTTTATCAGAATATAATATAATCAGTATATTCGAATGTAACCTGTCATTTCCATTAAGATTTCAATTCAGGTATGAGATTGTAGAAGACCTTAGTGTTTTTTTCTATACTGGTCCATGTTTTGACTTCTCTTTGGCCTATAATATGACAGATAATGGAGAAAAGATCAGCCTGTATTCCTTAAATGAGGATTTAAGGCGTTTCAATATGCTTTGGGGAGTTGGTGCCGGACTCAGATGGAAATGGTTTCAGATAATGGTAGGTGGGGACTGGGGGATGACAAGTATCTTTAGAAATGACTCTTTGGGGACAAAGTTGAACAAACCATTCGGCGTAACAATTTCGTATAATGGTCTATTGTAGCTGTTGATTATGAAAAAGGGATTTTCTATATTCATATTTGTCGCAATGTCACTGTCGCTTTTCTCTTGTGGTGGCAGTGGTGGCCGTAATCCGTTATTTGATACACTTCCTACTTATGTGACAACGGATGTAGACTCAATAAGTTTTGGGGAAGACAAGGATGTAGTGTCTTTTTTTATTCAAAACAAAAGCAGAGAGCAGCTTGACTGGTGGGTGATTAGTTCCTGTACTTGGCTGCCTCAAGAAAGTATATTGCCCGAAAGTTCTGGCTCGTTGAGTCAATACTCTCAAAAGGAGATATTTTTGGAACTTGATAGAAGTGCTTTAAAGCCTGGAGAAAACGAGACAATGCTCAGGATTTACTCTGGAGGCGGATGTGAGATAGTCAAAGTCACAGCATTTAAAACTACCGGGGTTACAGGGGAAAGGATTCCTGCACTGACAACTTTGCCACCCTCAGATATCAATGTATATTCTGCAATACTTAAAGGTATAATCAATGATGCAGGAAATCCGGAATACTCTGAACGCGGCTTTGTTGTAAGTCTGGAAAACAATTTTCCCTCCATTGGAGACTCAAATGTTGATTGTTATCAAGTTGAAAAAAATAATGAACCTTCTTTCTCCTGTTATGTTATTACAGAAGCTATGACAACTTATTATGTCCGTGCATATGCTGTTAATGATTTGGGCATAGCATATGGGAATGTGGTTTCTTTTTATACTTCATATGGACTGCCTACTGTGGTCATGACTTTTGCGGTGAGCGATATTATGCCGTCAGAGGCAACATTCAACGGGACTATTGTTGAAGAGGGAGACCCGCCATATAGTGAACGTGGATTTTGTTATGCCACACATCAGCAGCCGGAAATTACTGACAATAGAGTCGCTGTCAGCGGTACAGGTACTGGAAATTTCTCAGCAAGAGTACATGGACTCATACCAGGAGAAACTTACTATGTTTGTGCATACGCTATTCAGAACGGGGAAGTGATATATGGAAAAGATGCACCGTTTTTTACGGAATACGAGCGGGCTCTTGTGTCTACATTGCCAGTGTATTCCAGTGACATCGGTACAACATCCGCAAGACTTGGCGGATATGTCGTCTCGGTTGGCAATCCTCCTTATACAGAAAGAGGTTTCTGTTATGCTAAAAGTCCTGTCTCGGAACCAACGATAACAGATTATGCCATATCTGTCGGTGGGACAGGAACAGGTGGCTTTGAGGGATTTGTAGAAGATCTGGAAGAGCAATCAACTTACTATGTAAGGGCGTATGTTTTCCAGGAAGGGAAGATATCATATGGAAATTCAGTAATGTTTATGACAAAATAATATTTAGACTTATGAAAATTTCATTCAACAAGAAGACCATTCCGTCGAATGAGGCTTTCAAGTACTACTTTTTTAAGACGTATTTTGAGGATACCTTTGATTTTAAGGGAAGGATGAGCCGTCGCCGTTACTGGTTGGGTGTATTGTCATGTGCAGCATTCTCCTTGATTATTGCCGGCTTATATTTTATGCTTGTGTCTGATTTAAAGGCAGGTGCCACGCGTAATATCATTACCGCGTTCTACTCCTTGCTGTATTTATGGCTGACTATTGGCGGTATCGCCGCAGCAGTAAGGAGACTGCATGATGCAGGAAAGAGCGGCGGATATTTCTGGATAGTTCTCATACCTATTGCCGGACCGGTATGGTTGCTGGCACTCTTATGCAGAAAGAGTCCTTTCCCTACACCCTCCGACGAGCCGGATGATATTGTGAGAAAAGGTACAAAAGGCATGATAGTAACTGCTGTTTTCTTATTGTTTGTATTTATACCTGCCTCAGGTGTATTATATTGGAATCTCCCTTCCGTTCAGAGCACGATGGGCACGGTGTATTATAATGGCAGAGACTATGAGCGGGCTGTGTCGTGTTTCCGTAGTGCCGCAGAGAAGGAGGATGTAGCGGCCCAATATAATCTGGGAGTATGTTATTATAACGGACAGGGGGTTACACAGGACTTTGTTCAGGCTGTATACTGGTTCCAAAGGGCGGCTGAACAGGGATTTGCGCAGGCACAGAATGATCTGGGCTCATGTTATTACAACGGACAGGGTGTGCCTCAGAATACTGACCTTGCCGCGCAATGGTGGTTTGAGGCCGCTATGAAAGGCAATGAGATGGCAAAGGGCAATCTTAGTTTAATTCCAGGAAAAGTGTATAACAATGAAAAATAAGAAAATATTTATTGCATGGGCTGCGGCAATAACGGCCACTTTATCCTGCTCCTCTCCTGAATCAGACGGACGGAAGGCCGCACAGCTGTATATTGATGCGGAAAACGCATCTTCTGAGTACTGTATGTCGGAGTATACCAAACTGATTGAGGATTTCAACCCGTTGGATTTCACCAGCAGGGCAGAAGTGAGCGGCAAGATTAAGGAAATATCGGATAATGCAGAGCAGCTGAAAGCTGAGAAAATCCTTGCCGCGCAGGAATTTTACAATGAGAAAAGCGGTAAGTACCTGACCAATATGAAAAAGAATGCTGAATTTATGTATGCGTTTAAAGTATATAAGGAGGCAAACAGGAGTGGCAGTCCGGATATGATACCTTTGTTGCGGTGTATTGATAGTCTCAGACTGACTATTATTCCTCCAAAGCCTGACTTGAATAAGATAAAACAGGATTTGGTCGGAAGAAAGATCTCGGGCATGAAAGACGGTTATTTAGGAAGCAACTGGTATTGGATAACAGATGACTGTAGCCAAATAAAGGAAGCGTATGTGACGTATGAGGATTTCAGCGGAAGCATCTATGTTTGCGACATGCATCTGAAACTACAGGCTGACGGAGGTGCATATGAGGCTGACATTAAGGCGCATTATAGGCTCGGAGACGGGGACGACTGGCAACTGGATATGATTGAGAGCAAAAGAATAGATCTGGTAAGAACAGGCCTATACGATAATTGCATTACAGCCAGACGTACCGGCTGGGTCGGTGAGTATGAGGTTGAGTTTACCAATTCGTGCGATGCTCCTCTGGCCGTAGGCGGTCAGGTAAAGTACGAATATAGGGACGGGTGGAAAAAATTCTGCATCATAGTGAGCGGTAATAGCTCGAAACGTATAGGAGGCTTATTTTTAGGCAGTATCGCTGATTATAGGATAGATTTTGTTGAACGCCCGTAAATTCCGGAATCTATGAAGATTAAATTCCTTTTGTTGTTTGCTGTTCTGCTGACTGTATCATGCGGAGAGGGTGGACAGAATAATCCGTTGCTTGATCAGCTTTTTATTGAAATAACCGCTGACAGGGACTCGCTTTATTTCGGAGATGATATGGAGGAGAACTCAATGTCATTCAATATCGTGAACAGTAGCCTGAGAACTCTTGAATGGCAGTTGAGATATTCATCTCCATGGATAACTGATGTCGGTATAAAGGACGGCCTGCTGGAGAGTAATAAAAGTGAGAGTATAACAGTTGAAATTGACAGGGGGAAATTGAATCCGGGATATAACTCTACTTTTTTAGAAATATTGACAACAGATTTGGACAAGTCGTCGGATATTAAGATTTCCGCATTGGGTTATATAAAACCTCTTGAGGAGACACTTCCTTTACTGAATACACTGGAACCGTTGGATATATCTTCGGATAAAGTGGTACTTCAAGGGGAAATCATTGATCCAGGCTACCCTGAATATACTGAAAGAGGTTTTGTCATCAGTGAAACCGAGTGCCCCTTTATTGGAGATACAGGCGTGACTTCTTATAAGGCACTTGTCAATGATGAAGAGATATTCTCACAATCTGTAAGTATAAAGCCGCATACTACATATTATGTCCGTGCTTATGCCGTGAACAAATTAGGAACGGCTTACGGTAATGATGTTAGTTTTACTTCAGCTGATCGCATTACAGAAGTTGCGACAATTGCTGTAAGTGGAATTACATCCACATCTGCAATTCTTAACGGAAGAATAGCAGAGGAGGGTGATCCTAAATATACTGAGCGCGGTTTTTGTTATTCCGGGAATAATAATCCCATGCCGACAATAATGGATTCCAGACTTCAGACCAGTGGTTCAGGAGAGGGGGATTTCTCTTATAATATAGAAGGTCTTGAAACAGGTAAGGATTATTATGTTCGGGCATATGCAATACAGAACGGACGCCCGGTGTACGGAGATGCAGTCAGATTTACCACCGTGTTCAACAGTGTGTTGGTTTCAACATCGAATGTCAGCAATATAGGTGCGATGTCTGCTACATTTAATGGGATTATCATAGAAGAAGGTGAGCCTCCTTATACTGAGAAAGGTTTCTGTTACAGCAAGGCAAGTGCGCCGGAGATAACGGACAATGCAGTTATTGTTGACGGTACTGGCATAGGCTCTTACTCCTACGAGGTTGATGGTCTGGAACTCAATACAACGTATTACGTCCGGGCATACGCAATACAGAATGAGAATATAGTGTATGGAGAGACGAAACAGTTCACAACGGTATTTGAAGAGGTCTCAGTAAGTACATCGGATGTAAGCGGCATAAGTTTTTACTCGGCAACTTTCAACGGGAACATTCTCAACGAGGGTGAGCCGCCTTATACTGAGAAAGGCTTCTGCTACGGCATGTCTTCTGATATGTCTCCTGATATGTCAGACAACACTGTCACGGTCAATGGCGGAGGAATAGGCAGATTCACATATGACATTGACGGCCTGACTCCGGGGACGGCATATTATGTCCGGGCCTATGCCGTTCAGAACGGCAAGGCCTCATATGGGGAGACGGTCTCATTCATCACATCATCCAGCCGCACTGTGATAAGTACCTCGGAGCCGTCGGAGATTGATGTGGACTACGCAAGGGTCAATGCATATATTGCCTCTGTCGGACATCCGTCGTATACCGAGCGTGGCTTCTGTTACAGCGCGTACCCGGATGTCTCTCCGGATATAAACGACAGCAGGACTCCTGTGGCCGGAGCTGCCGTTGCCGGAGAATATTCCAGTCTCCTAAGCGGCCTGGAACGTCAGACTACGTACTATGTGAGGGCATACGCCGTGCAGGACGGTGAGGTGATATACGGTAATACGGTGAATTTCACCACAGTGTGGGAGTCCGCGAGTGTCACGAATTATGGAAGTTCCAACCAGGGTCTCGGAACGGTTCAGCTCAATGCCGGAGTTGTAAGCCAGGGATATCCTAAGTATACCGAGAAAGGTTTTGTGTATATTGCTGTGGACGCGATGGAGTGGTATGAGGCCGGAGGGCCGGAACTTCAGCCGACGCTTCTTGACAAACGAACACCGGTAGTGTCAGGAACGGACGGCACGGGCAGCTATTCTCTACGTCTGACCGGGGTTAACGGTAACATAGTATGTGGCTTCCGTCCCTATCTGATTCAGGGAGGTGAGCCTGTCTACGGCGAGACCGATTATTTTTTGAGCTATTCACTCCCGGAAGTGACGACATACTCTATTGTCGGAGACAGTGGCGACCCATCGCGGGCGCAGCTCAACGGCATCATCGAATGGCAAGGGAATCCGGCATATACAGAATCCGGTTTTGCAGTAAGCTTTGAAGATCCGTTACCTGAAATCAATACACCGGGAGTCGCGACGGTAAAGGCGCAGACCAGTGAGGGGACTCTTTTCGCCAGTGTTGTGACCGGCATACCTGAAGGACGGACAATCTACGTCCGTGCTTATGTCCGGAATTCAAACGGCACGGCCTACGGGAAAGTATTAACCTACACCAATATAGGTTTATAAAGTATGAACTGGGTATAATTGTTTAGCATCAATAGATTTATTGTATTATGGGTTTACTTTGGGGAAATGACAAGAAGACCTGTCCTGAATGTGGTATGGAAATACCATCGTCTGCAAGAACCTGTCCATATTGTCATAAAAAATTTAAAGATGATCTTTTTAGTGATTTGCACCAGTATGGATGTCTTGGACTTCCATTGATGATGCTGTTTCTTCTGGGAGTCTTCTGGTTGATAAGTCAATGCAGTTAGTCTTGTCCCTTAAGATTGTCAGCGCAACCTTAATTGGGTTCTGGTTGTCAGCTGACTCTGAATGAATTTTTAGAACTTCCGAAACTTTAGAACATTTAAGATGAAACGAATGATTGGAGACATTATGTCGGCAGAGACTATAAAGTTGCTGTAAATTTATTAATGAAACAAATGGAACAAGGTAATGCCATTTGTATATCTGATTGTCGTAGTATACAAGACACCGAAAATGATATAAAAATTTGGGAATTAATATGCTTAAATCATATTCAGAAAATTCAGAAAATTGTGCCTGGATGTGAAAATTCAGATGTAAACCCTAATTATTATGATATGATTCGCATAATGATATCCTCTAGTGTTATAACTGACGGAGATAGGGTAAATCTTTCCGAAAAATTCATGGCGGGTGTTGTTATGTTTTCAAAAAAACGTGTTGCATTGACAATAATTGCTGAACTAGTAGAAGAAGATTTAGTTGCAAGTTTTGGTACGACTTTGAATTTGGAACTTTTCAATCGTCTTCGCAGACTGGCAAAAGAACGACTTGATCAACTTTCTTAAAAGCAGAAATTTATGTAAAAAAATAATGGACGTTTTAAGTACCGATATGCAGATATGAAAAAGTTAGGCTATAGAAGTTTTGTTCATGAGTATTATCTGCTCAAACGACATCGGGTTGATGATAATGAAACGCCGGTATGACGGTAATGGCGAGGTGCGTTTGAGGAGATGTCACTCATAAACATTTTGGAAGTGGCGGTGCGGTGTGTAAAAGAGGGTACTTGGTAATCAGTGCGTTATGGGTGTTCAATGCACATTTGGGCACTTTTAAACATGCCCAAATGTGCAGTGTGTCCAGTAAGTCGTTGTGAATCAGGTATAATCTTACAGTCACCGCACCGATGCTTCAAATTTGTCAGATATAGCGCAGCAGAACTTGCCTCTGGTTTTTTGTGGAATCAATCAGTGGAAGTGCAGGCGGGCGGGGGTGCGGAGGGAGGTGAGGCGGCTGTCGCGGACTGTGCGGGTGCCGTTGACGAAGGTGTCGGTGACGGCCCAGTCGAATACAGTCCCTTCGAGGGGAGACCAGCCGCAGCGGTAGGCGATGTTGTCCTTGGAGACAGTCCATGGACGGCGGCGTACGATGACCAGGTCGGCGAAGTACCCTTCTCTGATATATCCCCGGCGGTCAATACGGAACAGGTCGGCAGGGGAGTGGGACATCATACGTACCGCCTGCTCTATGGGAAAACAGCCGCGTTCGGCCAGCTGGAGCATCATCACCAGCGAGTGCTGCACGGTCGGCAGACCCGACGGAGCATGGAGGTAATCCTGCTTCTTCTCCTCGAACAGATGCGGTGCATGGTCGGTAGCCACAGCCTGGACAAGGCCTTCACGCACAGCAGCGGTTATAGCCTCCCGGTCGGCTTGGGTCTTGATGGCCGGATTGCATTTGACAAGACTTCCGTAACGGTCGTAATCCCTGTCATCGAACCACATATAGTGTACGCAGACCTCCGCGCTGATGCCCGGATGCTTCACATGTGCCTCCGACAGCATGTCAATTTCCTCGGCTGTGCTTACATGCAGCACGTGCAGGCGTGTGCCGTGTCTCCTTGCCAGTTCCACAGCCTTTGCCGATGATTTCAGGCAGGCCTCGCGGCTGCGGATCAGCGGATGGGCGCTGAACGGAATGGGGGAGTCACCGTATCGGGCTCTGGCTTCTTCCAGATTGTGCCGGATAGTGGCCTCGTCTTCGCAGTGGGTAGCTATAAGCCATCCGTCGAGGGAGAATACCGCATCGAGCGCCTCCTGGGAGTCCACCAGCATATTGCCGGTAGAGGAGCCCATGAAGACCTTTATGCCGCAGACATTACTGCGGTCGGCACGCCGGAGCTCTTCGATATTGTCGTTTGTGGCCCCGATATAAAAGGAGTAGTTGGCCCATGACTCCCGGGCGGCTGCGTCGTATTTGCTTTCAAGTAGTCCGACGGTGGTTGCCGGAGGGTTGTTGTTGGGCATGTCCATGAAGGATGTTACTCCGCCGAGGACGGCAGCCGCGCTCTCAGAGGCTATGCAGCCCTTCCGGGTGGCGCCTGGCTCTCGGAAATGCACCTGGTCGTCTATGACGCCCGGCAGCAGCATCGCCTCACTGCCCCCAATGATTACCTCTCCCGCAAAGTTTTCTGCCTCATGGACCTGATGTCCGTAATCAGGATCCGATGCCTGCATGACAGAGGCTATTGTCTTACCCTCAATCAGGACGCTGCCCTCTGTCATACGTCCTTCATTTACTATGCGTATGTCCTTTATCAGTGTGCCCATCAGTGTTGCTTTGGGGTTATTTTCCTGAATCTTAGAGCGATTACTCCTCTGAACGCCTCTCCGAATATGGAACTGCTCATCTTTGACTTGCCCTCCTTGCGGTCGGTGAAGATGATGGGAACCTCCTTTATATTGAATCCCAGCCTGTAGGCATTGTATTTCATTTCTATCTGGAATCCGTAGCCTTTCATGCGTATCCGGTCCAAATCAATGGTCTCCAATACCTTTCTGCTGTAGCACACAAAGCCGGCGGTGGAGTCGTACACTTTTATTCCGAGTACGGTGCGTACGTAGAAAGACGCTCCGTAGGATATCATGATGCGGCTGAGCGGCCAGTCCCTCACGGCTATGCCCTCCACGTAACGGGAACCTATGGATATATCTGCTCCGTCTGAGGCGCATGCGTTGTAGAGTCGGATCAGGTCTTCGGGATTGTGCGAGAAGTCGGCGTCCATCTCGAAGATATAGTCATAGCCGTGTTCCAGGCACCATTTGAAGCCTGCGATGTAGGCTGTGCCGAGTCCGAGCTTGCCGGAGCGCTCGATGATGAAAAGTGTGTCGGAAAATTCTTTCTGTAATCCCTTGACTATCGCGCCGGTGCCGTCAGGGGAGCCGTCGTCCACGATCAGTATGTGAAAGTCCCCGTCGAGAGAGCGCACCTTGCGTATGATCTTCTCTATATTCTCCTTCTCATTGTATGTCGGGATGATTACAATCTTGCTGTGCTCCATGTCTATTTGCATACATTTTTACAAATGTACGAAAATATTGGTATATTCGGCCAATTTTAGACAGACTGAGTACATATGAGAAAAATAAAGATATCCCTTTTGCTGAAGATAGTCATAGCTATTCTGGCCGGTATAGGGTGCTCATGGTTTTTCCCTCCGGCTCTGGCCAGGGTATTTGTGACCGTCAATTCACTGTTCGGCAATTTCCTGAACTTCATAATACCGCTTTTGATCCTGGGGCTTGTGGCACCCGGAATAGCGGAACTGGGACGCGGTGCCGGACGTATGCTGGGGGCGACGACACTTATCGCATACGTGTCGACAGTCCTGTCGGGATATTTCGCCTATGGGGTGTGCGGAGCGGTGTATCCTCATATACTGGACGCGGATGCCTTTGCGGTAAGCCAGTCCGTTGTGTCCGGCAACGGACTGGATCCTTATTTTGTAATTGATATGCCGCCCCTGTTCGGAGTCATGTCCGCCCTGGTTCTTTCCTTTGTGCTGGGACTGGCCCTTTCTGCTATAAAGGGCAATATCATGTGCGGGATGCTTAGCGAGTTCCGGGAGGTCATCATGATGGTCATCCGCAAGGTCATCATCCCACTGCTGCCTTTGTATATTTTCGGCATTTTCCTGAAAATGGGCGTGGAGGGAACGGTGATGACGATACTCGCTCTTTTCCTGAAGGTCATCATCGTGATATTCGTACTGCATGTGGCCCTGCTGCTGATACAGTTCTGCATAGCCGGGGCCGTTGCGGGGAAGAATCCGTTGAAGAGTTTGCGCAATATGCTGCCGGCCTATATGACCGCGCTCGGTACGCAGTCCTCTGCTGCGACCATACCCGTGACCCTGGCTCAGGCAAAGAAAAACGGGGTGAGGGCCGAGGTAGCTGACTTCGTGATACCGCTCTGCGGCACTATTCATCTTTCGGGCAGTACGCTCAAGATTGTGGCCTGTGCCCTGGCGCTTTCGATTATGACAGGAATGCCTTCTGACATAGGGGTGTACACTGAGTTTATATTTATGCTGGGTATAGCCATGGTGGCGGCTCCCGGTGTTCCCGGCGGGGCAATCATGGCCTCTATAGGCATTATCGGCTCTATTTTAGGTTTCGACGAGGATATGCAGGGGTTGATGATTGCGCTTTATATTGCGATGGACAGTTTCGGAACGGCCTGCAATGTGACCGGAGACGGTGCCATCGCCATGATAGTGGATAGGATATTTAAGCGGTCAGAGGTATGAAGCGGGTGCTCAATGTGTCTGTATGCCAGACGGATGTGCTTTGGGAGGATCCTGATGGAAACAGGATGCGGCTGGAGAGGCTCGTTAACGGGCATATGAGGAGTCTACGGCAGGGGCTGAGGCCGGATCTGATAGTGTTGCCGGAATTCTTCACAACCGGTTTTACTTCCAATGTGAAGTATGCTGAGCCGGAGTCCGGGCCGACATTGCGGTGGATGCGTGGTCTTGCCGCTGAGACAGGTGCGGCCCTTGCCGGCTCCGTCCCGGTGATGGGTGACGGCCGTGTCCATAACCGGATGTACTTCGTGTATCCGGACGGCAGGGCAGAGGCCTATGACAAACGGCATCTTTTCAGGATGAGCGGGGAGAATGAGGTATTCGCATCCGGTCACGACAGGAAGGTGGTGGAGTACCTGGGCTGGCGGATCGGACTCAATGTGTGCTACGACCTGCGTTTCCCGGTCTGGAGCAGGAATGCCGGCGACAATGCCTATGATGTAATGCTGAATGTGGCTTCGTGGCCATCTTCAAGGATAGAGGCGGCATCCATACTGGCTCATGCCAGGGCGGTGGAGAACCAGTCCTGGTTCGTTTTCTGCAACCGTACCGGGGAGAGCCCGGAGGACAGTTACAGCGGAGGCTCCCTTATAGTGGACTACAAGGGACGCTCTGTCGGACATCTGGCGCAATGCGGGGAAATGAGAGGGCAGGAAGGCTTTCTGGAGGCATCTCTGGACATGGAGGCTCTGCGCAGTTTCCGGAAAAAATTCCCCGCTTGGATGGATGCGGACAAGTTTGGGATAACAGATGATGATAGATAAATAATTTTTTATAACTTTGTGCCTGCTGTAAGTTTATTATGGACGAGAGTTGCAGAATACTTATCGAAGCGCATAAGAGGAAGATAGAGTACTTCATTTCCCGCTATGAGAATCTTCTGGCGAAGAACCGGGAGATGCAGGACGAGCTTGGACGCAAGGACTCTGAGATAGAGGCTTACAGGGAAAGATTGGAAAACAGTAATAACAAAATTAAAGAATTAGAACAGAAGATAGATAAATTGCAGTTGGCAGGAGCCTTTGAGACTTCTGCTGTGGATGTTAAAGAAGCTAGACAGAACATAAACAGACTGGTGCGGGAGATTGACAAATGTATTTCATTGCTGAGTAACTGATTATGGAGGAGGAAAAGGACAAGTTGGTATCAGGTAATGTTGTAATCAATGTTACAATACTTGACCGTAAGTTCAAGTACACGGTTCCGCAGGAGGATGAGAGTCTTATCAGGAATACGATAAAAGGGTTGTCGGAAAAGCTTTCGGATTTCAAACTTCGTAAGAATTTTCATGACAATCAGGAACTTCTGACAGTGGCTCTGGTGCAGACAGCGGTGGAGAAGGCGAGGTTGGAGGCAGTATTGGGAGACATGCGGGACAGTATTCAGCTTTTGGACAGTCAACTGGATGAGTATATAGAAAATAATGTGGAATAATAGCTTAAGCCGTTAGATCGCTCTTTGCGAAAATCAACATTTTTAACAATACAGAGCCAACTCGATGGATGAAGACAGGCCTGGGTGACCCGCAAGGGGATTCGGTTTTACCGGACGTTGGAAGTCTGAGTCCGCAATCGGAGCTCAAATCCTATTTTTTTAGGTTTTTCTGATAAACAGTGTTCTAACGGCTTTTTTCTTCAACAGTCTTCTGGTCGTAATTCTTTATAGATTGGGAACATTAACTCAATATATAAAAATTATAGATATGCAGATTTCGTTAGTAATCATTTTACTGATAGTCGTAGCCGCAATAGCGGCGGCGGTTACTTTTTTTGTCATCAAGGCTGCCAGAAAGAAGCAGGCTGACAAGATAATAAAGGAGGCCGAGCAGGAAGGAGAGAACATCAAAAAGGAGAAGATCTTCCAGGCCAAGGAGAAATTCCTTCAGCTTAAAGGCGAGCACGAGCGTTATATCAACGAGAAGAATTCCCAGATACAGCAGACTGAGAATAAGCTGAAACAGAAAGAGATGCAGCTTAACCAGCAATATTCGGACCTGCAGCGCAAGCAGCGCGAGGCTGATGTGGTCAGGGAGAATCTCAAGGCTCAGGTGGAGGTCGTGAACCGTAAGGCAGAGGAGTACGACAGGCTTCATAAGGATGCTGTGGAGAAGCTGGAGAGTCTGGCCGGAATGTCCGCCGCCGAGGCTAAGGATGTCCTGATGGAGACCATGAAGGAGGAGGCCAAGACCCAGGCGATGTCCTACATCAATGATGTCATGGACGAGGCCAGGATGACAGCCGGAAAGGAGGCCAAGAGGATAGTCATCAACACCATTCAGCGCGTAGCTCCCGAGACGGCAATCGAGAATGCTGTGACTGTCTTCAACATCGAGAACGATGAGATGAAAGGACGTATCATAGGCCGTGAGGGCCGTAATATCCGGGCTCTGGAGGCGGCTACAGGAGTGGAGATAGTCGTGGACGACACTCCCGAGGCCATTCTGCTTTCGGCATTTGACCCTGTCCGCAGGGAGGTGGCCCGTCTAGCCCTGCATCAGCTGGTGACTGACGGACGTATTCATCCCGCCCGTATCGAGGAAGTTGTGGAGAAAGTACGCAAGCAGCTGGACGACGAGATTATGGAGACAGGTAAGAGGACCTGTATAGATCTTGGTATCCACGGTCTGCACGCCGAGCTGGTCAAGCTGGTCGGAAGGATGAAATACCGCTCCTCGTACGGTCAGAACCTGCTGCAGCACTCCCGTGAGGTGGCCAACATCTGTGCGACCATGGCGGCTGAGCTGGGACTCAATCCCAAGACAGCCAAGCGTGCCGGTCTGCTGCACGATATCGGAAAAGTCTCGGAAGAGGATTCGGAGCTGCCTCATGCTATCCTGGGTATGAAGCTGGCTGAGAAGTATAAGGAGAAACCGGAGGTATGCAACGCCATCGGAGCGCATCACGAGGAGGTGGAGATGATGTCTCTTATATCTCCGATAGTTCTTGTGGGTGACGCTATCTCAGGTGCAAGGCCCGGTGCCCGCCGTGAGGTCATCGAGTCTTACATCAAGCGTCTGAAGGATATGGAGGCGATAGCGATGTCCTATCCTGGCGTGACCAAGACATACGCCATCCAGGCCGGACGCGAGCTCAGGGTGATTGTGGGAGCCGAGCAGGTGAGCGATGCCGAGGCGGAGATGCTTTCCAACGAGATTGCCCGCAAGATCCAGAACGAGATGGTCTATCCCGGCCAGGTGAAGATTACGGTCATCAGGGAGACCCGTTCAGTGGCTTTCGCCAAGTAGGAACATCAGCAGTGGACGACAGGAATGTCGTTCCAGTCAGTGGTATAACAGGGAGACAAGTGCTCCCTGTTCATTTTTATACCGTCCAGAGACTGTGAGGCCACGCCTATGGTATTGCGTCCGCCGCGGCGGTTTATGCTGTCCATGACGCTCATCAGTCTGGCATGTTTCTCCCGGTCCACATTGTCAAAGAAAGCCATCTGCACTTTATCGGCCTGTATGATGTCCCCGAGGACAACACCGGCTCTCTTGTACCCGTATCCTTTGCGGAACATTTCCTGCAGAGTCCGCATGACGGCGGCGTTGATCTCGATAGTGCTGTCCGTGGCTGTCGGAAACTGTGTCAGGCGACTTTCAAATTGCGACCTGCCGCTGTCCTTGTGAAATCGGTTGGTCGTAATGAAAGTGGTTACGCTGCCACAGCAGGAGCCTTGTTTACGGAGTTTCTCCACAGCCATCGCGCAGAACATGGAGACCTGTGCGGACAGGTCATCCGGGTCGGTTATCTCCTTGGCGAATGTTCTGGATATCATAATCTGTTTCTTCGCCTGCTCCGTATCTTCAAATTCGATACAGGGCATACCGTGCAGCTCTTTCCAGGTCCTCACTCCGCCGATGCCCATCTCGCTGCTCACCCATGACTCGTCCCTGGTATAGAAATCCCAGGCCGTATTCATGCCGAAGTATCCCTTGAACCGTTTGGAGTAGCGCCGGCCGATGCCCCAGATATCCTCTATCGGGAATGTCCTCAGCACCTTCTCCACATCCTGTTTCCGGTGCATCCAGCATCCGCCTCTGGTCGCGGGATACTGCTTGCACAGTTTGGACGCGATCTTCGCGAGGGTCTTGGTAGGTGAGACACCTACGCTGACCGGGATGCCGGTGCAGCGGCGGCATTCGCGGGATACATTCTTGGCCCACCGGTCAAAGTCTGTGTCCGGGCTCATGCCGCGCAGGTCGATGAACGACTCGTCGATGGAATATACTTCAATGGCCGGAGCGAACCTGGACAGGGTCATCTGCACCCGTCTGGACATATCTCCATAGAGAGAGAAATTGGAAGAGAAGACTGTGACGGTACCAGACTCAATCAGATGCCTGAACTCGAACATCGGCTGTCCCATCTTGACACCCAGTTTCTTGGCCTCGTTTGAGCGGGCTATAGCGCAGCCGTCGTTGTTGGACAGCACTACTACCGGCCGGCCTTCCAGATCCGGTCTGAAGACCCGCTCGCAGCTTACGAAGAAGTTATTGCAGTCGGCTAAGGCGTACATGACAGATACCTCAGA
>CALVDI010000016.1 GCA_944326225.1 uncultured Bacteroidales bacterium | reverse complement strand
CTCCACAATTGAAGGCGAGCCTCCGAAATATCCGGAGCCTCGCCTTCGTGTATACCGTAAATCATCGGAAGTTACAGATTAAAATACGCGGCTGATTGATGCCTTAAATCACTGTCAGCAGATATCGGAAAGGAACTCCGGCAAGAGTCAGTACAGGTATTGCTGTATTACCCCAATTACAAGTATATCCATTCTGCAGCATGAAATCAGGATGGTCACTGACAAGTTTAGGAGCTGTTTTTTGTCCCCAACTCAACACGCCCGGTCCGACAGTACTGCCCTGACGAGTGGAAAATGCCGCATAATTGACACCTGCTCTTGGGCCATTCCAGAATGTGGCGGTATTTGTAACCAGCAATGCGATGCCTCCTACTAAGGTAGGATAGTATTGACGCAGGACCTCTATGCGCCGTACATCTTTCCAATAATCGTACATCTTGATGTCTATGGCGGCCTGATTCTTTATAATCAGACTGCCAGACAACAGGGGCTGGCCGAAACGGGTTATCGTATGGTTGACCGGATATGTCGCATATTTCAGTTCAACGGCGGCAAATTTACCGTCTTTCTCCACAACAATATCTACATACAGATTACTTTTCCATGGGAATGAGGCTCCGTTTAGAAGTGCGGGATTGCGCTGATGCAGTTCTTTTATCGGCACAGCGTATTCCACATACACTTTATCGTAGTGACCGCTGTTGTCCAAATGATTGGTTAGCCGTATCTGCAATTCACATTCATTGAAGAGCAGATCTGAATTTGTACGCATAAAGGCATCTATGTCATTGCGTAACTGAGACATCAAAGGATGAGTGCTTGATCTGAATGCCATAACTTTAAATATTAATGGTTAAAAATGTGACCAAAGTAGGCAGTGGAATCAGTTCCAGTCGCCGTCCTCGATGTCACCGCCGATTTCGATCTCGATCTGGTCGGGGTTGGAGTTGATCGTCAGGGAGAGGGTGTGCTGCATCCCCGGCTTGAACTGGAAGGTATCCTCGAGCAGGTAGGAGATGCCGCCGGCGATGATCTCAATGAAGGGCCGGCGGGTGTCGAGCCGCTGGGGCACGATGATGGCCTCAAAGGTACTGTCATTGACCTTGCGGGCCTTGATGGTGGCCATCTCGCCGAAGAGGTCCTTGGTCACCGAGCCGGTGGTGAAGTCAATAGTGGCCGTGGGCACGGTGCTGTGGATGTAGACCTCAGCGTCCTCGGGAAAGTCGCCCTCGTAGGACGGGCCCTTGACCATCTGTATCACGAACTTGCTCAGGCAGTGGCGGAACTGGAGCTCGACGGTCGCGGTCGCGGTCTGCTCCACGCCGGAGACCTTGCCCCAGAGGAAGTCGCTGGCCTCGTAGCCGCTGAGCCGGCCGTCACCTTCCGGTACGGACTGGTCCAGGGCCACGGAGAAAGGCTGTTCGTCTATCGAGACCGGAGTCATGTAGGGATAGTAGCCGTAGACATCCATCAGGCCCTCGCCCCAGAATATCTTCTTGGAGGTGAGCCATGACGTGCCGTCAAAAGTGGCGGATACATTGTTGGCCCAGTTGCCGGAGATCTGAAGCGGCGGAGCGGTCTCACCCTGATAGTCGGTGACATAAAGTCCGATGACATCGCCCTGCTCGAAAGCGGTCTCCGTGGCCTTGGTACTGCCCGGATACATGGGCTCGAAATACATCACGCCCTCCTCGCGCTGCGGAGCCTCAGGCTCCTGGGGAGTCCGGGCTGCCTCGCGCACATCGCAGGAGAGGATTGCCGAAAGGGCAATAAGTGTTGCAATATACTTTTTCATAATTCTGTCTGTTTTATCTCAGTACTGGTTTCTCACCCATATACACGGGGTTGTGCTGTCTGTTGGATGCCGGATATTCCACGAAACCGGCGGCTGAAGACCTGGACACACCGGCGGTGGATGCGTCGAGCACGTCGCGGGCCTTGAAGTCCTCGAAGGAGTAAGGCTCTCCGGCATACTCCATGATGCGCTTGACGATGGCCTCGCGGGAGATGGCCGAGAAGTAGGGCACGTTGTTGTTCATGCAGCTGTTGGGCTCGGAGCGGAAGACTCCGCGCATGTGCATGAAGCCACCCTCGTAGATGTCCACCAAGTTGGAATACTGCGGGTCGAATATCAGATGCGACCAGGGCACCTCGTACATGTCGCCGGAAAGGGAAAGATTCTCAAACCAGCCCCTGGCCTTGTTGGTATTGAATTCGTCCACATGTGAACAGCAGAAACACGTACAGGTCTGGATGAACTCGTTGTGGTAGATGTTCTCGTCTCCGAGCTTGCCGAAGCCGTGTCCGCCGGCCTCATGCTGTATGAGTCCGCGGAAGTCGTAGGGGTAGACATCGGTGCTCATCGGACAGCAGGCTATGGCCGAGCCGTCACCCCACATATAGGTGATGCCGCCATAGTCGGAGGTGTTCTCTATCAGCACCACCAGGGTGCGGCTGATGTCCGCCTCGCTCACCGTCGGGGCCTTGCAGGCGTACTCGAAGCAGACGGTCTCGTCGGGAGTGATGCCGCCCAGAGCGTAGGCTGAGCCGAACCTGGCCTCGCGGATCGTGTTCATGTCCCCCACTCCGCTGTCGGGAGAGAGCCCGAATACAGTGTAGACATTGAAATAGTCGCGGTAAGTTTTGTAGGGTTCGACAGCGAAATAGTGCTCCACGGCCTCGTTCATGGCGTTGAGGTAGTTGCCCTCGGCGATGTCCTTGGCATCGAAGCAGTCGCCCATGAAGACGATATCCACTCCGGCACCCACTGATGCCGTCTGATGCGTCAGTACATCTCCGTCCCCGTACTGATAGTCATACTGCTCCACCTTGGTGCGGGTGCGGTAGTCCTTGCCGTCGAGCAGGAAGACCACCTCGCCCTCCCTGTAGCCCGAGCCTTCGGCCAGCTCGTCCACGGTCACGGTCACCTCCACCTTGCCGGTGCCGCTGGAAGGCTCCACGCTCACCCATTCGGGAGCCGACTCCACGCTCCAGGCCTCTCCGCTCGGAGCCCTGAGCACCAGGATCTTTGAGTCGGAGGCATTGAGGGTGCGGAACAGATTGCGGCTGATGGAAAAGTCGTGATGGGCCGAGATACGGCGGAACTCCTTCCAGCCCGGGGCCACGCTGTAGGAGGCCACCGAAGCCTCCGGCACCTCCACGGTGAAGTTGTCCTTGGCCACCCCGTTGAAGGCCGACTCGGCCAGTTGCGGCGGATTGATGGCGTTGCAGACTATTGAGTTGAGCTGGAAACAGTTCTCAAATGCACCCTCCGCGACGAACTCGGTGTTCTTCGACAGCACCACTCCCTGCAACTGAGAACAGCCATGAAACGCATTAGAAGGTATTGATACAATTTCTTTTGGGATTTCCAGAACACCATTAAAACGTGAACAACCCTCAAAAGCACCTTCTCCAAGATAAGTTAAGGACTCCGACAGAATAAGTGTGCCTGAAAATTTATTCCCTGAAAATATTCCCGAAAACGCGCCATTCCCTATGACTAATAAACTTTCCGGCAATATCAAAGTTCCTCTAAATTCACAATCGTAAAATGCATATTCATTAATAACTACTACATTATCCGATAATGTTAGTGTTCCATTTAAGCCTGAGCAACACCAAAATAAGTGACTTCCTATTTCAGTTATTTTATTTGGTATCGTTATTGAACCTGTAAATCCAGAACATTCATAAAAAACACTAGAACCTAAGTATTCCAAGTTGTTAGGCAAATTCAACCGCCCTGTAAATCCAGAGCACTGCCAAAAAGCTCCGTCACCAATATAGATCACTGATTCTGGGATATTAAGGGAACCTTGAAAACCACATGATGAAAATGCTGAACTTTGTATTATTTTTAAAGATTTTGGTAATGTTAAGGTTCCCCCAAAGGGACATTCCTCAAATGCGCCATAACTTATTTCAGCAATGCTATTTGGCAATGTTAATGATCCAGAAAGATTCGTGCCACTAAATGCACTATAACCTATCTTGAGAATATTTTCAGGAAAAACGAATCTAACCAATGTAGTCTTCCCTTGAAATGCCGCTGAAGGTATCTCATTCGCTGCATAATTGTCTACTGCGGCGATTTTGACGGTCTGGAGGTTGATGGACTGGAGGGCAGTCATGTCGTCGCGCATGAAGAAGAAGTCGTTGGCATCGATGGTGCCGGTGACCTTGAGGTTCTTGATCCTGGTGTAGTCCTTGCCGGCGGCGGTGATGCACTCCTTGAGGGTGCCCGGCTCGGGACAGTCGATCAGCACGTACTCGCGGGCCTCGCCGTCGTGGGAGATGTTGTCGGCCTCCCAGGCGGTAATGCTCTCACCGATAAGCTTGAACTCCAGGCCGCTCTGGCTCTTCTTGGAGATCTCGATGGTGAACTTGTGCAGCTTGCCGGCGTTGTAGGTGAAGGCCTCGTCCTTGCGGAAGACGTATGGGATACCGCCCACGGTGATGCTGAACAGCGGAGTGGAGGCGGCCACGCTCTGCGGCACCACCACTGCGCGGAACTCTCCGTTGCGGGAGTAAGGCACGGTGCCGGTAGCCGGCACGTCCCCGGTCGGGGTCACCTCACCGGTGGACAGGTCAATGGTCGCGGTACGGACCGTATTGGTCACCAGCACGGCCTTGTCCAGACCGGCATATTCTCCGGCCTCAAAGCCGGTACCCTCTATCAGGGTCACAAGCACCCCGGCCATCCGGTGCTGGAACTTCACCGGAATACGGCTGGAAGTAGGCGCGATGTTCCCGGCCTTACCCCAGAGAAAGTCGCTGGCCTCGTAGCCGCCCAGCTGACCGTTGGCCGCCTCGGTGGACTGGTCCTTCTGCACTTCAAAGCTGTAAGCCTCCACCGACTCGGGCACTCCGTAGGGATAGTAGCCGTAGATGTCCACCGGGGTCTTCTTGTCCTTGAAATAGACCGGGGACTCGGGCACCCATTTCATGTTGGCCTCGTCGTAAGTGTAACGGACGTTGTCGCCCTGATTGCGCTCCACGAGCAGCTGGCCGGGCGCACCGTTCTCGTAGTTGACCACGTAGATGCCTACAGCGTCCCCGTCACAGAAGCCCTCGTCGTTGACGCGGGTGACGGCCACCTGCGAGATCTCGTTGAACAGTTCCACCGGGATGAGTCCGTCCGGACTCTCCGGCGCGGGACCCTGCCTGTCCGCATCTGCCGTACAGGAGACGAGCGCAGCAGCCATGAGTCCTGTCAATAATATATTTCTCGTTTTCATAATAAGGTATTTAAGTCTGCTTATTCAGCGGAACCGCCATGGTCCTCGCCGTCCGATTCCCAGCCGCCGATAGTGATGTCCACTCCGCCGCTGGACTTGTTGACCGCTATCGTGAACTTGTGCTGGACGTTGGGCTCGAATGTGAATCCCTTAGCGAAAGTGTAGTCCACTCCGTCCACCGTCACGGTGATGAGGTTAAGCCCGTCGGCCACGGTCTGGGGCACGATGAGCGCACGGTAGTAGCCGCCCTCGTTGTAGGGCACCACCTCGGTATTGGAGCCGATGGCCGTCGCCACGCCGGTACGCAGATCCACGGTCGCGTCAATCTTGACATTGCATATCCTGACCGACTTCGAGGCGGCTGCAAAAGTCTCCTCGGTGAATCCGTTGCCGGGCTGAAGGTAGATAAGCATGTTGCTCATAGAACGGTTGGTGATGATGGGCACGGCCTCATCCGTAGGACTCACGCCGGTAGCCTTGCCCCAGAGAAATTCGGAAGCCTTGTAGGACTCCAATGCAGACTGATCGGCCTGCACGCTGAACGGATGGGCCGTCACGTCCGTCGGTGTTCCGTAAGGGAAATAGCAGTAAAAGTCCGCCTTGGTGGTCTTGTCCGCCCAGTAAATCTCGGTGTCTGGAGTCCAGTACTCGGCGTAGGTGAAACGCATGTTGTCCACATGGTTGCCGCTGCTTACAAGCGTACCGGACTCACCGCTTTCGGTGTTGTTCACCACGTAGATACCGGTCTGGTCCCCCTTCTCGTAAGCCACATCCGTCACTTTGGTCCATACGCCCATCGAAATGTTGATGGGTATCCGCACCTGTTCATCCACCGGCTCTTCCGGCTTTTCCACAGGTTTCTTCGAGCAGGCCACGGCAGCCACGGCCATCGCAGCAACCGCCGCCCATTTGCAGATTACAGTCAAGTTCTTCATAATTACTTGATATTACTAAATTTAAGCAGATAAGCCCCGATATCTGCAGGTTTGTGACAAAAAGAAAGCGTGGAGCTGATCCGCCTGTTTCTAAAGAGGTTCTGGCAAAACCCGGATGTAAACAGACTGAAACAATCCCACACTCGTATCGTCTGCGTAGAATACACAAGCCAATACAAGTGACGGTGCTGTCGTCGTCCTTACATCCATTGAAACTGCCAGATTTCTTTAGAAGGACAGTGCGAAAACACTTTCACCAATATGTCCGCCATACGCTTCCGCGCATGACTCTGCAGATATAGTAATTTTACACAAAAACAGCACCTTATATAATGGGATTGTTCCGCCTGCGAATGTGCGGATATTATCGACAGGATGACCGTAACCGTAGCGACAACATTACTGCACTTTTCCCCCGAGGGAACCGCGCTGCCTGATGCGCCAGCGGCCGCCCTTGTCAGGACCGATGCGTTCGAGGATGCCGTCGGCCTTGAGCCGGGCGATCTGCTTTTCCACCGCCTTGGGAGTAATGCCTATCCGCCGAGCGAGAGCCGCCATCGTCAAAGCACCGTCCTCGGATAGCAGCGCAATGATTTTCTCCCTACTTCCAGTCTTTTTCTCCCTATCACTTACGGTTTTCTCCCTACTTTCGCCATCATCTCCCAACGACTCACAATACAACTTTATATCGTCAGTCAGATTTCTGACCATCACAGCGGTCATGAAATCCCGGAATATATTCAGGTCCCCGCTTTCTCTGGCAGCGACCAATGCCTTTATATATTCCTCTCTGTCCTCTTTCAGGATCTTGGCCGGAATCAACCCGAACTCAAATTGCAGCTGGTTCATAAGCAACCTGGCCATCCTGCCGTTGCCGTCCGCCCATGGATGAATAGTGACCAGACGGTAATGAGCGTCAAAACTGATTTCGTACAGCCTGGAAATACTTTTAGCGGAGTATCCGGCACGCTCCTCATTCAGCCATGCGCATAACTCGGAGAGCCTGGCCGGGACTTTATTGTAGTTCATGTAGGATTTACCTCCGACACCGGCCGTGACATTGAGCAAACGAAGCTCGCCTTTTGCCGATGAAAAATCTCCCAATGCTGTCCGGTATTCTTTCCCCGTATTCTTCATGACCAAGGCGGACAGTTCCTTGAGCATATCCACAGTAACAGGCACATGAGCTTTTGCCAACTGCAGTGACTTCTCATACGCGGACTTCAGGTCCAGATTCATATTCTGTTCCTCAAGGCTTTTCCCTTTCAGGCTAACCCCCTGGTCAAACATTATCTGGTTCTCAATCTCGGTAATCGTCGAGCCCTCTATGGCCGTTGAATGCGTAATGATAGAGTACAGATAGAATTTGCCGTAATCTATCTGACTCTCTATTCCCAATTCCCTATATCTGGACACCAGCCTTTCAAGTTCCGTCTTCATAATTCCTGATTTTATCGGCAAAGATAAAGTTTTCTCCCTACCAACGCATCTTTTTCTCCCTACCATTTGCGGTTTTCTCCCTACTTTTTACGAACTGTTGCCCACGCATCCATAGCTCTTCCCCCTGGGCCAGGCAAGTTACGGGAAGT
Source organism: uncultured Bacteroidales bacterium (assembly GCA_944326225.1). Taxonomy (GTDB): domain Bacteria; phylum Bacteroidota; class Bacteroidia; order Bacteroidales; family UBA932; genus Coprenecus. The sequence continues at coordinate 35,846 of CALVDI010000016.1, read as the reverse complement.
ATGCGCATCTGATAATTGCGCAAATATTTGATATTTAGCATATTATGATTTTGCATGGTGGATTTCGGAGTATTTTGAGGCGGCGGAATCCATCTACCGAGAAGATAGGATGCTGATTGTCAGCTGATTGCCCAAAAGAAGGGTGCGCGCACTTACCGTTCAAATCCATGCAACACGTATGACACGCACCTCTACAGCTCCGATTATCGTAAAAATTAAGTATTTTTACCGAAAATTTCAAAACTTACTACCAGACAACCTTATGAATATTGAAAACAGAATTTTTCCGGCATCTGAGACGGACAAGAAGCCTGACGTTTCTGGAGGAAAAGAAGCGCAGGAGGCAGGGCAGAAGAAGACCGGGGAGAAGACGGTAATGAAAAGGCTGAAAGAGCGGGCAAGAAGAAGGAAGAGGCTTATCCTCAGGCAGATTGAGCTGAAAAGGTTAAAACGGGTAAGAAGAAAGACCGTACCGGCATATACTCATTGCAAGAACTGCGGAACGGAGCTGAAAGGAATGTACTGCCACCGGTGCGGACAATATGCACTTGATGTGGAACAACCTTTCTGGAAATACATCAAGCAGTATTTCGAGAATGTCTACCAGTTCGACGGCAAGGTATGGGTCACTATCTGGATGCTGTTCCGCAGGCCTGGCTTTCTCACCACAGAGTTCAATGCCGGGAAAATCGTCTCCTACGTCCACCCGATGCGACTGCTGATGTTCATCACCGTACTGTTCTTCCTGTTTTTCTTCACCCAGATGGGGAAATGGGTCAACGTCGTCAACAACTCCCAACCGGACAATTCCTTGGAGGTGTTTGAGGATCTCCGGGAGAACAGTTCAGTCTGGTCGGGGCTGACCGCCTTGGACAAATCCTCAACCATCGCGATAGTGGCCGACTCGTCCGCACTCGCCCGTTTTCCGGAGCTGTTCGAGATAGTTGAGTGCAGCCGATACAAGATGACAGAGCCGGACAGCCCCGTTAGAGATACTCTGACCGTGAATGTAGCCGGCGGCCTGATCGACCGGACAGGATTGGAGCCTCTGCAGAAGTGGAGGGGTGTCCCGCTCTACGCACTCACATCCGAAAGCGCAGGACCGGAGCAGGAAGCCGAAAATCTGAAGAAAGCCGCATTCGAAAACAATTTTCTCAGTTATGCCAGTAAATGGACTCCTATCCTGATACTGCTGCTCGCTCCTTTTTTAGCACTGTTCAGCAAAGTCCTCTACCGGAAATACAAGATAGGATACATGGGCAATTTTGTATTCGTACTTCACCTCAACAGTTTCGTATTCATCATCCTTGCCGCATACCTCCTGCTGAACGGATTTTTCCAGGCACAGAGCGCCGTCTGGACATGGCTTTTCTTCCTGTACCTGCTTTATTACACTACAGTTGCCTCACACAAAGTCTACGCCGGCACCGGTTGGGTGAAGTGCGCGGTCAAATCCATACTGATGTGGACAGCCTTCCTGCTGGTACTGGCGGCGGCACTGATAGGACTGATCGTCCTCATTGCCCTGAAAATGGATGTAGTGTAAAAAAGAGCAGCGTAACGGTATTTTGTGTAAGTTTGTAGGTTGAAATAAGAAAACGGATATGGTACAGTTCAAGGACAGGACCCTGCTGATTACGGGCGGGGGCACGGGCATAGGCGAGGCCATCGCCTATCAGTTCGCACAGAGAGGGACAAATGTCATCCTGACCGGTCTCGGCGAGGAACAGCTTAAGAAGGTGGAGGAACGCTGCCGCCAGTACGGGGTGAAGGCCTGGCACAAGGAAGTGAATCTTGAGGAGCCGGCTTCCATCGACGCACTGGTCGAGTATGTGGACAGCCTCGGTCTCAGGCCGGACTTCTTCGTGCTCAACGCCGGCATCTCCCAGCGGGCACTGACCCTGGACTGCGACATCTCGATGGACCGCAAGCTGATGGAGATAAACTATTTCGGCGGCGTGTACCTGATTAAGAAATTCAAAGAGCACCTGAAGGCCGCCAAGGAGATACACATCGCAGTGACCACTTCCATCTCCGGCCTGTTCGGCTTCCCGCTCCGCTCGGCCTACTGTGCCTCGAAGCACGCCTTGTTCGGCTTCTACGAGTCCCTGGAACTGGAGTACCCCAACATAAAAGTCACCTTCCTCATCCCAGGCCGCATCCGCACCGAGATATCCAAGAGCGCCCTGCTCGCCTCCGGTGAGAAGTTCGCCAAGATGGACCCCGGCCAGGCCAACGGAATGGACGTGACCAAGTGCGCCAAGGTGGCTCTGAAGGCCATAGCCAAGGAGAAGCACAAGAAACTCATCGGCGGCAAGGAGCTGCTGATGGCTTACTTCTACAAATACACCCCCTGGCTGTTCTACATCCTGGCCAGAAAGGTATCGGCACATTAATCATTTACGGATAAAATCAAGGACAATATGGATAAAATCATCTGTGGCATACAGCAGGTCGGCATCGGTGTAAGGAACGTCGCCGAGTCGTGGAAATGGTATAAGGACAATTTCGGCTTCGACACCAAGATATTCGGAGCCGAGGGCGTGGCCGAGAGGATGCTGCCCTACACCGGAGGAAAGCCCCAGCCCCGATACGCCATCCTGGTGTACAACCTCCGTGGAGGCGCCGGCTTCGAAGTATGGGAGCCCAGGGGCCGCGAGTTGAATTACGTGAGCTTCGAACCGGCTCTCGGAGACCTCGGCATCTACGCCTGCAAGATCAAGTCCCGCGACGTGCAGGCCGCATACAGGCAACTGAGCAAGGCGCAAGGTGCCCGGATAGTGACGGAAGTCACCAAAACTCCCGACGGACGGGAGCATTTCTTCCTCTACGACCCCTGGAACAATCTCTTTGAAGTCGAGTCCGACTCCTACGTCTTCATCGATGAGAACAAGAACACCGGCGGCGGCAACGGAGCCATCCTCGGAGTCACCGACATGGAGCGGTCGATAAAGTTCTACTCCACCCTGATGGACTACGACAAGGTCGAATACGATGTGACCGGAATCCAGGCTGACATGAAAGGCGTACCGGGCAGCCAATATTCATTGCGCCGCGTCCTGCTCTCCCGCAGCAAGCCCATCGAAGGGCCTCTGAGCGAGGTGATGGGTACCTCCCGCATAGAGTTGGTGCAGCGCATTCCCGAAGGCTTCGACGTACCCGCCCCGAGAAAGATATACGAAGGCCGCTACTGGGGCGACCCCGGCTTCATCCACCTGTGCTTCGACATCCGCAACATGGAGGCCATCCGCGAGACGGCCGAGTCCTTGGGACACAGTTTCGTATGCGACGGAGGCCGCGACTTCAAGATGGGCGAGGCTGACGGGCATTTCACCTACGTGGAGGACCCCGACGGCACCCTCATCGAGTTCGTGGAGACCTTCAAGGTGCCCATCCTCAAGAAATGGGGCATCTATCTCCACCTCGAGAAGCGCGACCCGCACAGGCAGCTTCCCCGCTACATGACCCGTGCCCTGCGCTTCCTCCGCTCGAAGTAACACCGTATTGTTGAGGAAATTCTTGGCAATTCGAAAAAAGTACGTATATTTGCGGGCCTTTTCTCGAGAAGATAAGGAGGTTTTAATTATTAATCATTTAATAACCTGTACGTAATGGCAGTTAAAATTCGTTTATCACGCCACGGTAAGAAGAATCACGCATTCTTCCACATAGTAGTGGCTGACATCCGCGCTCCCCGTGACGGACGTTACATCGAGCAGCTCGGAATCTACAACCCCAACACCAACCCCGCAACCATCAAACTCGACGCAGAGAGAGCTCTTTACTGGCTCAACACAGGTGCACAGCCTACCGACACCTGCCGCCGTATCCTCTCATACGAGGGAATCCTTCTGAGGAAGCACCTCAACGGAGGAGTTGCCAAAGGCGCCATCAGCCAGGAAGTCGCAGACCAGAGATGGAATGCATGGAAGGCTGAGAGGGACGCCAAGATCGAGTCCAAGAAGCAGAATCTGAAGAAGTCTGACAACGAGGCCCGCCGCGAGAGCCTCAACGCAGAGGCCAAGGTCAATCAGGAGAGAGCCGAGGCCATCAGCAAGCGCAAAGCTGAGGAAGCAGCCGCAAAGGCAGAGGCTGAGGCCAAGGCAAAAGCCGAGGCTGAAGCTGCTGAGGCAGCAGCAAACGCTGAGAACACAGAGGCTCCCGCAGCAGAGTAGCGCGATGTTTCCCGGAGAAGACACATTGCAGCCGATAGCCAGGATTGTGAAGTCCTACGGTACCGAAGGCGATGTCATGGTGTCTTTTCAGGACGGAATATCAGACATCTTAAAGACAGAAGAACCGGTATGGCTGTTCTATGACGGCCTGCCGGTTCCTTTTTATATTCAGAATATCCAGTTCAAAGGCCTGCGCAAAGCCATCCTCCACCTGGAGGACATAGACTCTCACAGTGACGCAGAAGAGGCCGCCGGCAAGGATATCTGCATCGACCCGGCGGGCTATCCCGAACTGAGCGCGACTGACGCGCATCAAATCAATGAGGACGGACTCACTCTTGAGGATCTGACAGGCTTCACCCTGCTCAATCAGGATAGCAGCACTGTCGGCATCATCTCGGACATCATGGATTTCTCAGGCAATATCTGCCTCGAAATCGAAGGTTCCGACTCCCTCATCCCATATCACGACGACCTGCTGCTGGACATCGACCCCGACAACCGCACCGTCACCCTCCGCATCTCCGACGGCCTGCTGTAATGCGCCACTCCTTTGGATTTAGATTTTAGACATCATACTGCTGTAACATAACTATCTTAAAGAAAATTTTACGAATCTTATCTGTGACTTCCACGAATATCTTCAGTCAGACAGCCCTGCGCCCTTTCAAAAGCTAAGAATATTATCTCCTGTAATCCAAACAGTTTTTAAAACATTTGGGGACAATTTATCTTTAAGAAGCAGCTCACGTCATGCTGCACATGGGTTCCGCATATAACTTCAGATCAATAATACTTCGAAGTCTCAGGAGAAGATTTCCCCGAACTCCATAAATTTCGTGAAAGCGTAGTGCAGACTTTCTGATATTTTCCATTACCTCCAATCGATACACTGGCATGAACGACACACGAACACCACCTTACTGTTTAGATACGGGACATGGATAACGAATGAACATCACTTTACTTTTTCGTTATTTTCGACGTCATTGAGCATCAAGGACTTGATAAAGAGGGTTGATTTAAGTGGAGAGGGTTTTACCAGTCTTAAATTCAGAGCATACATTGCCGCCATACAAAACAGAAGAAGCCAGGAGCCGACAAGCATGATGCCATCTACGCTGTTCAACCTAGATTTTGAGCCGCTGGACTCCTTCAACTCATACTACAGGGAGAAGAATACAGTACTTAAACAGACTTCCACTTCAGGCCCAGACTCAGCATCGGATACAAATTCTGACCATGACTCCGGAGCTGCGGCGAGCCGCAGCTCCGAAAATGAAGGCGACAACCTTCAAGCTATGCTGTCAACCTAAATCAGGGTAGTTCAATAGAAATATTTTTGCATTTACACTTTTTTTATTATATTTGCTAGTAAGTATTAACCAATACTTCAATCATGAATACTCAAACATCTCTCTCCGCATGGATTCTGTGGACATAGCATTATATCAGGGCAGTTCATTCTGAAAACCTGAGCCGATTGCTATGATTAACTCATGAATGAACATTATCTCATGGAATATGTATAAGAAAATACTGCCTATATTATTAATTATCATCCCAATGCTATCCTCTTGCCGATCTAGGGCAGCCAGTATGGGAATTTCTGAAAAGTTGCGGGAAATCCAGAAACTGCTGTTCGTATACGACCTTGATGCCATTGATTTCGATGCTATGGAAAGAGTTGACACTCTTTTTCTTACGCCAGATATTTTTTCTAACGACAACATCAAGCGAATGGCATATGTTGTTACCGGAGACTGTTCTTTCTGCATCGCTTCACTGATGGATTTCCTCGCCACATGGGAAAGTGGTGACGGACTGCCTGAACCGGCTCTTATGATAAAAGGAGATAATGACGAATTGGTAAAATATTATCTTGCACAACAAGATAAGAATTACTTGATGTTCCCAAGAAAAGTTATTGCCTCTGATATCTATGCACAAGACGGAGCATACTTAATAATCAACGGCAGAATTATCAAATATATCCCATGGTCTATTGATTAATCCTTTATATTTACAATTATGAGCATTTCCAAATATTTTCAACATGTCCTAACATTTACCGTTTGCTGCACTGCTGCTGTTATAATTTCGGTTGCCGCAAATATGCTTTTATCTATCAGAACAGCAGAGGCCGACAATGAGGTTGATTGTTACAAAAAAGAAAATGGCATAACTTTCAAATGCGATGCCAGAAGCGACGACATATGCGCATGGACTGTAGTAAAAAAGGAATCAGACAACTTAGTGAGCAATCCTGGAGCTACAACCACCATGTATATCTGTACAGGGGAATTCAAACAATGGCTTGTTTCCGTAGGACCAGTATACCTTTGGAATTAACGCACTGACTATGCGACGCACATTGCTGATTCTGATTTCGTTCATATCTCCGACTTTATTGTTCGGAGACATGAACGTTTTTGCCCAGTTAATCGTAGAAGGCAAGAACTTTAACGGCGAACGATATGTGTATTTTTTCGACTATCCCCACACAGGATACACAGTACTTGACAGTATCCTGTTAAGAGTCAACTATCTCAGTGATTTTGCTATCGATACCACCTCAGGACTCCGAATAAAAGAGACTTCTACGCTCGAAATTGGGAAACATATTAATAAGTTCTATCATTTTCAATATTTTGAGACCGATTCGCTTTTAAAACTAGGTTCCGAACTGCCGGTCATATCCAATATTCTTTATGAGGACATATCATATCCATTGACATTCTTCGAGGCAATATACCAGAACTATCCCGAGGATAGACTGACATGCACCGGACGGGTAATCACTCAGGATTTCCTGTACGAAGAAGATATGCCTGAGATGGGATGGTCTATATCTGACAGTACCAAGAATATACTTAACATGGTCTGTTTTAAGGCGACGTGCCGTTTCAGAGGAAGAGATTACACAGCTTGGTTCACTCCTGATATTCCGGCTATGTCGGGACCTTGGAAGTTCTCTGGTCTACCCGGCTTGATATTAGAGGTGTATGACAGCCGCAGAGAATACATTTTTACTGCCTTGGAACTGTATCGTACCCGATGTAGCATAGACCTGCCGGACAAAATGTATGTAAAGACAAAGAGAGCCAACTATATAAAAGCAAAACGGCTTATGCTGACCAATGCCGTCCAAGCATCCAGACTGTATCTGGTAAACAGCCGCTGGAAATTAATGGGTGAGGGCACAGACAGAGTCACACCCATGAATTATGATTTTATTGAAAAAGATTGATGCCGTCATGACACGCACACTGTTTAAACTAACTGCACTATCCACCGTCATACTGTGTTCCAACATACTGTCCGCCTGCGGGAACACAAATAGCACTGTCTGCGTCAAATTATCGGCTGATGCCTTGACATCAGCCACAAGACTCACTGGAGATACAGTCTTGGTAACTGAAAAAAAGATATACTCAGCAATGTACGCTGGCAATGGTAAGATTGTAACGGTGAATAAAGGTGATAGAAGTATTGAAATTATAGACCTCAAAACGGGCAAACTAACTGACAGCCTACCTAATTACGGTGCAGAAGATAATATATTCATCTCCGATTTCTCACGCATATACGGAGACACTTTAGAAATACTGGATGCCATCAAGCATCAGGTAGCCTACTACAACCTTGACTCATTGGCCATAATCGGAGCGGAATACTCTCCGAGCATTCGGGAATTCAATATCGACAATGAGACGACTGTATTTTCCAATGTCTTACCGTATGGAGACCGTCTCCTTGGACTGAACCCATACTGTTTCAAGTCTCAGGACGGAAAGATAGACAACGGTGACAGCCGCAGGTTTATAATATCCGACAGCACTCTTACTTTCCACACTGACAAATACAAATTCCAAACACTCAACGTATCACAAGGCTCAGTCATAGTCCATCCTGAGAGATACAGGCTTGCATATCTGTCCCCATACGATGACATTCTCGAAATCTGGGAGTACTCCCCTCTAAAAAAACTCTACGAGATTACAGGTCCGGCTGATATTCCCAATGACTATCTCATACTGGACGGCGGTATGATTGCTGTGAGCAGTCCTTCAAACAGAGCATACAAAACAGGAACTGCCACGGCTGAATGGCTTCTCTCTATATTCACACTCAACAATGAAGCCTACATAGTCAAAATAGACTGGGACGGAACACTTCTTGACTCTTATTGTCTCGGAACCATAATTTCCCCCTTGGCCATGTCTCTTTCAGAAGATGGGAAAAACATCTACCTACTGCAGTTTCTGCCTGACGACAGAAGAGCATTAATACGATACCGAATATGAAACTACGTGCATACATAATCATCACCTTATGCCTTCTACTCAGCTCTTCGGCCCTTTTGCTTTTACATAAAGTCGAACTTGTTAGAATTCAAGACAATTCCATGTATCCTACATTGGATAGCGGGGACCTGATTGCCACATGGAAGACTGGTAGTAATGTTTGCGAAACATTAAAAGACCGCATCATTGTCTTTTACTTTCCACTTGGGAACTACGGTGACAAAATTTACAAAAGCCAGGACATCGTATACATAAAAAGATGTACCGGTTGTCCAGGCGATACGGCAACAGTATCCGGTCGGACTGTTGTCTTACCATATAAAGGTTATCGCATTAAGGCAAACGACAGCACGTGCAAACTGTATGAAAAGGTAATGGTTTACGAAACAGAACAATACGGTAAAACTATTTGTAATGACAGTTTATTCACATTCTCTGAAAACTATTATTACGCAATAGGAGACAACAGTTCTGTATCTTTTGACAGCAGGCACTGGGGGCTCATTCCCGAAAGTTTTATAATAAGTTACAAATAACCGACATATTGCGAAACAAACTTTTACATATAGCCTTGTCATTGGCCATGCTGTCAGTAAAAGTCTTCCCCTCCACAGCAGGAGATATCAAGGGCACAGTTGTCTCACAGGAGAAAGGCAATCCCCTTGAGAATGTTTTGGTCACACTTCGTAAATCCAAAGGAGGCATCATTGCTTTCAGGCAGACTGACACTAATGGAACTTTCGCTATCTCATGGAGCGGCGACTACAAGGACTCTCTATTCCTGGACTTCCGCCTCCTGGGTTATGAGACTGTTCGTATTAAACCACCATTTGACGGGGATATGACCATACACCTTAAGGAAGACAATATTGAACTGCCTGAAGTCAAAGTCAATGCCCAGAAAATGGAGATAACGGGAGATACTACGCGATACTACGTCCAAACTCTCATATCGCAAGGAGATAGAGTATTGGGAGATATCTTGGAGAAACTTCCAGGCATCAGTGTAAGCGAGGATGGTTATGTCAGACATAAAGGACTGGCCATAAGCCGTATGTACATAGACAGCACAGACCTGCTGGAAAGCAGGTACAATCTAGCCACAAAAAACATTGATCCACGTGACATTAAAAGTATAGAAATATACGAAAATCACCAACACATTAAGGCCATCCGAGGCATTATCACTCCTCAGGAAGCGGCTATAAACATAATTCTCAAAGATAATGCCAAAGCAAAATGGCTCGCCACACTTTCTGCTGAAGCCGGAGTGGCAGCAGAAAGTCCATGGGTGCCATACTCCGCTAATGCATTTGCGATGAACGTTGGAGGTAAAGCACAGAGCATCAACACTGCTGGTACGGATGCTTCCGGCAACAACATTACACAGTCCATCAATCCGTCACTAAGTGCTATAATCCAAAACAATAAAAATTTCGGTCAAAACTATAATCCTGCCAATTACCTGTCCATCAATCACTACTTCCCTCCTCTGGACGCATCTAGAAACAGATTCAACACTTCATACTCCATCACTTCCGACAATAAGTTCGAAATAAAAAACTGTCTCTTCGGAGTTGCCGGACGGTTTGAACACGAAAAAATGGAATCTAGTAATTCCGTTCGCAACATATACAACAATGACCGTGAGGAGGTCATGGATTTTACAGAGATCAATGCCGTAAACTCCACAAAATACTACGGTGGAGTAGACTTGTCGGCAGAAATAAACTCGCGCAGACAATTTATCAATGATAAGCTGAGACTGGAATTTCAAGGAACAGATGTGGATGACCGCTTGGGAGGCTCCCAAGAAAGACTACAGACCGCCGATAGTAAAGACATTAACTTTATGAACAATCTTAACATGATATTCGCTGCCAAAAACAGGAATATCTTTATGATAAGTATGTTCACACAGTATCGCCAGAAAAATGAGAACTCAACGATACTCAATCCAGAGGACAGTTCCAGGGCTCTTCAGGACATTGCAGGAAGATATTTCCGCAATAACCTCCGATTCAGTTATGCTGTACAGATGGGCAAACACTGGACATTGTCCACTGAGACCGAGTTAAGATATCTGCACAGATCATTCTGGACATCCCTGGACGGACTGAGTCTCGGAGAAGATGTGACTGTGCCTACACATAACGATGTAAAGCTGCAATATGTACAACCGTCTGAAAATATTTATCTCGAATTCAAATCAGGCCGCTTCATGGCCAGTTTAGATATCGATGCATGGTATCAATATCTTGACTGCAAGATGCAAGAACAAAGCGACAAACACAGTTTCGCAGTCAATCCGATGCTGCGGATGGAATACCGCCTCGGCCCCAAAGTGACTGTGAATGCAAATGCATCATACACTCTTAAAAGTATAAACGAGCAGCAGCTGTACGACGGACTGATTATGACCAACTACAAATACTTTGTGCAGGGCCGTACCGAACTAACACAGACTCCGGTATGGAATGCGGGCTTGGGACTGGAATACAACGAAATCGCTGCTGGATGGGTTATGAACGCTGCGGCACAGTACAGTTCCAGCAAAGATTTCCAGATGACAAGGTACTTCATAGATGACTATATCGTCAATATTCTTTCCAATAACATCACAGACTACTCATCCGTTTCAGCTAATGCGTCGATCTCAAAAACATTTCTTGATATCGGTTCCAAGATTACAACCGATTTTTCATTCTCAAATACAACTTCCACCATTAATCAGGACAGGACTGACTATCGGTACATCGGACGCATATACAACGCCTCAATATCCTACAACGGCACAATTTCCACATGGATGAGTATCAATTATACTGGCACTTATGAATTTAACCGTTACAGCACAGACGGGACATGGAACAATAGCGGAAATCATTCCTCCACACATGGACTGACCATGGCGTTTTTCCCACATAATAAGATAGAATTGTCCGCTACCGTCGAATATTATCTGGACAAAATCGACGGCAGAGACCTCAAGCAGACCGTTTTTCTGGATGCACACGCAAGATGCGCTGTTACGGATAAAATATCCATCTACCTGAATGCCAAGAATCTGCTGAACAGCAAGACATACACATACTCGCTGCTTATGCCGCTACAATCTGTCTACTATGAGTTCCGCATAAGACCGCTTAATGTACTGCTGGGAGTGGATGTCAGATTCTGACAAACACCCGTTGCTCACTCAAACCGTCCGATAATCTCGCGGGCCTGAGCAACCTTGTCGGCCAAGAGCTCATGAGAGGAGGCCTCGCAGATAAAGCGGAGATACGGCTCAGTGTTGGAGGGACGGATATTGAACCACCACTGAGGGAACTCCACCCGATAGCCGTCGAAGTCCATCACCGCCGTAGGAGACTCCAATGAGATAAAATAATTTCTAACAGCCTCCATCGCAGCCGGCTTGTCCTGTACCTTGAAATTGATTTCCCCGGAATTGCAGTATTTTGATATGCCGGCGATAAGCTGCGATAGGCTCTTACCCCGGCGCTTCATCTCCGCCACGATGTCGAGGATGATGAGCGAGGCCATGATGCCGCTGTCCGAGTAAAAGAAATCCTTGAAATAATAGTGTCCGGCCAGCTCGCCTCCGAAGAGGCCGTCTATCTCGCGGAGCTTAGGAGCGGCATAGGCCCGGCCTACCCGCCAGGTGTGCATCTGAACGCCCATCGGCGAGAGATATTCCCCTACCGCCTTGGAGCTGCGGATGTCCTGCAGGGCCCGCACTTCGGCAATCTGTCCGGCGGACTTCAGAGCCAGACGCTCCCTGGCGGCCGGACTGGTGCCGGTTCCCTCCATGAAGAAATGCCCCATCAGGGCTATCATCAGGTCCGGTGAGATGAACTCTCCCCGCTCGTCCACGAACATCACCCGGTCCGCGTCCCCGTCGTAGATGACCCCGATATCGCAGCCGTGCGACTTGACATACTCGCGCAGCATGGCCGTATTCTCTGGCACCAGAGGATTGGGCTCATGACACGGGAAACTTCCGTCCAGCGTATCGCAGATATACTCCACGGACTGGGGCAGCAGCTGTTTTACGAACAGCGACGACACACCGTTGGACAGGTCCGCGCAGATATGCAGATTGGACAGGTCGCCTACATAGCGTCGCTGAAAGGCCAGGTACTCGTCCCGAAGATCAAGGGGTGTGACCCTGCCGCGGTCTGCCTCGGGCACGGGGACACACTCACGCCCATCGAGAATCCATTTCTCAATCGTACCCAGGCCGGTGTCATAGCCGACAGGCAGGGCATTCTCCCGCGAGACTTTCAGACCGTTGTCGTCCTTGGGATTGTGAGAGGCCGTAATCTGTACCGAAGCCTTGAACCCCTTGGCCGCAGTGGCATAGTAGACATACGGCGTAGTGGCCATACCTATGTCAAAGACATCGGCACCTGCATCTGTAAGCCCCTTGAGCAGGGCCTCGTGAATCACCGGAGAAGACAGGCGCATGTCCCGTCCCACCGCCACCTCGCGGCAGTCCAGCAGTTCCGGCAGGAAAAATCCCACCTTATATACGGTATCCCGGTCAAAGTCCACTCCCCAGCGGCCCCTGATGTCGTATGCATGAAACGCTCCCATAATGTCCTTTATTACAGTGAATCTATCTTTCCAACTTTGTCTTATACGCCGTCCGGGCCTTGCCCTTGGCTATGTTGTGCAGCTTGGCGGCAATCATCTTGCGGCGGATGGGCGCCACCCTGTCCACGAAGAGATGTCCGTCCAGATGGTCCATCTCATGCTGCACCATACGGCACGCGAAACCGTCCAGAGTCTCTTCCACTTCCTTGAGATCCGCGTCCAGATAACGCACGGTCATCTTCTTGGGCCGCACTACATTGCAGTGGATATCCGGCACGCTCAGACAGCCCTCGCTGTACTCGGCGGTCTCCTCGCTCTCCTCTACCACGACCGGATTGACCATCGCCCTCTTGAAATCCTTGAGCTCAGGATATACGTCAGCCACATCCCTGCCGTCCACCACGAGGATTCTGCGGCCGTCTCCCACCTGGGGAGCCGCCAGCCCCACACCGTCGGCATGGTACATGGTCTCGAACATGTCGTCTATATATTTGCGGAGCTGCTCCTTGTCCAGGCCGGCCACGTCCACATCGGCCGCCGTCTCACGGAGCACCTCGGAGCCGTATACATAAATAGGTAATATCATCTCGTTTTACGTTTTTATATTTTCTCAACAATTTAAAATCCTCACTTCTGCCTGTCCAGATACGTCTGGAGGATGATGGCCGCGCTTATCTTGTCCACCACCGCCTTGTCCCGGCGGTCCATCTTCTTCATGCCTCCGTCGATCATGGCCCTGTGCGCCAGCACGGAGGTGAACCGCTCGTCCTCACGTTCCACCGGGATATCCGGAAAGCTGTTGTGAAGCCTGCGGAGGAACTCATCCACATACCGTGCCGCTTCTGCCGGAGTATTGTCCAGATTCATGGGATATCCCACGACGAACAGCGAGATACCCTCCTTGGCGGCATATTGTTTGAGATATTCAATTATCTTTGCAGGCGGAACTGTATCGAGAGGGGATGCGAACATCCGCAGCGGATCAGAGACCGCAAGTCCTATCCGTTTTTTGCCGTAGTCTATCCCGATTATCCGATTCATTCCGCAAATGTAGTCAAATAAACAGTCTGATAGCACTATGTCTGAAAAAAATAAACGGAACAGGAAGCGTCCCCCAAAAAAATACCTGTTTGCAATACTCGACAACGAGACGCATGATTACCTGTACGCCATAAGAGGCACCAGGCGGGCCATCATATCCGGCCTGTCCGGCATAGCAGCCCTTCTCTGCGTCCTTACTTTCTGCATCACGGCATTCACACCTCTCAAGCGCATCATTCCTGGATATCCGTCTTACTCCACAGAGAGAGAGGCCGTGGAGAACGCAGCCAAAGTAGACTCACTCGAACGCCGCATGCGTGTAATGACCCTGCAGCTGACCAACATCCAAAGGATCATTGCAGGTCAGCCACCTCTGCCGATAGACAGCCTGCTGTCAAGCCCCGGAGTAAAGGACAGGGAGAAAGAGGCATCAGCGGCTGAGAGCGACGCCGACTCTATCCTGCGGGAGAAAATAGACTCCATTGAGAGATACAGTCTGAGCCCTTCAGGAGAAGTCCCGCAACTGGAAGGCATGCTTTTCTTTCCTCCGGTGAAAGGCGTGGTAACCGAGTCATACAACCCCGGTAAGGGTCATCCGTTTGTCGATATCGCAGTCCAGGACAACAGTGCGGTGTGCGCTGTCCTGGACGGTACGGTTATTGCTGCATATTGGAGTGATGAGACCGGCTACAATATCCACCTTCAGCACGCCAACGACCTTGTATCTATATACAAGCACAACACTAAACTGCTTAGAAAAGTAGGGGATAAAGTAAGCGCAGGAGCCACCATATCACTTGCTGGAGATGCCGGGAACCTGAGCACCGGGCCGCATCTGCATTTCGAGCTGTGGCACGGTGGAGATCCCATAGACCCGGCTCTGTATATCAATTTCTAAATCTGACCGGACATGGATAAAAAAAGAAGAATCGCCATACTGGGTTCCACTGGCTCGATAGGAGTCCAGGCCCTTGATGTAATCCGGGAGCACAAGGAGATGTTTGATGTTCAGCTCCTGACAGCCGGAAGCAACAGCAGTCTGCTTATCCGGCAGGCCATAGAGTTTGACGCAGCCTGCGTCATCATCGCCGACGAAAGCCTTTACGACGAAGTATACGAGGCCCTGAACCAGCACGGTATAAACGTATTCGCAGGCATGAGCTCCATTATCGACGCCATGTCCTCCAGTGACAACATAGATATGGTGCTGTCCGCAATGGTCGGTTTCCGGGGCCTGGAGCCTACTCTCGCAGCCCTGCGCTCGGGCAAGGCCGTGGCCATTGCCAACAAGGAACCGCTGGTGGCCGCCGGAAAGATAGTCATGCAGACGGCCAGGGAGCACAACACCCCCGTCCTGCCCGTGGACTCAGAGCACTCGGCCATATTCCAGGCCCTTCAGGGAGAGCACAGTCCGATAGAGAGGATCTTCCTGACGGCATCCGGAGGCCCCTTCCTTAGGACTCCGGCATCCGAACTGGCACATGTGACAGTAGCCGAGGCGACCAACCATCCCCGATGGAAGATGGGCCGCAAGATCACCGTAGACTCGTCCACCCTGATGAACAAGGGCTTTGAGATGATAGAAGCCTGCTGGCTGTTCGGTGTGGACATCTCGCAGATCACGGTGGTGATTCATCCCCAGTCGATAATTCACAGCATGGTGTCATTCCAGGACGGAGCGGTGATGGCTCAGATGAGTACGCCGGACATGCGGCTGCCGATACAGTACGCCCTCTCCTATCCGGCCCGTATGCCGCTGGATATCCCCAGACTGGACTTCTACAGACTTGGAGGATTCACATTCGCAGAACCGGACACTGAGAAGTTTCCATGCCTGGCGATGGCTGTGGAAGCCATGCACAGAGGCGGCAACATCCCATGCGCGATGAACGCGGCCAATGAGGTGGCCGTAGACGCCTTCCTGAACGGAGAGATAAAGTTCACTGACATCCCGGCCGTCATACGCGGATGCATCGACCGGTGCGACTATGTCAAGGATCCTGATCTGAATGCTGTACTGGACACAGACAAGACCGTAAGAGACTTGGCCCTCAAACTCATAAACAGACAATAATGGACGTAATACTCAAGATCATACAGGTAATCCTGTCGCTGTCGCTGCTGGTGCTGGTCCACGAGTTCGGACACTACATCACGGCCCGGATGTTCAGGATAAGGGTGGAAAAATTCTACCTCTTCTTCCCGCCCGCCATATTGAAGTTCAAGCCTAAAAAAAGTGACACTGAGTTCGGCATAGGCTGCATCCCTCTCGGTGGATTCTGCAAGATATCCGGCATGATCGACGAGTCCCTGGACAAGGAGAGTCTGTCCAGACCTCCCCAGCCATGGGAGTTCCGCTCGCGTCCTGCATGGCAGAGACTGATAGTCATGGCAGGAGGAGTACTGATGAATGTCGTGCTGGCAATCGTCCTGTACATCGCCATACTCCATACATGGGGAGAGCAGTATATAAAGAATGACGACGTCATATACGGTATCGAGGTAAGCCCGCTTGCAAAAGAGATAGGATTCGAGAACGGAGACCGCATACTGGCTCTTGACGGTAATCCGGCTCCGGACAACTTCAACGAGATACACATGGACATGCTGCGGGACCAGGTAAGCCGGGTGACTGTCCTCCGGGACGGAGACACTGTGGACATCCGCATTGACCCCGCATACATGCCTGCCATGCTCAATACCCCGGGAATGTTCGGCATCCGCCTGCCCATCGCCGTAGGGAGCCTGCCGGACACCTCCATCAACGCCGGAGCCGATCTGCGCCAGGGTGACCGGTTCCTCACAGCCGCCGGCAGACAGGTGTGCTGGCATCAGGACCTGCAGACCGTTCTGGCGGACAACGCCGGCAGCACGGTGGAGATCCGTCTGCTGCGCGGAGCGGACACTGTGACTGTTCCCGTGAGAGTCAGCAGTGACGGCAAGATAGAGGTCCTGCTCCAGCGCGACATAACGGATATCACGATTACCGATAAAGAATACAGCCTGCTGGAAGCTATCCCGGCCGGTTTCCTGATGACATTCACCAACATCGGACACTACATCAAGGAACTGGGGCTGATATTCTCCCCTCAGACTGAGGCCTACAAGTCCGTCGGAAGCTTCATAGCCATAGGCAGCATCTTCCCGTCCTCGTGGAACTGGCAGGTCTTCTGGAACATCACCGCCCTGCTCTCCATCATGCTGGCAGTCATGAACCTGCTGCCCATACCCGCCCTGGACGGAGGTCATATACTCTTTACGCTCTACGAGATGATTACCGGACGCAAGCCGTCGGACCGCTTCATGGAAGTGGCACAGATGACAGGCATGTTCCTGCTGCTGATGATCATGATCCTGGCCTTCGGCAATGACATAATACGATTACTCAGATAACTAACAACATGATTATGAAAAGAAACGCTCTTATCCTCACACTGATTGTCACCGCTATAGCAGTACTGCTCACATCCTGCGGAAACAGCCGCACGCCTAAAGACCGCAGTCAGTATCTGCCCAGCATCACCGGCAACGCCGGAGAAGTACTCGTTGTCATCAACAAGAGCTACTGGGAAGGAGAACTCGGCTCCACCCTGAGGGAGGTTCTCTCCGGAGAATACCCGTTCCTGCCTCAGAGAGAGCCCGTCTTCAAGCTGTTCAATGCTACTCCGAGCGGATTCACAGGCAGCTATATGCTTCATCGCAACATAGTGATCGTCAATATCTCACAGGAGATCGACACCTCCGGCATCCGTATGAGTCGGGATTCCTGGGCCAAGCCTCAGGTCATAGTCACCGTATCCGCCGGGACTCCCGAAGAGGCAACCAGAATGATAAAGGACAACAGCGAGATGATCATCAACACCATAGAGCAGGCTGAGCGCGACCGCCTTATCGCCAATTCTACCAAATACGAAGACAGAGATGTCCGCATGGCTGTGACTGATAATCTTGGCGGCTCACCTTACTTCCCCCGCGGATTCACCATGAAGAAAAACACACCTGAGTTCATGTGGATATCCCAGGAGACGACTCATGTCAACCAGGGTATTCTGATATTCAAGTATCCTTATACCGATTCCTTGCAGCTTTCCGCCGACTCCCTGAAGACAAAGCTCTACGACCTATGGCAGGCCAATGTCCCCGGAATGCGTGAAAACAGCTATATGACCTTCAACAAAGTGATTGACCCCGGATTCAAGAATATCACGTACAGGGGCAGGACTATGGTGGAGATGCGCGGGCTCTGGGAAGTGGAGAACGACTATATGGGCGGTCCGTTCGTATGTCATATTTTTCCCGACCTGGAGCGGAAGAACATCATCATCCTAAATGCCTTTGTATATGCGCCTAAGTACGACAAGAGGAAATATCTGAGGCAGGTTGAGTCGATAATTTATTCATTTAATTGGAAAGAAAATTTGGAAGTTGAAAAATAATGTCTATTTTTGCACTCCCAAAACGGTGGATTCGTCTAACGGTTAGGACACAAGATTCTCAATCTTGCAATAGGGGTTCGATTCCCCTATCCACTACTTCTTCTTTTTTCCCCTTAACATAATGAGTGAAACAATCAGAACACGATTTGCGCCCAGTCCCACAGGCTATATGCATATCGGGAATCTGCGTACGGCGCTGTTTGCATATCTCTTTGCAAAATCCCAGAACGGAAAATTCATACTCAGAATCGAGGACACCGACCAGGGCCGCTATGTAGAAGGTGCCGTGGATGTCATCTACGACACTCTGAAAACAGCCAGGCTCTATCATGACGAGGGTCCTGATATCGGAGGTGAATACGGTCCCTACGTCCAGAGCGAGCGCAAGGGCATGTACCGGGAGTTCGCGATGGAGCTGGTGGAGAAAGGCGCGGCCTACTACTGCTTCTGCCAGAAAGGAGAGAAAGAGTCCGAATCCATGGAAGGCTATGACCGTCACTGCCGCAACCTGAGCAAGGAGGAAGTGGAGGCGCAGCTGGCTGCAGGAAAACCCTACGTCATCCGCCAGAGAATCCCGCTGGAGGGCAGCACTTCATGGAACGACATGGTCTACGGAGAGATATCCGTCGAGAACTCTACCCTTGACGATCAGGTACTGCTCAAGAGCGACGGAATGCCCACATACAATTTCGCCAATGTCGTGGACGACCATCTGATGCACATCACCCACATCATCCGCGGCTCCGAGTACCTGTCCTCCAACCCCAAGTATCTGCTGCTCTACGACGCTTTCGGCTGGGAGAGGCCCGAGTACATCCACCTGCCTATCATCAACGGCAAGAATCCGGACGGCTCTATCAGCAAGCTCTCCAAACGGCACGGTGCGGTGAGCTTCCAGGCCCTGGTGGAGCAGGGCTACCTGCCCGAGGGCATCATCAACTATATCGCACTGCTGGGCTGGTCTCCCAAGACCGAGCAGGAGATATTCTCCATGGACGGTCTTATCGCCCAGTTCTCCATCGCCGGCGTACACAAGAGCCCCGCAGTCTTCGACTATCAGAAGCTGGACTGGGTCAATGGCCAGCACATAAGCATGATGGACCCGGAAGAGTTCATCCGCATGGCCCTGCCATACGCAAGGATAGAAGGCACGTTCCTCGAGCCGAAATGGAGGAAACTGGCCTCACTGCTCCAGTCCCGCATCAGCAAGATGTCCGATATCCCGGAAAAGATCGCCTTCCTCTTCCAACTTCCGGATTACGACACGGAACTATTCATCAACAAGAAGAACAAGTCCACCCTGGAGACCTCTTCCGCCATACTCAGACACGCCATAGACTGCCTGAGCGCAGTGCAGGACTGGTCTGAAGAGACACTTCTGGCCACACTTACGGAACTGGCCGGCAGCCTGGGTCTGAAGCTGGGGCCGCTGACCTGGCCCGTGCGCCTGTCCCTGTCAGGACTGCTTGCGACACCGGGCGGAGCCATTGATATCCTGTATCTTCTGGGACGGGACGAGTCTCTGAGACGGCTTGAAAACGGCATCAGCCTGATAGATAAGAAAAATTTGGTAGATGGAAAATAATCTCTATCTTTGCACTCCCAAATTGGTGGATTCGTCTAACGGTTAGGACTCAAGATTTTCATTCTTGCAATAGGGGTTCGATTCCCCTATCCACTACAAAAATAAAAAAAAGATTTAAAATGGCAAATCACGCATCAGCAGACAAGCGTAATCGTCAGAGCGAGACACGCAGATTGCATAACCGTTATTATGCAAGGACAACACGCAACGCCATCAGGGCGCTCAGAAACACTACAGACAAGGAAGCAGCCGCAGCGCTTCTTCCCAAAGTATCCTCTATGATTGACAAACTCGCCAAGATTAATGTAATCCACAAGAACAAGGCGGCCAATCTCAAGAGCGGAATAACAGTTTACGTAAACAAATTATAAGTTTTTACGTTTCTGGTCACAGATATCGAAAAAACTTCCCGAACTTTGACGGGAAGTTTTTTTGTTTTATGAGCATCAACGACTGGAAAATAGACGACAGGCCGAGAGAGAAGATGTATGTGTCGGGAGCGGCCTCTCTTAGCGATTCCGAATTGCTTGCAATACTTATAAACTCCGGCACCAGAAACAAAAGCGCGATAGAACTGTCCAGAGACCTGCTGGCTCAGTCTGACAATTCGCTGAATACGCTGTCGCACATGTCATTCGACCGGCTGTGCTCTGTCCCGGGCATAGGCGAGGCCAAGGCCGCACGGCTAAAGGCCATGTTCGAGCTGGCTGTAAGACTGCAGAACGAACCGTCAAATAAAGGAAATGCGGTCACCTCCTCCAGAGCGGCCGCGCGGATATTCATGCCCATGCTGCGCAATCTCCAGCACGAGGAATGCTGGGTGCTGTTCCTCAACCGGGCCAACAGGATCATAGGCAAGGAGAGGGTCAGCATCGGCGGAGTAAGCGCAACCGTCATGGATGCAAGAGTCATCATACGGAAAGCCGTGGACAAGCTGGCAAGTGCGATCATTCTTGTTCACAACCATCCTTCCGGCAATCCCGTTCCCAGCGAGATGGACCGCAAGCAGACCCTTCTGCTCAAGGATGCCGCAGAACTGCTGGACATCTCCTTACTGGACCACATCATCATCGCTGGTGACAGATATTACAGTTTCTGTGATGAAGGTCAGTAAAATTCTGCTATATTTGCTGAAAAATCATCTATGACTATCATCAATCTAAGTGACGGCAACTCCGTTCTGAACCAGTTCATCGCAGAGATCCGGGACAAGGATGTCCAGAAGAACCACATGAGATTCCGCCGCAATCTGGAGCGTATAGGCGAGATCTTCGCATACGAGATAAGCAAGACCTTGAGCTACAGCCTCAAAGACGTCACTACCCCTCTAGGGATAGCCCAGTGCAGCGTTCCCGGTGACGACATAGTCCTCGCGACCATTCTCCGTGCCGGTCTCCCTCTGCACAACGGCCTGCTCAACTACTTTGACAAGGCTCAGAACGCATTCATCGCCGCCTACCGCAAATACGGCAAGGACAACAAGTTCGACATAAAACTGGAATACTGTACCTGCCCGTCCATAGACGGCAAGGTTCTGATCATCGCAGACACCATGCTGGCAACAGGAGCGTCACTTGTACTCGCATATCACAAACTCATCGAGGACGGAACTCCTTCCGCCACGCATTTTGTGTGCCCGATAGCCAGCTGCTACGGAGTGGAATACCTCTCCAAGAACCTGCCGCACAAGGATGTCACACTGTGGGTGGGTGCCATAGACGAAGAGCTGACCAACAAATCCTACATCGTTCCCGGACTGGGAGATGCCGGTGATCTGGCATTCGGAGACAAGCTCTAGATCTCCTTGCGCATCCTGGCGATAGGAATATTGAGCTGCTCGCGGTATTTGGCAACAGTCCGCCGGGCCACCTTATAGCCTTTCTGCGAGAGAACATTTACAAGCTCCTCATCAGTGAGGGGCTTTTTCTTATTCTCGGCTGCAATACTCTCTGACAGGACCCTTTTTATCTCACGGGTGGATACCTCGTCACCGCTTTCAGTCCTCATGCCCTCCGAGAAGAAATATTTCAGGGGATACACCCCGAAATTGGTCTGTATATACTTACAGTTCACGACCCTTGATATGGTCGAAATGTCCAGCCCTGTCTTTTCGGCGATATTTTTCAGGACCATGGGTCTGAGCTTTGTATCATCTCCGTCCATGAAGAAATCATGCTGGAAATCAAGTATCGCCTTCATGGTATTGTACAGAGTATTCTGCCTCTGCTTAATGGCCTCGACGAACCATTTGGCCGAATCAAGTTTCTGTTTGACGAACGACACGGCCTCCTTGCCACCTTTACCGGAAGAAGTCGCCGAGTTCATCAGCAGGTCCGCATATCTTTTATTGACCCGCAATTCAGGCACCGAGAACTTGGGCATGGTGAGTATCAGTTCTCCATCCTTGTTCTCCAGTATGAAATCAGGCACTATCTGCTGGGCCTGCTCTACATACGAGTCATCTATCTGACCACCAGGGCGGGGATTAAGATGGACTATCTCATCCATGGCATCCTTCAGCTCGTCCTTGCTCATCCCTGTCCTGGCCATTATCTTATCGTAATGCTTGCGCGAGAACTCCTCGAAATAATTTTCCAGTATCTCCTCCGCCCGTTTCCTCTCCGGAGTCTGCTCCTTGACACGGAGCTGCAGCAGCAGACATTCCCTCAGATCCCGGGCTCCCACTCCTACCGGCTCAAACTCCTGAATCACCTTCAATATCCTCTCCACATGCTCCGGGGTGGTCTCTATATTGAGGCGGAATGCAATATCATCCGTAAGGGACTCTATGTCCCTGCGCAGGTAGCCGTCATCGTCTATACTGCCGATAACGAACATGGCTATCTTCCTGTCATCCCCTTTCAGATCGCTGTAACCCAGCTGCATCTCCAGGTTCTGATGAAAACTCTCCTTCACCGAGAATGTATTGTACTGAGGCTTCAGGTCCTTGCCCTGATTGTTGACATACAGACGGTAGGACGGAGTAGAATCGTCCTGATTGTAGTCGCTCAGAGATACGTTCTTGGGTTCTCCGTCCTCGGATTCTTCCGAAGGAGCCGCCTCGTCAAGCACCGGATTCTCCTCCAGCTCTTTCTTGATTCTCTGCTCAAGCTCAAGAGTGGGAAGTTCCAGAAGTTTTATGGTCTGTATCTGAAGCGGGGAGAGCCCCTGCTGCAATTTTTGTTGTAATCCCTGTTTTAACATAACTGACTTCAAAGATAAGAATAAAAATTTTATATTTGTACCAAGTTTCTCAGATATGGACTCAGAAAGCAACATCTTGTCTGTCGATATAGAAAAAGTCATACGCGGCAAAAGTCAGAAACTGGCGGACCGCCTGCCCCGCTGCGTAATCAATTATATCAAGAAGATCATCCATCAGGACGAGATCAACCGGCTGCTCCTGGAGAACCGGGAATACACCGGCGTAGAGTTCGCCACTCACATCCTCAAGGACCTGGATGTCAGCTACCGGGTTCATTTCTCCGGGAAACGGCCGGCCCCTGACGGACGGTACATATTCGTGTCCAATCATCCTCTGGGAGGTCTGGACGGCATGATACTCATCTCCTACATAGGCAGCAGCTTCGGGAACGTGAAGTTCATAGTGAACGACCTGCTTATGTACATCAAGCCGCTGGCCCCCGTCTTCGTACCCGTCAACAAGTACGGCAGGATGAGGCACGACAATACCCTGATGTTCCAGGAGACATTCGGCTCGGACTCGCAGATACTCTACTTCCCTGCCGGACTGTGCTCCAGACTCATAAAGGGGAAAGTGACCGATCTGGACTGGAAGAAGACCTTTGTCTCGAAAGCCATAGAGAGCCGCAGGGACATCGTTCCGATGTTCTTCTCCGGAGAGAACTCCAGACGTTTCTACCGCCTCGCCAATCTGCGGAAAAGACTTGGCATAAAGGTCAATATCGAGACGTTCCTGCTGCCCGACGAGATGTTCCGCAAGAAAGGCTCGGCATTTGACCTGTATATAGGAGAACCGATACCGTACACCGCCCTTACCGGGGAACACACCCACAAGGAGTGGTGCGACATCATAAGACAGACCAGCTATGCAACCTGTAATCAAACCCGTTGACAGAAAGCTCATACGCCGTGAGCTTACAGCCGCCAAGTACATCCGTACCACACGCAAGGGCGACAATGAACTCTATGAGGTGACCTACAAGGACTCGCCCAACATCATGCAGGAGATAGGCCGGCTCAGGGAGATATCTTTCCGCCTGGCCGGAGGAGGCTCGGGCAAGGACTGCGACCTGGACCGGTTCGACACGGACCCCGTGGACTACTACCGCCAGCTGATAGTCTGGGATCCGCACGACAATGAGATACTTGGAGGCTACAGGTACATCCTCTGCGGCGGCATCTCTCCAGAGAAGATGGCCACAAGCGAGATATTCCGCTTCTCTGACGAGTTCATACACGACTATATGCCGTTCACCATTGAGCTGGGACGCTCTTTCATCCAGCCCAACTATCAGAATGTCAACATGAAGAGAAAGGGCATCTACGCTTTGGACAATCTGTGGGACGGACTTGGTGCGCTGATGCTGAAGTACAGTCACTACAAGTATTTCTTCGGGAAGGTTACCATGTACACATCCTACAACCTGCGTGCAAGAAATACTCTGCTAAACTTCCTGCACAAGTATTTCGGAGACCCGGACGGTCTGGTCACACCGGTACAGGCCATAGATTACGACAGCGGCAACAAGTACTATCAGGAGATATTCAAGGATTTGGAGTATCGGGATGCATACAAAGTGCTTCAAAAGGAGATACGGCAGAACGGAGAGTTCATCCCGCCGCTGATCAACTCCTACATGAACCTGTCTCCCTCGATGAAGGTATTCGGGACGGCCGTCAATCCCGGATTCGGAAATGTGGAGGAGACCGGTATACTCGTCAATATGGGGGACATATATCCGGAGAAAAAAGAACGGCACCTTGCTCCCATGCAGGAGGCACTGCGGGCCGTTGCAGCCAGATTCAGGCCTAAATGGTGGAGAAAGATTCTTTAACGAGGAATACCGTAGGATATTCTTCCCGGATCGCCTCAAGAAACCTCATTGCATCTGATCTTGAGCGGAACTCCCCGACAGTCACCTTAAAATATGGATTGTCGTAACTTCTGTACACCGGTACACCGGGATGGCGCACCGAGAATGAGTCCACAATCTGTTCCGATATCTGCCTTGCGTCCTGACTGTTGTCAAAATATATCCTGACTCTGTAACCCTGTACTTTGCGCGCCCTGTTCTTTTCGACCTGACTGTCCAGGGCCTTCTCCAGATAGTCGCTCATCCTCACCGCATCCCCGAGATATGTCATCAGACTGTCATACGACATATATATGCTCTCAGCCACCGAATCCTGAAGAGACAGGGTATCTGTGGCAGTCAGCACCGAATCAGCCGGAAACTCCTCCGCCCGCATAACAGGCGCAGATGCCAGAAGCACGGCCGCAAGTATCAAATATTTTCTCATAACCTTCATTTTATCATCCTCAATATATCCTTTACCGGAGTCTTCTTCATCCTGAAAGTCTTCTTGTAGCCGGCATCCGACTTTACCACTATCCTGCCGTCCACCACCAGATCGTCCAGATTCCAACTGCTCAGGTTCAGGCCGGCAGAAATGATGGATATGGGGTCCATCACCGATGCCCTTACCGGAATCCGCACCTTGCTGCAGGTATCCGCCGGTGCAGAAGGTGTATCCTCCAGGGTAAATCTCGCAAATTCCTTGCCTTCCCTGAAAAGTACCGCATCCACCTCATCAATGGAGATAACATGCGCAGTAGGATTGCATACATCAGCATCCAGATCTATAGTCGCCGACGAGGTCCCGTTGAACCGGAATCCGGCCAGGGCGACATTTTCCACGGATATCTGCCTGTATTCAGCGCACCCTGCTGCCAGAAGGGCCGAGACCAGTAAAAGCACAATTCTTCTCATAATTCTCTGCTGTTTGCACCGACAAAGATATAAAAAGTTATCTTTGCGGATGTATGGGAAATAATAAAAGACTGTTCATAGAGACTTACGGCTGTCAGATGAATGTCTACGACAGCGAAGTGGTGCTTTCCATTCTGGGGGCACACGGATACTCCCCCTGCGGAAGTCTGGAAGAGGCGGACCTGATTCTGGTCAACACATGCTCGATAAGGGACAATGCGGAGCAGAGGGTATGGGGCCGGCTCGACCGGTTCCTCCAGGAGAAGAAAAAGAGGATTGTAAGGGTCGGAGTCCTGGGCTGCATGGCGGAGAGGCTGAAGCAGGAGCTGCTCTCTCATCCGGCCGTGGACATTGTGGCCGGTCCGGATACATACCGGGAACTGCCGGCTATGCTGCTCAGGCTGGAAGAGAGCGGAGACAAGCAGATAGACACAGCACTGTCCATGAAAGAGACCTACGCCGACATAGAGCCGGTGCGCACCGACAGGAACGGAGTCACCTCCTTCATCTCCATCATGAGGGGCTGCAACAATATGTGTACCTACTGTATCGTACCTTACGTGCGCGGTGCCGAGCGCAGCCGCGATCCGCAGTCGATAGTGCGCGAGGCCGGGAACCTGTACAAGGCCGGCTACAAGGAAGTCAACCTGCTCGGGCAGAATGTGGACTCCTACCTCTGGAAGAATCCGGAGAATCCCACCGAGACCGTCACTTTCGCGCAGCTCATAGAGCTGGTGGCCCTCATCGCCCCTGATCTGAGAGTGCGTTTCTCCACCTCACATCCCAAGGACATGGGCAACGCCGTACTGTACTCCATGGCCATGTACCCCAACATCTGCACACACATCCATCTTCCGGTCCAGTCCGGAAGCGACCGTATGCTGGAGAAGATGAACCGCAAATATACCGTTGAAAGTTATCTGGAGAGAATCGCGAAGATTCATGAGATAGTCCCCGACGCTGCCATAACCACCGACATCATAGCCGGCTTCTGTTCAGAAACCGAGGAGGACCACCAGGCCACTCTGGAACTCATGCGCCGGGTCAGATACGACAGCGCGTTCATGTTCCAGTACTCCCAGAGGCCGGGGACAAAGGCCGCAAGACATTTTCCCGATGATGTGCCGACGGAGGTCAAGACGCGCCGTCTCAACGAGATCATAGAGCTGCAGAGCGCCATCTCCCTGGAACGCAACCGGGAGTGCATAGGCAGCACATACGAGGTCCTGATAGAAGGTGCCTCCAAACGTGACAGCGGCTCGCTCTTCGGACGCACCTCCTCCAACAAGGTGTGTGTGTTCCCGGCTCTCGGACACAGGCCGGGAGAATACGTCCGCGTAGCAGTGGAGAGCTGCACGTCAGCCACCCTGCTGGGCAATATAGTTGAATAACAACTTTTTAAAACAGATAAGTTATGACAAAGATGAGAACCACTTATCTCGGCAATCTGCGCACCGAGATCCTGCACGAGCAGTCAGGCAACAAGATTATCACCGACGCACCTCTGGACAACCACGGGAAAGGCGAATATTTCTCCCCCACCGACATATTCGCTTCCTCTCTGGCTTCCTGCATGTTGACCATCATGGGCATCTCGGCCCAGTCCTACGGATTCAACATTGACGGAACGACAGTCGAGATAGAGAAGGAGATGGCCGCCAACCCGCGCCGCGTAGCCCGCATCGTCGTGGACATCACATTCCCCAAAGGACAGCGGTACGATGACAAGGCCAAGAGACTCATCGAGTCCGCAGCCCGCACCTGCCCCGTCTCCAACAGCCTCCATCCCGACATCATCAAGGACATCCGCTTCCACTACGACGAGTAGGATTATCTACCGCTTCTTCTTGCGGAGGGCACTGTAGATGAGGCAGGCGGCCAGGATGATAAAGGCCGCGAGGATGATGAGCATCTCGGTCACATGCTCCATAGGAGCCACCCAGATCTCGTTGAACAGGTCTATGCGGCCCATGATCTCCACCGGAGTCCAAAATACGATTACCGTGGCTATGGCCATACGGATGTTGGCACCCCAGGAGGAGATCCTGAGCTGCTTGATGAACATGAAGACGGCTCCTATCAGACAGCCTGCGCCAATGAGCAGGGTTACAGGGTGATGGTCACCCAGGAAACGGGGGTCGTAGCAGAACATCAACAGCAGATAGCAGGCCCACATCATCATATTGAGTTCCATGAATGTGGTGATGGAGGTATGACGGGTCAGCGGACGGGTCACCATCTCGTCCTTGCGCTTGCCGAAGATGCGCTTCTGTATCCAGGTGATGAAGTAGCAGCCTGTCTTGACGCTGAAGATATACACGGTCATAATAAGCATCCAGAAGCCGAATGTGGCCGGCATGATCAGGTACTCGGGCTTGGTAACCACCTCACCGTTCACTATTTCCGGCTGTACTCCATAGCGGGCAGCATAATACTGGAGCAGGAACTCCACCCAGCCGGTCCAGAAAAGCAGGCCGCCGACCAGTCCCAGGATGGTCTGTCTGGTGTCACCCTTGACGAAGACTCCGGCAATCACGATACCCAGTCCCACTGCTCCCATAGCGAAAGCGCAGCTGTGCAGGGCCGACTCCGGAAGAAAATGTTCCATGAGAATCATCAGCGCATGTCCCAGGGGCATTGCACAGAGAACTACCAGAAATGCCACCAGGGTCCTGCCCCAGTATCTTTTCACTACATGCTCCATTCGGTACCCTCCTTTGTGTCCTTGATGGTGACACCGAGTTCCTTCAGTCTGTCACGAATACTGTCGCTGGTGGCGAAATCCTTACGGGCCTTGGCCTCCCTGCGCACTTCCAGAATCATCTCCATCAGTCCTTCAAGCGTCTTCTCTTCAGAGGAAGCCGACACCTCGTCCACAAGACCCAGGACATCCGGGACTATCTTTCCAAACAGTTCGGAAAGAGATTCATAATCCTTGTCACTCAGTTTAAGGCTGCCGTCTTTGGCCTGATTGACTATTCTTACAGCATCAAAGACCTGCGCCAGTGCGACAGGCGTATTGAGATCATCGCAAAGAGCCGCCACTACCTCCTCCGGCAACTTCTCTATCTCAGGATTGACTGTATCTCCGCCGTGAGGCAGGGCTTTGTAGTCCTTTGCCGCCTGGAGCACCCTCCTCAGTCCCTTCTCCGCAGCAGACAGAGCCTCATTGCTGAAGTCCAGCGTACCGCGGTAATGGGCCTGGAGGATAAAGAAACGTATCGTCATCGGAGAGTACACCTTATACAGGTCGGCCAACGTGGTGAAATTGCCCAGGGACTTGCCCATCTTCTGCCCGTTGACGGTCAGAAGATTGTTGTGCATCCAGTATCTGACCCCGCCCTTTCCGCGCGAGGCGGTATTCTGGGCCAGCTCGCACTCATGGTGAGGAAACTGAAGGTCCATACCGCCTCCGTGTATGTCAAACTCCTCTCCCAGATACTTCTCGCTCATGGCCGAGCACTCCAGATGCCAGCCCGGGAATCCCTCGCTCCAGGGAGACGGCCACTTCATGATGTGCTGGGGAGAGGCCTTCTTCCACAACGCGAAGTCATATGGCGAACGCTTGTCGCCTGTACCGTCCAGAGAACGGGTATTGGCCATCATCTCGTCTATATTGCGGCCTGACAGGACTCCATAATGGTATTTCTTATTGTAAGCCGGAACATCAAAATACACCGAGCCGTTGCTCTCATACGCGAATCCGGCATCCAGAATCCTCTTGACAAGCTCGATCTGCTCGATTATATGGCCTGATGCCCGCGGCTCTATGCTGGGCGGCAGGGTATTGAGCCTGCGCATGGCATCATGATAGGCTATGGTATAGGTCTGGACAACCTCCATCGGTTCCAGGGACTCCAGCCTGGCCTTCTTGGCTATCTTGTCATCCCCCTCGTCAGCATCATGCTCCAGATGCCCGACGTCAGTAATATTCCTCACATATCTTACTTTATAACCCAGGTACCTGAAAAAGCGGACCAGCACGTCGTATGTCACTGCCGGTCTGGCATGTCCCAGATGAGGGTCACCGTACACAGTCGGTCCGCACACATACAGCCCGACCATTCCGGGATGCACAGGCTTGAATTCCTCTTTCCTCCTCGTAAGAGTGTTATAGATGTAAACTGTCCTTGCCATAACAAATCTGATTTTGTCAGGCAAAGATAACATTTTTACATCATCGGTGAATCCTCTATGACAAGTCTGCTGGCCAACACCTCATAAAAAGACCTTTCCTCGCCTTCTGCCGTAGTATAGCGGATCTGCCTCAGCCGGCCTATCACATGCACGCACACTCCTTTGCGGATATTGTTGAAATCCGGCATACCCTTTCCGTTCCAGGCCGAGACCGAGTGCCACGTCGTCTCCTCCTTCAGGTTGCCGGAACGGTCCTTGTACGTCTCGTTGGTGGCCATGTTGAATCTGACTACCGTGTTGTCTCCCACTCTGTTGATTCTTGCGTCCTGCCCTACATTTCCGCGCAGTTCGATTCTGTTCAATGATCTGTCCATAATTCCAATAATTAATGATTGCAGAGGCAAAGCAACACAAATCTACGGAATAAGGCGAACTTTAAACGTTTATAAACGTCTGGATATCTAAAGTTTTTACGAATGTGGTTATGCAGTCCGAAAGCTATTGCCTAACTTTGCAGGACAAAACACACGAGCTGTATGGAAGAGGAGATGAGAATATGCCCTAACTGCGGCCGTCAGGTGACGGGCA
Source organism: uncultured Bacteroidales bacterium (assembly GCA_944326225.1). Lineage (GTDB taxonomy): Bacteria > Bacteroidota > Bacteroidia > Bacteroidales > UBA932 > Coprenecus. Next base: position 5,003 of record CALVDI010000016.1, on the reverse strand, counting down.
GGGCCGATAAGAGATTCTGCTGCAGCGAATGCAGGACCATGTTCCACAACAAGAAGTACCGTCTGGAACGAAAGGAGATCCACCGCATTGACAGGATATTGAAAAAAAACCGGTCCATCATAGACCGGCTCTACACCAACGGAGAGCGGAATATCCCGCTTCACCGTCTTTATCATATGGGATTTGATTTCAAGTATCTGACATCCTTTATCTCCGACTCCGGTGCCGGCGGTACCTGTGTCTTCGGATGCTACGACTATACCTGCGCCCTGTCTTCCGACGGCAGGATTGACATAGACAGACCAGAGTCCGCTACTCCACGGTGACGGATTTGGCCAGATTCCTGGGCTGGTCCACATCTCTGCCTTTTGCTATGGCGATATGGTACGCCAGCAGCTGGAGGGGTATGGTGGAGAGCAGCGGCACGAAGCACTCCTCCGTATCGGGTATCTCAAATGACCAGTCGGATATATTGCGGACATCGGTGTCGCCCTCCGTCACGATGGAAATAATCCTGCCTTTACGCGCCTTTATCTCCTGCACATTGCTTACTATCTTGTCGTATTTACCCTTCCTGGTGGCAATCACGACTACAGGGAGCTCGTCATCTATCAGGGCGATGGGGCCGTGCTTCATCTCGGCTGCCGGATAGCCCTCGGCGTGGATATATGATATCTCCTTGAGTTTCAACGCCCCCTCCAGGGCTACAGGATAATTGTATCCGCGTCCCAGATAGATGAAATTGTGGGCATAAGTGAACACTGTGGCAATTCTGGATATCTGCTTGTCATGCTTGAGTATCTTCTCTATCTTTTCCGGAATCTGCTGAAGTTCGTTTATGAGTTCCCTGCTGCGGGCCTCGCTTATAGTACCTTTCTCCCTGGCCAGGCTCAAAGCCAGAAGCGAGAGAGCGGCGACCTGGGCCGTAAACGCCTTGGTCGAGGCGACTCCTATCTCCGGACCGGCATGAGTATAGCAGCCTGAATCCGTCTCACGCGGTATGGACGAACCCACCACGTTGCATATTCCGAACAGAAATGCTCCGCTGGCCTTTGCCAGCTTGATGGCTGCCAGCGTATCGGCCGTCTCACCGGACTGAGAGATGGCAATAACGACATCATCCTTGAATATCACCGGTTTCCGGTACCTGAACTCCGATGAATACTCCACTTCCACTGGTATTCTGGCCAGCTCCTCTATGATATATTTTCCTATCTGAGCGGCATGCCATGATGTTCCGCACGCACAGATGATTATCCTGCGGGCCTTGAGGAAACGGTCCAGGTTGTCAATGATTCCGGAGAGTTTGACCTCACCCAGTTCAGGATTGAGACGGCCTCTCATCGACACCCTGAGCGTGTTGGGCTGCTCATATATCTCCTTGAGCATGAAATGAGGGAAACCGCCCTTTTCTATCTCACTAAGATTCAGTTCCAGTTTCCTGACTATGGGAGTCACCTCCACCTGACGGAGGTCGGTTATACGGATGCCTCCGTCCCTGTCCATTACGGCTATCTGCTCGTCATCCAGATATATCACCCTGTCGGTATACTCCACAATAGGGGTTGCGTCAGAGCCGACCAGGAACTCGTCCTTGCCGATACCAAGCACCAGCGGGCTTCCCTTACGGGCGGCAATAAGGACATTGGGATTGTCCTTGTCTATAATTACTATCGCATAAGCACCTATCACATTCCTGAGAGCCAGCGGCACAGCTTCCACCAGCGGGATATGGTGCGAGTCCATCATATACTGCACCAGCTGTATGACCACCTCGGTGTCCGTCTCACTGTGGAAATGATAACCCCTGTTCATCAGTTCCATCTTAAGAGCCTTGTAGTTCTCTATGATGCCGTTATGAATCAATGCCAGGTTCTTGTGCTCCGAATAATGAGGATGAGCATTGACCTCATTGGGTTCTCCGTGAGTTGCCCAGCGGGTATGCGCGATACCTATGGTTCCGGTAGTATTCTTGTCGCTTATCAGTTTTTCCAGATCGCTTACCTTTCCTTTTGACTTATACACGGAAAGGTCGCCGTTGTCGTTTATCAGTGCTATACCGGCACTGTCATATCCTCGATACTCCAGCCTGTGAAGACCTTTGATCAAAATGGGCGCAGCCTGCTGCGGCCCCATATATCCTACTATACCACACATAGTTTAAAAATTTCAGTCCGGAGGCAAAGATAATCAGTATATTTTTATAAATTTGTCTTATTATTGATTTTGTCATGAAAATTATAATATCCGGTCTCAAAATCCTGACAACGTTTCTGTTGGTAGTAATAATCGGTCTGGCCATATTCAGCGTCTCACCAATATATCAGTTCACCGGTCCCGTACCGTTCTCCGGTGACAGGATATACAATCCCTACGCGGACTTTGACTCCGCCATAGGCTGGAAGCGGGCATGCCTGCACACCCATACCAAAGTGGATAAAGGCATCAATGAATGTCCCTACTATCCCGATGTGGTCTACTCTGACTACATGAGTTACGGCTATGACATTCTGGCGTTCTCCAACCATCAGGCACTGACTCCCCATCCGGTAGACTCCAGTCTATATATAGGTGTCTACGAACACGGCTACAACCTGTTCAAGTTCCATCTCAACCCTTTCGGGGTCAAGAAAGTCGAGAAGTTCGACCACATCCTGCCGTTCCTTCTGTCCCAGAAACAGTTCATGATAGACTGTCTGGCTGAGGACGGAGACTTCGTTCAGTTCAACCATCCCGACAGGACTCTCACCATCAACAAGAACGTCATGGAGCACCTGTCCGGATACCGGCTAATCGAAGCGGACGCAGGATTCGGAGAATGGGATAAGGGCAAAGGATCAGCACTGACACATTGGGACGAAGCCCTGTCCGCCGGACGTTATGTCCACAACAGTATCAATGATGACAACCACAACTCCAAGCGCCTTCCAGCCATAGCAAGAAGATGCTCCTGGATCAATACCGCCACTCCATACTATGATGATGTAAAGGAACAGCTGCTCAAAGGCAATTTCTATACGACCAGGGTCCCCGACTTCGGGAATGATTCCGCAGCCAAGCATGAAGGTAATCTGCAGCTGCCAAGGATTGAGGACATAGGCATGCGCGGAGACACTGCGTTCATAAAGCTGTCATCTCCGGCATCAGCCATAAGAGTGATCTCACAGAACGGTCTGACCGTAGACTCTATATTCAACGCCTCCGGCATCAGTTATGTCATGACACCGGAAGATCCCTATGTAAGGATGACAGCCTGGTATGATGACGGCACAACCGTATATACCAATGCGTTTGCCAGATATTCCGAGGGAGACTCACCGTACAGGGAATTTCCGCATCCCGTACGATGGGGGATGACCATACTCTGGAACCTGCTGCTGCTCGCCGTGGCCGCAGCATCCGCTACCGGTATATATTTCCTGCTGAGAAAGAGGAGATGATAATTACTTTATAAATACTTCCAGTGCTCCGCTTCCGTACCTGAGCAGTGAAGCCTCGCCGAAAGTGACCCCGGGATACTCTTTAAGTTTCCTGATCAGCTCGCTGCGGAGCACACCCCTGCCGTTTCCGTGAATGAATACTACGGACCGTACGCCTTTGCGGAAAGCCTCGGCCATACTCTTGTCCACGACTTCCAGCTGGACATACAGGGCATCCTCATCCGGAATATTGCGGGCAGCCGGATATTTTCTACGCACGGCATCCATATGCAGATCCACCTCCATTGCCCCGGCCCCGCGCACGGACTTTTTCCCGCTGCGGACCGCCCTGACCGCAGAGTGCTGTCTTTCCTTGAATCCTGGCGCCTGACTGTTCGCGTCGTAAAGATGCCGCTCCTCTGAGAGATCTCCGGCCGGTACAGGCACGACTTCCGTGACCGAGACCCGCATGGTAATCCCGTCAACATCTATTACAAGCGTGGAACTGTCAGGCACGGCGACGACCCTGCCGTCCTCCACCGAATCCATCAGTCTTATCCTGTCTCCCGGAGAATATTCCATAACTTTTCTCAATCAAAAACCATACCCGATGACATAAGTGATTATTACCTTTAGACGGCAATATTCCGCAGTACCAAATCAAAATTATACAACAATGATCGTGGGTTATCTAAGAGTCAGCACATGCCGACAACATCTGACAAACCAACAGGAGGAGATCCAGAGGTTTGCAGCGGAAAGACACCTCAATGTAGACCGATGGGTCACGGAAATCGTGAGCGGTAAAAAGAATGAGAGAGAGCGTAAACTCGGTCCGCTGCTGCGGAAGATGACAGCTGGCGACACTATTATCGTCACTGAAATATCCAGACTCAGCCGCACCATGACAGATATCATGAGTATCATGGGAAAATGTCTGAAGAAAAAAATCAACCTATACACCACAAAAGAGGGCTATGCCTTCGATGAAAGCATCAACAGCAAAGTGCTGTGCTTCGCATTCGGACTTGTCGCCGAGATCGAACGCAATCTGATCTCTTTGCGGACAAGGGAGGCTCTGGCCGCAAGGAAAGCCAACGGGGTGGTACTGGGACGTAGAAAAGGCAGCTATACAAAGACCAATGTCCTGCTGAAGAACAAGTCTGTCATAGTGAATATGCTGGACGCAGATATAAGCGTCAACTCAATCTGCAGGCAGTTCAAGCTATCAAGGGAGACATTCTACAAATTTCAAAAGAGCGTACCTGAGGTAAATGACGCAGTCAAAAGGAAGGAGTGGAGGAAGTCCGGGCATCAGGCATAAAAAAAGCCCCCGGGGGATGTTCCTCCGGGGGCTCTATGGGGCGGCGGCTACCTACTCTCCCACCCCGGTTAGGGCAGTACCATCGGCACAAGTGCGTTTAACTTCTCTGTTCGGAATGGGAAGAGGTTGGTCCACACCGTTATAACCACCATGATATTCCTGTCCGCTCTCGCGGACGTATTCTATAAGAAATGAGAGAGACAACAAGGACTATTGCTTTTTTCGTCGTCATATCAGAAGTGTCGGGCTATTAGTACCGC
>CALVDI010000015.1 GCA_944326225.1 uncultured Bacteroidales bacterium | reverse complement strand
CGGAGTATATGGTCGTTGACATACTGCTCTATGCGGTTGGTGGGCAGGTCCGCGTTGATGGTGTACATCAGTACGGGGTCAACCTCTGTGCCGGATGCGGCTACGGACAGTTCCGGATAGGTCACTTCCTCCGGCAGCTTGTCATGTATGGACCGTATGGCCGAGGACACCTCGAAGCGGACAGCGTCGATATCGGCATTTTTCTTGAGGTACAGGGTGATGGTTCCGCTGCCCTTGCGGCTTAGCGAGACGATGTCCTTGATGCCTTTAATGGATGATATATAACCTTCTATCTTGGAAGTCACCTCACTCTCGATGACCCTTGCCGAGGCATTCTGCCAGTAAAAGTATATCGACATGGTCTGCTGCTTTTCCCTCGGCAGATACTGCAGGTTGAGCGAGGGTATGAGCGCGGCGCCCACGGTGATGAGCACCGCGAATATCAGCAGTACTGAGAATGACGGTATCTTGACTCCTTTCATCTCCGGCGGGCCTTATCGGATTTCCTATAGATGAAATAATATATCAGCGGTATGCCGAATATGCTGACTATCAGACCGACCATCATACCTCCGATCATCACTATCGACAGAGGGAACTGCAGGTCGGAGCCCATGTCTCCCCTGGTGAGGAAGGGCACCATGGCCAGCACTGTAGTCAGGGTGGTCATGAGGATGGGGTTGAGTCTGCGGGAGCCTCCGGTCATGATGGCCCGCAGCAGGTTGTAGCCGTTCTCCTTGCGCAGCCGGTTGATGGTATCCACCTTGAGGATGGAGTCGTTGATGACGATACCGCTCATGACGACTATTCCGATCATGGACATGGCGTTGATTCCGGCGCCGCAGATGAGCAGCAGCAGGAATGCGCCGAAGATGTCCACGACTATCTCAGAGAGGATGATCAGGGGCTGGATAAGGGACTCGAACTGTGCCGCCAGGATGAAATACAGGAGAAGAATGGATACTATCGCGATGAGCATCAGCTCGTTGATGGTCTCTCTGCTGGAGAAGTAGGAGCCGCTGAACGCCACATCGAAGGTGCCGTCTTCTACGGACAGTTCCCGTGAGGCTTCCATGACCTCCGGCACGATGTCGTCAGGGATGTCCAGCTCCAGGGGGTAGAAGTTGCCGGACATGCCCGAGACGATGGTCTTCAGGTCGCGGCTGCGGCTTTCGGTGATGAAGTTGCTCAGGGGAATGTCGGCCCCGTCACGGTTGCGCACGCTGCCGGAAAGGAGGTGGGAGGAGCTGTGGCTGTCGCCCATGACCACGGGGATGGAGTAGTCTCCGGTGGCAATCGAGAATATGTGGTCCTCACGGGTGAATTTGCGCAGTGTGCTCATCACCTCCGAATAAGAGATGTTGTACAGGGCCATTTTCTCTACATCGACGGTCAGCATGACCTGTTCCTGCCAGCGGATGGGGGCGTGGTTGACTCCAGGCACGGCTTCGCATATCTCGTCTATGATGGTGTTGAGCTTGTCCGGCTCGGGGGTCTTGCCGTCGCGTCCGCTGATCTGCACTGTGAGCTTGGAGGCATCGTCGGAGAACATGAGGGTGAAGAGGTTTCCGGCGTCCGAGAAACTGAATGCGGCCGTAGGGTACCGGGCCCTCATATATTCTGTCGTCTCGTTAATGATGCTGTCCAGCCCGACGGGAGTGCGGGCCATCAGGTAGATCTGGGCCTCGCTCTTGCTCATGTCGCGGGTGTGGGGCATGAGGAACTGCTGGGTTCCGGACATCTGGGTGCTCTGGGCGGTATGGGGCCTGAGGGCGGTGACCAGATTGCGGCTGCGGATATCGTTCTCCTCTATGGTCAGGGGACTGTTCCAGTCGATATTGAGGATGATGTCGCTCTTGGTTACGGGAGGGAAGGTGCTTTTGTCCAGTATCATGAAGAGTACCCCGGAGAGCGGGATGGATACTATCATCATGGTCATCACTATCCCGGCATGGCGGAATGTCCATTTGAGGGCCTTTTCGTATGCGGGACCCAGTTCAATGTATTTGGCGATGCGGGAGAGATACTTGTTGTCCATCTTCATGCCTCTCTTGCGGTAGAGGGCATAGTAGTAGACAGGCACCACCAGCACGGCGAACAGCAGGGATGCGAACAGGCCCACTGTGATGGCCACCGCCTGGTCGAAGAATATCTCTCCGGCTATGCCGCTGAGGAACACCAGGGGTACGAATACGGCGCAGTTGGTGAGGATGGAGCTGAGCATCGGAGCAAATACCTCTCCTGAGCCTATGGCCACGGCATCCTCGAGGGTGTCGCCCCTTTCCCACCGCTGGGTGATGTTGTCTATGACTATAATCGAGTTGTCCACCATCATTCCGACGCTCAGGATGAGGCCGGCAAGGGAGATGATGTTGATGCTTATGCCCATGAGGTAGAGGGCGAGCATCGAGGTCAGCAGGGATACTATGATGGTGGGGATGATCAGCAGGGAGAAGCGGAAGTTGCGCATGAAGAGCAGTATGACGAGACTGGCAAGGATGATGCCGGCAATCAGGTTCTGCTCGAGGTTCTCTATGGTGTAGCGCAGCAGCTCGGTCTGGTCGCGGGTGATGGTGAACTGCACTCCGGGGTAGTCTTTCTCGAAGCGTTCGATCCTGTCGTACAGGGCCTCGCGGAGGGTGTTCATCCTTGCGTCGCTCTGCTTGATGATGGCCATGCTGACAGCCCTGTCCCCGTCAGAGCGGATGAGACAGTTGTCGGCACCCGGCTGTTCTATGATGTCGGCCAGTTCGTTGAAGAGGTAGACACGGCCACCTATATTGAGCCTTATCTGCTCTATGTCCTCCTTGGAAGTGAGTTCTGACTGGAATCTCACGTTCCAGTGGTACTGTCCGTCCCGGATGGAGATATTGCCGAGCTGGATGTTGTTGCTCTCTATTGCATTGGCCAGCATGGCCGGGGTCGCTCCTATGGCGGTGAGCTTCTCATTGTCCGGGATGATCAGCAGCTCGGGGAAGACCAGGCCGCTGAGATCGACCATGGCCACTTCCGGTATCTGCTCGATGCGTTTGGATATGACGTTGGCGGCCAGGCGGCTCATCTCCATGACGCGGGAGCTGTCATCGACCGTCATGTTGACGAAGAAGGCGGGGATGTCGGTCGCGCTGGACTTGATGGCCTTAGGCCTTTCCGTACCTTCCGGCAGGGAGGACAGGGACCGGTCGATCCTCTCGTTGACATCCACGAACGTAAAGTCGATGTCGGTGCCGTACTCGAACGACAGGCGGATGATGCCTACGCCGCTCTCCGACTGGGATCTGATGTCTGTCAGGGAGGGTATCTGCATCAGCTCGCGCCGCAGGCTCTGCAGGTACTGGTCTATCTCTCGGGCCGAGCTGCCCTCCACCTTGACCTGTACCGTGATCTGCGGGATGTCCACATCGGGCATGAGCGAGACCGGGATCAGCTTGATGGACACTGCTCCCAGGACGGCCACGGCGAAGAGGACCATCGATACGGCGACGGGGCGTTTTATCAGTTTCCTGATCATTGTCTTGCGATTACTTTGGATTCGTGGGCGAGGTTGAGGTTGCCTGAGGTGATGATGATGTCCCCGAGGCTGAGCTCGGCGTTACGCTCCTGGTTGACCCTCACTACGTGGCTGTCGCTGTTGGACATGAGTATGTCGACATAGACCCAGCGGGCGGTGCTGTCCGCTGGCTGGTAGACGAAGAGCACTTCCTGGTTGTCGCGCATGACGACAGCGCTTTTGGGCACTACCTGCTGCTGCGGTATGAGCTCCTCTACCAGGACTCTGACGTTCATCCCGTCCATCATGTCCCCGTCGGAGTTGTCCACGGAGGCGGTAATCTCTATCTGGCCCTTTTCGTCCACCATGGGATTCACGGCCGTAATGCGTCCGGCGTAGGTCTTCTCCGGAGCATTGAAGGGGGATATCTTGACTTCCATGCCGGTCCTTACCGACGGTATCTCCGACTCGAGCAGGGGGAAGCTGACGTCGAAGCGGCTGTCGTCTATCACCCAGCAGAAATTGTCCGAAGGAGCGCTCTCGTAGACGCGGCCCTTGATGCCGGCGACCTTGCCGTCGAAGGGAGCCGTAATCCTGGTGCCCTCGTAGTCATACATGGCCCTGCGGTAATTCTGCTCCGCGTCTGCATAGCCCGAACGGGTCCTGGCTATGGCCATCGTGACGGCCGGTACGTCGGATGTGTCGGCATCTCCGTACCCGAAGCCGATGAGCACGTCGTTGAGATCTATCTCAGCCTTGCGCATGGCGTTCTCGGCCTGGGCAAGGGCGATGGATGCCACTTCGGGATCCAGACATGCTATCAGCTCTCCTTCATGTACTGTCTGTCCGTTGGAAAAATGTACTTCCGATATAGTGCCGGAGGTGTTGAAGCGCAGAGCGCTCTTGCGGGCGGCCACCAGCTTGCCGTTGCTTATGGTCTGCCTCCTGAAGTCCGACAGGCGCAGAGTCATCGTGTCCACATAATTGGCTTCCATGGACTGTGAAAGGCGTGTGAGCGTATCTTTCTCCACGGCTTTATTGTTGCCGCAGGATACAGCAGCCAGAGCGGCCAGCGGCAATATGAAAAGTCTTCTCATATTTATCAGTTGTCAATAAGTTTGTCAAATTCGGCATCCAGGTCCTTGCCGTATATATAGTCGTAGAGCGTGTCCTTGCGCAGATTGTAGTAGAAAGACCAGTAATTTGCCAGTTCCTCTATGTACTGGGCGGAGGCCTCGTCCCTTTCATTCTGGGCAGTGTTCATCTCCAGTATGCCTATGGTCCCGTTGCGGAATCTCTGGAGGGCCAGCTCGTATCTTTCTCCGGCTATGGCGTCCGCTTTCTGGGAGACATCGCACTGCTGCGACTGGGCGTTGAACTGCACTACGCGGATGTAGATGTCCTGCCGGCGCTGCATCACCTCCTGCTCTACCTGTGCCAGAACTATCTCCTGCTGAGTCTTGGCCATCTGCACCTTGCCCTTTCCGAGTCCCCAGTCCACTATGGGGACACTGAGAGTAAGGCCTACTATCTCCTGATTGATCGGATCGCGGTAGGAAGCCGCAAAGTCATCCCCTGTCTGGGTAAGTCCGAACTGAGCCGTCAGCATCGCGCTGAAACCCCTCTCGGACTTGGCCTGGGCGATGGCTGCCTCGGCCTCTATGAGGTTGAGCTCGTTGTCCAGACTGAATGTGGTGTTCTCCAGGCTGCGCCGGACGGCCTCCTCCTCGTCGATTTCAATGTTCGAGTAGTGCTGAGGTCTGATGAGTGTGAGTTCAGTGTCATCTCCCATGCCGAGATAGGACTTCAGGGACAGCATGGCCTGCCTGAGCTCCACCTCCGAACTGGCGACGGCTATCTCGGCGTTGAGTACCTGAAGTTCCATCTGCAGCAGCTCGTCCTTGGTGTATGTGCCTATATTGAAACGCTCCTGGGCGATGTCGTAGAGCTGCCGGGTGTTCTCATAGCGGCGTCGGGCCATCTCCAGGCTCTCCTGAGTACGCAGTACGGTGAAGAAATATGTAGTGGCCGTTATGGCTATGTCCTCCAGGTCTTCCAGATATTTCTTCTTGGATCTCTCATATTTTTTCGGCTCTGTCTTTCTTTCCCATTTGAGCCTGTTGTACTGGAAGATAGGCTGCTGGAGATAGATATTGACCGGGTTGGAGTTCCATGTCTTGTCTCCGTAGGGTGAGAACTGGTCGAAACGGTTGAGGTAGGTGTTCAGGGATATGATACCGCCTGTCCACGGGATGTTCTGGTCTATCGAGAGCTGCAGCCAGTTGTTCATATTGTCGTTCTGCACGTAGTGTGTCTCGCCGGTCTCCGCGTCCTGCAGGGGTACGAGCGAGCGGTTGTACTGTCCCAGTCCGGCATTGAGATTGAGCGAGGGCAGAAACTGCGCCTTATACGAGCGGAACTCCCAGTAACTGCTTATGAACGAGTATTTGGCGATCATTGCCGGCAATGACTTGCTCTGCGCCGCCACTATCACGTCCTCCAGCGTAAACTCCCAGTGCTTCACTGAAGTTCCGCTCTCAGCCGTCGTCAGGCTGTCCGCTTGTGTCTCCTGAGCTTTTAGTGCGGAAGCGGACAGAATGCTCAGGCAAGCTGCGCAGGCCATATACATTATCCATGATTTGTCCATTGTCGCCATAACTCACAAACTGATAATTTACCCAAATATAACTGAAAATATTATAAGAACAAAGGTTTAGTAAAATATATGAAGCTGTTCTTGATGGATGCTGTTGTCACAGTCACAGCCATTGTGAAATGAATATATAGATGTGCTCGTCGTCGTAATCCAGCAAGATGGCCCTGCCGGTGTCCGGGTCTATTTCCAGTGTGTTGACAAAAGGGATGTTGTATGAGACGGCTGGCATCATTTATTGACATGTCGAGCTGGCAGATGCCTGATATTCAGAGTATCCGCCATACTCCACAATCGTATTGACCGTTTCAAGAAACAACGGAAACAGATTTGGGTTCAGAACGGGATCTCCGACGAGAATAATTCTTCCGTATTTATCTGTCAGGAATGTGTGATACGCTTGGTGTGATGGTATAAATGGATTGTCTTTCAGCAGCTTTCTCTCCGAATCAAAATACACTGGGTGCAGAAAGCGACTCCTTGCCAGTGCCCGTCTGAGATTGACAGCATCCTCTTCAGTAGGAGCGAATACCATCGTCAGCTCAAACTTTCCGTCGCTGCTTTTCTCCAGAGATATTATCTCCCTCCACTCATATAAGTTGTTCACGCGGCATGTCTGACAGGAAGTGGAGTCATAATATACGATGAGCCGTGCCAGGACGGTGTCCTGATGCTCAGTCGCGGAGTCTCGTCCCAGAAAAGTGGATGTCAGTGCCGGGATGCGGACCTGTTTCCCTATCATTCCCGTTATGGATTCTGCGATACTTGGAGAGTTGTCTGTCCCGTTGCGGCTTACGCAGGAGCAGAGCATGGACATAAGGATTGCAGTACACAATATTATTTTCGGGAGTCTCATCTGCGTATGTTCATTAGCAGGATTATCTGGTTGGACTCGTAAGGGAGCTGCTTGACCTTTTCCCTGTTAGCGATGAGTTCAGGGTTGTCCGTGGGACAGTTCTCCGATTTCTCCATGACATCGAACGGTTCGATCAGATACACTGCATACTGCTCATCGGTATATCTTAGGTAATACGGAGAGAAAAAGCTGTCCGAGGTTATGCCCCATACCATATCGTCCTCAAGTAGGCTGTATGACGTACTTATGGCCTTCCCAGGTTCCATGACCAGGGCGTATCTGTCATCGTCCTTGAAATTGTACACAGATACGGTCTTGTCACCAATCATATACAAGTCCACATTTCCCCATATTCTGCCGCATTTCTTGCAGTTCTCCACAAATTCCATCAAATCGGGCGAGAAAACTTTTTCCTTGGTCTGTTCCGTGAAATTGTACCCGTTGTCTGCATATCGTATATATTGTACAAGTGTGTCCCCTGTAAACTCGTACACTCCGTCCAGGAAAGCCGAGTAGAAGAAGTATCTTCCATTGTGCTCGGACAGATTATTGGCCTGTGCAAATCCCACTGCATCGGCAAAAGCTTTGTCCAGAAGCAGCCACTTGCCCTCAAACTCCCCTGACGTGGGGTTGTACAGATATACCTCGTACTCCGGCCTGTCAATATATGGCAGGTCTTTGTAGAAGAGATAGCGTCCGTCACCCAGCGGCAGCATGTCACGGGCGCAGGTTATCTCGCTGCCCTTTATGGAAAACGAGCCGGTCATGTTGCCTGTGGCCGGGTCGAATCGGTATACATCCATACCGTAGTTGCCGAGCACGTCAACAGTGCCGTCCACTTTATTGTACGACATGGCCGTGACGTCTGTCATCTCCCCCGGGCCACGTCCGCGCATCAGGAAAGATCTCTCGTACCGTCCGTTTCTGTCAAATACGCTGACCAGTCCTGAGTCTGTGTTTCCAAGCACGATAAGCATACTGTCGGTGACTGCCACATCCGCGATTCCTGATATCACAATACCCTCGGGTACTATCATTTCGTAACCGTCATACAGCGAACTCATTTTAAGCACTCCCTCGGTAGGAGTCACTGCAATCTCAACAGCGGCATAGCCACCGTTGTCTCCCACTGTACGGCAAGAGACAACGGTGACCAACGCAGCTGTAAGTACCATAAACTTACGAATCTTCATAGGCTTTGCCTTTTAAAGGTTGTCTTTCGGTAATATGCAATAAACTCCCAGGTTACACTTTTTACCTACTGCTCTGACGCAGCCCATTTTCCCTGCAGGCTCACGGCAATACTGGTTTCGTGCATTTTTGTACTCCATAGTTGGGTTGTCAAGCCCTGTTTCAGGTCCACTGATTGCAGCAATGTTTGCCTGGATGATGCTTTCGTACAGAGCGATATCAGTATTCTCTGTAGAGGCAAGGGAAGCGTTTGCAGTTTCCGTTTTCGGAAACTGTACGGAGGATGATGACAGCAGGGCCACCATCATGCCTAGAAGGAGTGACAGTAAGATTCTTTTCATACTACTTGGATTTAGTGGTTGATAAAAAAAGTCGAGCAATATATCCGGATTGATTGCTTTCATAGGATAACCGGCATAAAGTATTCATTATCTTATCATAGCTGAATGCCAGTATTGCGTTGGTCGTCTGAGGGAAGAACTCATATCCGTCATGTATGACGTTTTTGAATCCATATTCAGCAGTGATATCATATAGCTTTGATGAGTGATTATGGCATAGAATCTTAACATTGTCCGGTACAATTTCTGATTCAAGAAATAGCTGTAGCAGCGACTCAACACATTCTTCACATGCGGACTCGGGAATAAACAGCAGATATTCGCAGTTCTTCAGTCTATTGATGATGTATGGATATGTATGAATTTCTTCCTGCAATGCCACAGTATTGGAGAACCCCTGACAGATGAAATTCTCGTACACGGAGATTCTTGATTCTGCAATATTCAAATATTCAGCATGTTTTGTGCTTTAACCATTTTCATGGATGTAAATATCACAAGAAAGATTAAAATACACAAAATAGAAATCACTATGGAACGAAAACCTCTGTTCATATTGATCAGTCGTGGATTGTAAAGTGGCCTTCGTACTCGCCGGAGGGTCCGGAGAGAATGAGGCGGAAGAGTCCTTCCCCGATGTTGGAGAGGTCGTAGTCGTACTCCATGCCGTTTGCGGGCAGGGCGGAGGAGTAGACGGTGATACCGAAGCTGTCCTCCACGTAGAGGGAGTATATGCCGGAGCCGTCAAAAGAGACGGTGAGGATGTCCCGTTGGATGGAGGCTTCGGGAGCGTCCGTGAGGCTGCGGGTCCTTATGTTGATGGACCTAAGGTCTATGTCACGTACAATATCGTCACTGCTGCGCATGGTTGCGGGCAGGATTGACATCAGGATTAGTGTAATCAGTAGTTTTCTCATTTTCGTTGGTTTTTCTGCTTACAAATATATCGCACGGATCAGTGCCGTCCAAAAATAAAAATTCACACATACTGACATGTCGCTTGACGTAAGATGCTTGTAGTCATTTGTTTATGTATGGCGATCTATTCCGATGTGATTCACATGGGCTTTCCGCCCCCTTCAGAGGGTACTGCGGATGGGGTTTGTGAAAAAATTATGAGCGTCCGTCTCTATCTTCCAGATATGCGTTCAGTCGTTCATTGAGGTATTTTGCCAGGCTCTTGTCTATACCCATCTTATGTGCAAGGCGGGTTCTTCTGGTGCTGAGATTGGTCTCGCTGATATCGAGGATAGCACAGACGGCTCCGTTTGGATATCCAAGGCATGTGAGCATTATAAGATGTCTTTCTTCCTCGCGGAGATCGGGGAACTCACTGAACAGGACATTGAGAAAGTCCGGGTATACGGAGGCGAGTATGATTTCGGTGTTGGCGTAAGAGTTTGTGTCCGTGATGAATTTCCTGGCCGTTTTAACGGATTTGGACAAAAGGTGGCGCGGATTGCTCTGATGGATGTCATAGACGTATATTATTTCGCGCATAGCTCTGTAGGTCAGGCTGAAGAAATTCATCAGCGCAGGGTCGGAAGGTCGGTACTCCGCCAGTTTCTGTTCAAGGTCTTTTCTTGCCGTCTCTTCCTGCTGTTTTTCCCGGCGAAGATTACCAATCTCTGTGTCAGTATCCCTGGTCAGTTCGGAAAGCTGCCTGTCAAGGGTTTCCGCTAATGCTTTTTGTCTGTCGGCCTCGGCTTTTTGCGCAACAGTCTCAGCTTTTTGAAGCCTGAGTGCTTTCCGGATGATATGAAAAACCACAATGGCTGCTGCAGTTCCGAGAACTATAAGCAGGACCAGTAACATAATGTCCCTTTCCCGTTTATAAAGTTCTGATTCAAGTCTGGAATTGTCAGCTTTGAGTTCGGCCTCTAAAAGCTGAGTGTCGTATCTTTCCTTGAGGATGCCCAGGGCCGCTTCGTTTTCTAAGGCCCGGTTCTTCCAGAATGTTTCCATGTCTCCTTCCAGTCCGGCAATGTCCGCGTAGATAGATAGCATCATCATACTGTCAACAGGCTCGGTGACTGGAATAAGCCCGCATACATACCTTGCGGAATCAGCATTCCCCAGACTGATGTATCCTCCCGCAACTTTAAACAGCATGCTTTTGTAAATCTGATCCTCGGCAGGACTCTGCGGGGCACTGCCGTATTTTGAGAATACTTTCCTGGCTGTGTTTATGATACCGGTTGCGTTGTTCTTGTCCTGATAGATATGACAGAGCAGATCTGATGCGGAAAGGGCGCATAGACGGTCTCCGTATTGCTCTGCCATAGAGAGAGCTTTCCTTAGGTGCGGCAATGCCTTTCCTACAGAGTCAACCATCAGCATTCTCGCAAGTGAGACGTGGGCATACATTATACGTATGGGTAATTCGGCTTTTTCAAAACAAGCCAGTGCTTTTCGGTCTCTGGCTATTGCTGCGGAGTCATTAAAGTTTGTCTGGTAGAGTTCGCCGATGCGGGTGTGGAGGAGGCCGAGCTGTTCGGGGTCGCCGGAGTGCTCCAGCAGTGGTTCGGCCTCCTTGTAGGCGAGCATGGCGCCTTCGGCATCGCCGCGCTCGTAGAGGACTGCACCCTGCATGACGAGTGCCCTTGCCAGCCTGTCCTCCGGCCCTTTGCGGCGGTAGTAGTCCGCAGCCTCGGTTATGGCGGTGTTTCCGGCCACAGGCAGCCAGCATTTGTACTCGGCTTCAGTCCTGAGCAGGGTATAGAACGCCCTGTCGGCACGCGGCAGTCCTGCGGCATCGGAGCTGTCGATGGTCATGAGGGTATCCAGCGCAGCCTGCGGCTCAGTCATCATCAGCGAGTCGGCTGCAGCCAGGGTCTGATGCACCTGCGCATTCCTGTCGGTGCAGGAGATGACAGCCTGAAGAAAGAGTGCTGCGGCCAGGGCAGTCAATACAGGGGTGATACTGATAAGCTTTTTCATGTCTCAAAGGTAGGGAAAATCCGCTCATGTCCTTACTTTGTTCCGGCGTGGTGCCGATTATTCTTCGGAAGCCTCTTGGACACGATGTACATGCTCCCGGAAGGAGTCATGGAGGTCAGGCATGTCGTGTTCACCAAGCACGTCAAAGGAGAAGGAGTTCGGCATAATGGCCGGCGAGGGAGCAACGGGTGTAGGCGGAGATGGCTCCGGGTCGGGGTCAAATGAGAGGGTGCGGGTGCACAGGGCTGCTGCGGCAGTAATGGCATAGATTTTCCGCATAGGCATTTAGATTTAAATGTAATGACGCTAAAATTTAAAAAATGTTACAGTCCCCGGCAAAATTTTCCGTCATTTCAGTGTAATCTTGAAGATGGTCGTGGAACCGTCGTCGGAGAAGCGGGACCAGTAAAGGACATTGTCCTGGACGTAGAAGTTCATGTAACTTATGCGGTATGTCTCTCCGTCGTATCGGAAGAAGAAGCCCGGGTCTTCTCCATTCTCTAAGTCCTGCTCGGTATAGGTATTGTGAATGGCCCGCTTGCCGGTGCGGGTGTTGACGGCATCGAAGAACAGGCACATCTCCTTCTCGTACACAAATTCTGCAAGATACCAGTCGCCGCAGATATCTTCAGAGTTCTGCAGGAGGTAATTTGCCTCATTTGCGCCTACGACTGCAGCGTCATCCTCAGGCTGAGCGTACCGGCCCAGTTCCACGTGCAGATAGGGAGCTCCGTCCAGAGTGTAGTAGGTATGTCCTCCGACAGGCTTGAAGAGGTAGGTTGAGTTGTAGAGCAGCACGGGCTCGGAGACTATCAGTCCGCGGGTGGAAAGCTGGCTCTTGTTGTATATGGGCAGAGCCTTGCCTACTAAGTTCAGGTCCCTGTCGAGGAAGATGATGCTGCTGTCCCGCTCTGTGTTGGACATCTTTGTGGCGGCATACCTGTCCTCGGATATGGCGCGGATATCTCCGAGAACACCGGTCAGGCTGTTGCGGACCTCATCGATGAAACGGCCGTCGGAGTCCAAGCGGATAATCTTATTCTGAAAATCATAAATCAGTATCTCGTGGTTGTAAGGATCATACGAGAAATCCGGCCATACATACTCACCGGGCCCGCGTCCTGACCGGTCGTAGGCATGGAGCAGTTCTCCGTCCTCTGAGAAGATTACGAGCTTGTTGTCGGCGGTCGTGCCGAACAGCCTGCCGTCATAGACCGCGAAGAGGGTGATGTCGTAGAGGCTGTCGCACTTGAGCTCTACTTTCTCGATCTTCTGTGCGATGCTCTCAATGCCGACAGTGTCGGGCTTGCTTTTCAGACTGTTCTCGAAGTTTACTGTCCTGACACCGTCTCCGGCGCAGGAGCCGGCCAGTGCTGCGGCGGCCAGCAGGATGATGGGAAGATGCTTTTTCATTGTCTATGGTGTTTTACAGTTGTTGCGTATGTGGCGAAGGTCATCCTGTCCGTATCCGGGTCCAGAAGCTGGATGTTCAGTCCCTCCTCAGATACGAAGCAGGACAGCGGCGATAACCGGTAACTTCCGCAGTCTGTTCATTTCATTGTTCCAGCAGGATTTCAGCGTAGCGGCCGGCGAGGGAGCGGCGGGTGAAGGCAGAGATGGCTCCGTGGTCGGGATCAAATGTGAGGGTGCGGGTGTACAGGGCTGTAAGGTACTCCTTCAGCGGACCCTCCTCCTCCCAGTCGAATATCCGTCCGGTACGGGTGGCGGTGAGGGAACGCTCCAGGGCACTGCCGTGGGGACCGAATGCGGCAATGGGGCGGCCGGCGGCGAGGTATTCAAAGTATTTTCCTGTGAGAATGCCGGCGGCCTCGGGTTCCTCGCGCAGGGGCAGCAGGAGCAGGTCGGCGGCCTTCTGCAGGCGGTTGGCCTCGTGGTGGGGGACGTAGCCCCAATCGGTCAGGCAGTCGCCCAGACCGGCCTCACGCACTGAGGCGAGGATCTCCGGGTCGGTCTTTCCGGCAAATGTCAGATGCATGTCACGTCCGAAGCCCGGAAGGTCGCGGCAGAGCTCCGCAAGGACCTTCCAGAGCCGACGGGGGTTGCCCTCCGCTGAGAAGAGGCCGGTGTGCACGAGGTTGAACCCTGCCGGGAGCTCCTCGGCCGTGATGCCGGTGAAGTCCGCCTCGTCGTAGCCGTTTTCGATGACGTGGAATTTGTTTTTCTGCTCAGTCACAGAGCTGTCACCGGCAGTCTGCCGTCCTGAGGTGCCGCGCTTTTTATCTGCATCCAGTTCCTCCAGGAAGTCCCGTACCATATTGTCCGTGACGGCCACCACATGGTCCGCCTCGCGCAGCACCGAGAGCTCCATGGCGGCGTATCTTTTCCGGCTGCGGCGGGTCAGCGGAAGGTGTTTGAAGTAGAATATCCGGGTCCACGGGTCGCGGAAATCGGCTGTCCAGGGGATGCCGGTCGAGCGGTGCAGGGCCCTTGCTATCAGGTGCATCGAATGGGGCGGGCCGGTGCTGACGATGGCGTCGACGGGATGCTCGCGGAGGTATTGTTTCAGGAACCTGACGGAGGGCCGGATCCACAGGAAGCGGGGGTCGGGGACGAAGACATTGGCCCTGAGCCATAGGGAGAGGCGCATCAGGGGAGACTTGTGGCCGACGGCGTTGATGGGGTTGACGGCGCCCGACCCGGCCGAAGCCTTCCCGGAATTTTTCCCCTTATTGCCTGTCAGGGCGTTGAATACGGCGTACGGTTCGAGGATTGGCCGCTTGATGACCTCCACCTCCGGAGCGATGTCCCTCAGCAGGGATTCGTCCGTCATGCCCGCCTCCGGATTCTCAGGTGTGTAGATGACCGGCTGCCACCCGTGCTGCGGCAGATATTTGGACATTTTCAGCCACCGCTGCACGCCCGAGCCGGCTGTCGGCGGCCAGTAGTAGGTTATGATCAGTACCCGGTTCATATTTTATCCTGATATTCTCTGATGAATTCGTCGGCGATATACAGGTCTCCGTAGAGATACAGGCCTGTCTCTTTGTCGTGCAGGTCGGCGCATGTCTTGCTGCCGTAGAACAGCTGCAGAGCCTCGGAGGGGGATATCCTGAGCCTTTTGGAAAGTTCCGCAGATATGATGCCTATGCGGTTGCTCAGGATGGTCTCCTGAATTTCAGGAGACTTGACGGGATCGTTAAATGTGTTCTGTCCGCTCATAGATGAGATATTTGTCAGTAAGTTCCTGATTTAACAGGCAGATTTGGTTGTTTGGCCGGTGCATCGCAAGTCTGCGCAGAGCTGTATCGGAGTCCATCAATCCGGCCATATAAAGGTTTATCGTGTCTATGACACGGTCGTTTGCAACTCCGCCCTCTATGTAATCGTACGGGGCGGCAGGGTTGAGGCCGCGGCGGCTGGCGACTATGAAGTCCAGCCATTCATGGTCGTATGCGTTGAATATCCTGCATTTGCCTTCTTTGATAACAGCTTCTCTGTCTAAACTGTAGACGTTGATGAGAGCACTGCTGTTCCGGCGTTTGGCAGTAGCGGCAGCCCAGTCGGAGGCCTGTTTCAGCAGAGGTGTTATGTAGAATCCACGGCCAAAGTCCAAGTTCTCTCTGCCGAACATGCAGACCGGCCGCTCCACGGTCTGGGGACCTCCATGATATACCGTAATCATCTCTGTGTTTCTTTATTGTTCAGATACTCAATCATATCATCTGTAACACGCTCACGGCTTTGGGTATGGAGCGCATCGTAGCACGGAATGATGAAATCGTCTATCATCCTCACTTTCTTCATCCGCTCATATATCTCCATATAGGACTTCCCAAGCCGTCTGGCCGTACTCTCAATGCAGAATGCAGCGAAGGCGAGAACGATTTCTGTATGTGATAATTCAATCAAGTTACTCATGATGGGTACAAAAATAACGATTATATCTTAATTTTTAAGATTAATTCAGCCACTCGGAGAGGTCGTAGAGGCTGACGGTCTCCTCGTTGTAGGAGATGGTGGCGAGGATGCCGGTGGCGGGGTCGATGGCGGAATAATTGGCCGGGGCGATGCTGTAGGATGCTTCGGGCTTCAGGTCCAGGTCGAAGATGACGATACGCGAGGGGACGGGGCTGTATCCGCCTTCGTCGTTGATCATGCCCACGATATGGTGGCCCAGATATTCGGCAGGGTTGTAGGAAAGGTCGGCTGAATAGTTGCTGGAATGGATGTCGTCGGGGCCGTAGTCCACGTACACTTCAGCCAGACGCTCTCCGGTGTCGAGGGAGTGCAGATAGAGGACCGGCCATGTGATGCTGTAAATCAGCAGGCGGGAGCGGTCGGGGGAGACAGTCTCGCTTGTGAGTTGCGGAGGCTGGTAGGTGATCTCGGCTTCGAGGGCTTCGTTGACGCCTTCGCCCCAGCCTTCGAGGTAGGTCTTGACGGTCCCTTGGGAGTCGGTAGTGTAGTAGCGGTTGTTGTCCGCATTGCAGAGCCAGCGTCCCTGGCCGAGCGGATGGATGGCCCTCATGCTCTTGTGGAAGTCCTGGATGAGCTCAGTGCGGTAGCCTCCGTCCCCGGTATGGGCCGTCAGCCGTATCAGCCTGCCCATACTCCAGTCTCTCACCGTGATGACTATCGAGTCGCCCTTCATGCCTTCATATCCGTGGTACGATGGGTCGATGAACTCCTGCGGTCCGCGTCCCCATGTGCCGAACTGCACCATAGTCCGGAAGTCCCCGTCCAGCAGCGAGAAGCATTTGCCCGACTCCCCGCTGTAGTTCTGTATGTTCTGCGATATCCACCAGTCCCCGGCCCTGAACAGCGCGAGGATATTGCTCTCGACCGGGTCGTAGTGGATGACCCTGACCGGCTCAAGGGTCTCTTCCACAGGGAATTCCTTCACCACTGTGTATCCCTTTCCGTCCTGATTCTGTCCGCAGCCGATGACTGCGATAATGGCTGATGCGAGCAAAAGAAGTCTTTTCATCATATTCGTATTTTTGTTCGTAAAAATAATAAAAGTTTTCCGTCCCGTTTCCACAACGGCAGCAAATCCCGCGATTCAGTGCCGTTGCGGAATCGCATTCCGCTTGGCCCCTGCCACAGGCTCTCTCATCATACACCTTATCCTCCTTCCACCTTCTTCCACCTTCCGAAGGTGTGCAGTTTCAAAATGAAAAGGCCGGATGTGCTTTGTCGTAAAACATCTATCGCGATTACGCGGATTTTAGTATTTTTGCCTCTCTTAAATCGGAAGTGACTCGAAATGGCAAACAAGGAAAAAAAGGAAAAGGAGGATACGCCGCTGATAAAGCAGTACTACAAGTTCAAGGCGGCTTGTCCGGAGGCCCTGCTGCTGATGCGGGTGGGGGACTTCTATGAGACGTACGGGGAGGATGCGGTGACTACCAGCAAGGTGCTGGGCATCGTGCAGACCCGCAAGTCGAACGGGGACCAGGGCTATATCGAGCTGGCAGGCTTTCCCCACCACTCTCTGGAGAGTTATATGCCGAAACTGGTGCGGGCCGGTTACAAGGTGGCGGTCTGTGACCAGCTGGAGGATCCTAAGCTGGCTAAGAAGTTGGTCAAGAGAGGCGTTACCGAGATAGTCACTCCGGGTGTGGTCTACAGCGACCAGGTGCTGAAAGGCAAGGAGAATAACTATATAGCCTCGCTGTGTTTCTACAAGGACAAGGGCGGTGTAGCTTTTCTGGACGTGTCCACCGGCTCTTTCAAGGTAGCCGAGGGCGACCTGGACTACCTCGACCTGCTGATATCCGACTTCGCGCCCAAGGAACTGCTGGTACAGAAGGGTTTTGAGAAAGGTGTGCGCGAGAGGTTCACTTCCCCCGCATCGAATATCTACATCTCCACGATGGAGGGCTGGGCATTTGTCTTTGAATCAGCTTACCGCAAGCTGGTCAAGCATTTCAGGACCGATTCGCTGAAGGGGTTCGGAGTGGAGAGCCTGAGGCTGGGCGTTACGGCTGCCGGAGCCCTGCTCTTTTATCTGGAATCCAACCGTCTGGAAGATACAGAATACATCCCGGGCCGCACTTTGGCTCAGATAAGCGGCATATCGCGTATTGACGAGGATGAGTTCGTCTGGCTGGACCGCTTTACTGTCCGCAATCTGGAGCTGGTGGAGCCGGCCGCACCAGGAGGCGTGACCCTGCTGGACGTGATTGACAAGACCTCCTCCCCGATGGGTGCGCGTCTGCTGCGCTCGTGGCTGACCATGCCGTCCAAGGATCTGCAGGAGATAACGGCCAGACAGGATGCCGTGGAGGCTCTGCTCGCTGACCGGGAACTGGCCTCGACGCTGTCCGATAGGATTGCGGATATGGGCGATATGGAACGTATACTTTCCAGGGTGGCCTCGGGCCGTGTATCTCCCAGGGAGGTGATGCAGCTGCGCAGGGGTATCGGCCAGCTGCTGCCGGTCAAGGCGCTTATACTGGAGAAGGTCAAGCGGGGCCCTCTGACGCGGATGGCCAAGGAGATAGACGAATGTACGGAACTCCGGGAGACGCTGGCCCGCAAACTCTCGGCCGACCCGGCCGCCCAGATAGGCAAGGGCGAGGTTATAGCCGCCGGGGTGGACGCGGAACTGGACGAGCTGCGCGGCATAGCCGCTCACGGCAAGGATATCATCGCCGGGATACAGCAGCGCGAGATAGAGCGTACCGGTATATCGTCTCTGAGAATCAGTTACAACAATGTATTCGGTTACTATCTGGAGGTACGCAATACCCATAAGGAGAAGGTGCCGCCGGAGTGGATCCGCAAGCAGACCCTTGTCTCGGCCGAAAGATACATCACTCCTGAGCTGAAAGAGTATGAGGAGAAGATCAGCGGAGCCGAGGAGAAGATATACGCCATAGAGTCCCGTATCTACAATGAGCTTATAACATACATCCAGACCTATATCCCTGCTGTGCAGAAGGATGCGGCCCTGATAGCCCGTCTGGACTGCCTGCTGTCGTTTGCCCGGACCGCCGAGGACTACGGTTACTGCCGCCCGCTGGTGGACGATGGCGAGATCCTGAAGATAGAGCAGGGCCGTCACCCTGTCATAGAGCGGATGATGCCTGCCGGGGAGGAGTACGTGGCCAACGACCTGTATCTGGACAAGGAGACGCAGCAGATCATCATCCTCACCGGTCCGAACATGTCCGGTAAGTCCGCCCTGCTGAGACAGACAGCCCTGATTGCGGTTATGGCCCAGACAGGCTCGTTCGTGCCGGCCAAGTCCGCGCATATCAGCCTGTTCGACAAGGTATTTACCCGAGTGGGCGCTTCCGACAATATCTCCAGGGGCGAGTCCACCTTCATGGTCGAGATGCTGGAGACCGCCGCCATCCTCAACAATATGACACCGCGCTCGCTGATACTGCTGGACGAGATAGGCCGCGGTACCAGTACTTTCGACGGTATGTCGATCGCCTGGGCCATCGTAGAGTACATACACGAGCACGGAGACGGGGCCAAGACCCTCTTCGCCACCCATTACCACGAGCTCAACGAACTGGAGGAAAATTACAAAAGGGTAAAAAACTTTCACATCGCAGTGAAGGAGTCTGACGGAAAAATCCTATTTTTGAGGAAACTTTGCGAAGGAGGTGTCGCGCACAGCTTCGGTATCCATGTCGCCAGACTGGCCGGTGTGCCGCCCGAGGTGGTCCGTTCGGCCGAGAAGATACTCAAGAAGCTCGAGGCCGGTTCCACGGGCAGTGACTCCATCAAGGGCCGGGTGCAGTCCCTGCGGCAGCGGAAGCGGGACCGGAGTGCGGCGGAGAGCGAGGTGCAGCTTTCCATCTTCCAGCTTGATGATCCGCTCCTGGAGAGCATCAGGGACACATTGAAAAAGATGGATATGAACTCGATGACCCCGATGGATGCCTTTGATATGCTGCGGGAGCTCCAGCGCAAGGTGGGTATTACGAAGTAAATAATAATTCTGTCTATCATGAAAAAGTTTGTGAAAGAGCTGAGGATTGTGGCGGGACTGGTTGCGGAGAGCGCTTCTTTCGCCTTTTTCTCCATCAAGTCGGACAAGTTGAGGACTTTTCTGTCCCTGTTCGGAGTCACTGTCGGTATTTTTTCCATAGTCGCGGTGTTCTGCGCCGTGGATTCTCTCCGGGACAATATCATGGAGGGCGTCAGGTCCTTCGGAAGTGATGTGGTCTATATCGACCGTTTTCCCATGTCGCAGGAGGTGGATGAGAACGGGGAGGAACTGAACTGGTGGGACTATCTCCAGCGTCCTGAGATTACGGAAGACGATTTTGAGTTTGTCTCCCGCAATGCCTCTTTGTCCAAGAGCGTGGTCTATGTGGTCATGGGCAACGGCAGCGCTGCTTATGGCAGGCGGAGCTATGACAATGCGTATCTGCTGATTACGACCGGGGGACTGGAGAATGTAATGAATGTAGAGGTTCAGTACGGACGCAATTTCTCGGAGCAGGAGGCCCGGGGCGGAGCCAATGTCGCCGTGCTGGGGCATTCCGTGGCGCAGGAACTGTTCGGCAATGAGGACCCTGTGGGCAAGAAGGTCAAGATACGCGGCAGCAGGGCTATCGTGGTGGGAGTACTCGCCGCTCAGGGAGAGAGCATGGCGTCTATGGTCGATACCGACAATGCGGTCATCCTGCCGCTGCAGTACGGCAAGACCGTGCTGGCCTCGTCCTGGGGCTCCGGTATGATGCTGGCCGCTCCGTCTGACGGAACCGACCGTCAGGCTTTTCTGGACGAGCTGCGCCTGCTGATGCGCTCCTGCCACGGTCTTTCGCCTTCCGAGCGGGACGATTTCTCGCTCAACGAGATGACATTTCTGCTGGATATGCTGGACACTGTCTTCTCCGGTATCGCCAAGGCCGGATGGATCATCGGAGCATTTTCCCTGATTATAGGCGGCTTCGGGATAGCCAACATCATGTTCGTCTCCGTGCAGGAGCGCATGAGCCAGATAGGGATTCAGAAGGCCCTGGGGGCCAGACGTTATGTCATCATGACCCAGTTCATGGTGGAGGCCTCCTTCCTCTCCCTTGCCGGCGGCCTGACCGGTATCCTGCTGGTGCTGCTCGTCTCCCTGCCCGTCAATGCCTTCTCCCATTCATTCACTATCTCGATGTCCCTGGACAATGCCCTGAGCGGTATGCTCATATCGGTGGCCCTCGGCATACTATCCGGCCTCCTGCCTGCCTGGAAGGCCGCTTCACTGGATCCCGTCCAGGCCATCAATGCCTGAAATTTGAACATTTTGCGCGATAAATTTGAGTATTTTGTAAGAATAAATTGAACATTTTGTAAGAAAAATTTGAGTATTTTGTATATATTTGTCTCAAAATATAGAGGCAGTTATGTTCAAAAGACCACAATTCAAAGAGCTTGCATCGCGCATATCGGAAAGCCGCAACAAACTTCAGGCAATAGTAGGCCCGCGCCAGGTTGGTAAATCCACTTTGATCAAGCAGGTGCTTCAGGAAACCGAAGTCCCCAGCATGATGGTGTGTGCGGACGGTGTCCCGAAAGACAACACCGCATGGATTGGAGAGACATGGGATACTGCCCGGGCGCGCATGAGGCTTGGGAATCATGGAGAATACCTGTTGGTGATAGATGAGGTGCATAAACTGGACAACTGGAGCGAGGAGGTGAAGAAGCAGTGGGATGCTGATACATTCAATGATGTCAACATGAAAGTGGTGATTCTGGGCTCTTCGCGTCTGCTGCTGAAGGACGGGCTGACAGAATCTCTTGCAGGCCGCTATGAACTTATCCGGATGCCGCATTGGAGCTGGCCGGAGATGCGTGAGGCGTTCGGGATGGACCTGGACAGGTATGTCTATTTCGGCGGATATCCCGGGTCGGCAGGGTTTATCGGAGACGAGTCCCGTTGGCGCCGGTATATCAGGGACAGTATCATCGCTCCGGCTATAGAGCAGGATATCATGATGACCAAGACAGTATATAAGCCAGGGCTGATGCGGCAGCTTTTTGAACTTGGCTGTACGTACTCAGGAAAGGAGATTTCGCTGACCAAACTGCTCGGCCAGCTTCAGGATGCCGGTAATGTCACCACATTGGCAAGTTATCTTAATACCCTTTCCGAAGCGCAGTTGCTCTGCGGTCTTCACAAATATGCCAGTGACAATGCCAGAAAATACAATTCAGTGCCCAAGATGATGGTGTACAATACGGCTCTTCTGAGTGCTCTGTCCGGGATGACGTTTGAAAAGGTATTCACGGCTCCGAAGCAGTGGGGACGCTGGGTTGAGAGTGCTGTCGGGGCGCATATCCTCAATATGGCCGAAAACCTGGACTATAAGGTTTATTATTGGCGCGAGAGGGATGACGAGGTGGATTTTGTCATAGAGAGCAACCGCCGTTGTGTGGCCGTAGAGGTCAAGAGCGGCAGCCGGCCGGCCGGCAGGGGACTCTCGAAGTTCGCAGCTGCCTTCCATCCTGTACAGTCCTTTGTCGTAGGCACCGGAGGAATCCCGCTTGAAGAATTTCTCTCGTGGGACCTCCGTACCTTGTTTGAATGATACAGAATCTTACCTCAGTGTTATCTTGAGCAGGGTAGTCCCTCCGTCATCCTTGGGGAAGGAGCAGTACATGATATTGCCGTCTATGAAGTCGGGTATTATATAGTGCTTCTCCCCGCCGTACCTGAATATGAATCCGTCCGCAGTCCCCGCGCAATGTCAATGGTTTTAAGTCCGTCAGCCCCGCATGAGGAGAGGACAAGGCAGAGCGCGGCCGGAAGCAATGTGGTGAGTCTGGTTTTCATGTATTTCAAAGGTTATTGGATTTCTCAGTAACAGTGTAAGTGGCGAACGCAAGCTCGTCATCGTATGCAGCTATGCAGATAAATCCCAGGACGGACAGCATGGCGTTTTTGAGGGTAGTGCGGTGTCTCATGGTCAGTCAGTGTTAATGTTCGTTGAAAGTATAAGTCAAAAAGCTGGGAAAAGCAAGCAGTTCCGTGCAAAATATTACAACGGAAAACTGATAAAATGCAATTTTGTGAAGATCTTGTATATTTTATTGATTATCAGGAATTGTTTTGACAGACTTAGCTATCAAGCTGATGTATAGGTTTTTCAGTTGCTCATTGTATAAAGGATTGCCGACAGCAATAATCCTATTTTCAGAATTAATTAAGACAATATTGTAATTTATATCACGTGGATATTCTGGATTGTCAGAAATGAATGATTTATTGTAATCAAGAATAATCGGATAGGGGAAAGTGGAAATACGCATTTCGCGGTATAGTTTTGGAATATCATCCTCCAATGGTGAAAAAATAAAGAGTATTTGGAATGCATTCCCGCTGGCGTATGCAATGTCAAGAAAATCAACCCATTCTTCCATCTGGGACAACTGACATACTGAACACAGCATATCTTTATAGAGAACAACCATTTTAATATCGGAGTTGCTGAAATCAACAATGGTGTCTTTGCCATACAGCATTGCCTGCAACCCTTCGGGAATCTCGACTTTAGTGCCGATAATCCTACTGATTTCTTTCTTTATAGCTTGTTCTTTGCATGAACATATTGCTAAAAGAAGCAGTATAAAAATAATATAAAATCTAGCTTTTCTCATTCGTTAAGAAATCATGTAAATTCTGAAGATTGCATGAGACAACGTTATTATCTCCATTATCTGATTGATAAACAAGATAAAACATTTTGGTAATATCATTACATGCTATGGAAACAATGGGATGATTATTGTAGTTAATAAAACATACCGTTTCTCCATTACTCCAGTCAATCACCATTATTTTACGCGCCATCATTGCGTCTCGTCCTGCTCTTATATAGTCAAGAGCTGTTGATCCTTGATATGCGGCATATATATACTGCCTGTCGGAGGCAGTAATCTCAAATCCAAACACATCATCAGGCGTAGAAAAATATTCATATGTCTCGGGATCATAATCAATTTTAGGCTCAATAAATGTTTTATCAATGATAATTTGTGGAGAGGATATATCAGATATGTCATATATTTTATAGTATACACCGGATCCTGAGAACAAGGCTAATTTTGTACCGTCAGGAGACAGTTCTGGAACTTCTTGCAGAAGACTGTTGCATAGTGTCGCGGATAAACTCTTTACATCAGGATGTCCAAAATAATTAGTCCTAGATTGTTCGAAATCATAGGCGGCATATCTCATATCACCGTCGTAAGGACTATAGACGAAACCGTTACTAAGCATCACCGTCCAATATGCATCGTGAAGACTTTCAGCATTGAGCCGGACAGTGTCATACCTGTCAATGCTGAAAGTCAGAAGTCTGTCGCTCATGTCATATACGTAGAACGTACTGCTGTCTGTCGGACATACTCCCATATTCAGTATTCCCAACCCCTCTCCTGGACCTCTTCCTCTCATAAAGCATTTCTTAATAAGGCTGCTTTTAGTGTTGTAAACAGTTAACAGTGGTCCGGCATCAACATTGTTTGCCCAGACAACATAGTCACAGAATGAGATTCCAAAAGAGATGGATTGCAGTGAGTCAGATGCGATATCCACGTGCTCAAAAATAGAAGAGATATCATAGTTGTCAATATCCTCCAAGTTTTGTCTGCAGCTTTGGGCTGATACGGACAGAAGAAGTAGTATTATTGAGTAAGTAGCAGTTCTACGCATATGTCATTATTTTATTAAGGTTTGTCTATTTCAGGATCATCATCAACAGTGACAGTTCCTGAGCCTAAGTTTACGTCCTGATTGCCTGAACCACCAATGGAGCCACGAATTTTTCTGCCTTTTTCGTTTTCAAAGCAGGAGCAGTCCCGTCTGTTTCCAATACATAAGCAGAATGTGAGGCCACTTGTGCCGGAAGACAGCGCCTCTGCATTGTTTTGAACCAGATTGTCTATATCCGTGGCGTTTGCCTTAATAGAGCAAAGAGTAACAGCAGATGTCACGGCTGTAACGGCAACGATGCATGTAATAATTATATTTTTCATATTGTTCAAAAATTAACAGTTAAAAACGAGGTGCATATTCTTCTTCTTGTCAATATCTGAGAAAATATGCCGTTCAGATATTGACTTATTTATTTGAAGGCGTTCTTGCCTAATAAAAATATAATTTTGTTGTGGTGCATCTTTTGGATAAAAGTGGATTGATGATGATTATTGGATTGTGAAGTAGCCCTCGTATTCGCCGGAGGTGCCGGAGATGACGAGGCGGAAGAGTCCTTCTCCGATGTCGGAGAGGTCGTAGTCGTACTCCATGCCGTTGGCCGGCAGGGCGGAAGTGTAGACGGTGACGCCGAAGTTGTCCTCAATATAGAGGGAGTACATGCCCGAGCCGTTGAAGGAGACTGTGAGGACATCGTTGCTGATGGAAGCCTCGGGAATGTCCTCGACGATGCTCCTCGTAGTGGGATTGATCTGGTAGATGAGAATCCTAGTGATGTCATCCGTTGCTAATGCCGTGTATGCGCCGAGCAGGGCGAAAATGAAGGTAAGTGCAAAGTGTCTCATACAGTATTTTGTGTTTGTCTGCTACAAACTACAAATATATGCACCGGAAAAGTAGAATCCAAATAATCCGCATTAATACAGCCTTTGTAACTGCTTGATAGTTAAGGTAAGTTGTAAATTAGATCTTAATGGCTGTCTGAGTGGCTGGAAAAGGGTTTTTACATTTGGGAATTAAGAGAAATGTGACTCCAGCATTGAGTACAGGCTGTCGGAGAGCCTGCCGCTTCTTCCCAGTTTCCTGTTGATGTTGGATTTGTAGACGCTCAGAGACTCTGTTTTCAGTCCTAGCAGCAGGCATATTCCGTTTCCGGAGAATCCGCAGACTATAAGAGCAGCGACAGTCGTCTCTCTTTCCGAGAGGCCGTAGGACTGCCTCAGTCCGTCCAGGAATCCGGGATAGATGGTGTCTGTAAACAGTATAGCGTCATCGGTGACAGCAGACCGGCTGTGCCTGAGCAGTTCCTCTACCTGTCTTCTGAAAGTCTCCGGATTCTGATATTTAAAGCAGCACGACAGGATACGGTCAATGAGCACTACAGTTCTTTCAGACATCCGCATGGTACTCGCTCTCACATTCTTTTTATTGTCAATCATCCTTTCGACGGCAGCCGAGAATCTCTCGGTATCACCCATATCATCGCGGATGTCTTCTTCCTCAGATGCCGCACGGTTGATACGTCTTGTGACATCACGGATATTCCGTTTCATTGACGAGAGGGATTTTCTGTATCTGAGGATGACGCTGACCATCAACGAGGATGCGGCTACGAGGACGGAGATTATCATGTAAAGCCATAGTGTCCTGTACTTTGCTGTGAGTTGCGCATAACGCAGGTCGAGAGCCGCTTCCCTTTCTGCTAAGGCGAGCACCCCGGCGTTCCGTTCTATCCTTTCTGCGATGTGCGCTGCCGTCCGCTCATATTCCACGACCTGCTTCCAGTTGTCTGACAGTTCCGCTATTCCGGCCATTGTCGTGAAAAATCTCAGACTGTCAACGATATCATCGACAATCATCCTGTCGGCATATCCCATGGCGGAGTCTGAGTCTCCGGAGTATATGCATCCTTCCACCGCTATCTGGCAGAAACTGTTGAACGTGGCTTTCGGCATGGCATGGCCGTAATGTCCCATGACCGCTCTCTTGGAAAGCTCGGATGCAGCGAGTGTGTCCTTGCCGTGCAGTATAAGATACAATGCCTTTTGGTTGATGCTTTCAATGATTGCGGCTGTGTCCGATGCATTCATTGCGTACATGCTGCCGCGGATGTAATATTCCTTGCCGGTGTCGGCGGAGTCCGGGAGCAGAATCCTTGACAGGGTAAGGTTGGCTGCTGCGAGCCTGTGGACGGCACCGGCTTCCTCAAAGCATCTCAGCGCACTCTTGTAATGGTCTACTGCCGAGGACATATCAGAATAAGTAATCTGGTAGAGCTCGCCGATGCGGGTGTGGAGGAGGCCGAGCTGTTCGAGGTCTCCTCCGCGCTCTACTATCGGTTCGGCCTCCTTGTAGGCTAGCATGGCCCTCTCGGGGTCGCTGCGTTCGGAGAAGACGGCACCCTGCATGATGAGTGCCCTTGCCAGCCTGTCTTCCGGCCCTTTGCGGCGGTAGTAGTCCGCGGCCTCGGATATGGCTGTGTTCCCGGCTACAGGGAGGAAGCATTTGTACTCGGCTTCAGTACGCAGTAGTGTATAGAAAGCCTTGTCGGCACGCGACAGTTTCCCGGCGTCGGAGCTGTCGATGCTCATGAGGGTATCCAGTGCGGCCTGCGGCTGTGTCATCATCAGCGAGTCGGCTGCGGCGAGTGCTGACCTTATATGTCCACTGCGGTCGGAACATGACATGGCGGACAGTAGAAAAAATGCCGTCAATAAGAGAGAAGTGATATAGTGGCCCCATTTCGTAACCATACTGCAAACTTACATATAAATTCCGTATTTCTACGACGCAAGTTCGCAAAATTTCCTATCTTTGCATTAACAATAAACAACTTTATATTTAACCCTAAAATCAGGTATTAAATATAAACTAAATTATAGTTAATATGGCACAGCTGAAAGATTACTCCATCCCCGAGCTGATTCACCTGCTCGGGAGCCGTTACAGGGATTACCGGCAGAGGGCCGATATGACTCAGAAGGAGGTGGCCGAGCGGGCCGGGCTGTCTGTCGTGACTGTCTACAAGTTCGAGAGCGGGGCGGCCAACAATCTGTCTCTCGGGACGTTTCTTCTGCTGCTGAAGGCAGTTGGATGGATAGAAGCGCTGGATGAGCTGATGCCGGAGCTTCCGCCGTCCCCCTATCTTATGAAAGACAATGACAGAAAAGTACAGCGGATAAGGCACAGGCGGGAAAAGGTTATTAATTCTAAAGTCAAGTTATGAGCAGAATGATCAAAGTAATACTGTGGGGCGAGGAGGTCGGCCGGCTGCTGTGGGATGAGCGGAGACACCTGTCTTATTTCACTTTCAATCCGGATTTTCTGAGCAAAGGAATTGATATTGCCCCGCTTACAGCTCCTATTGGAGATATCGGGAGCAGGATGCCTGTCTACGGTGCATCGGAGCGCATATATCAGAAGCTTCCCCCTTTCATTGCGGATTCTCTGCCGGATGACTGGGGAAACAGACTATTTGATTACTGGAGGCAGGAGCATCGGATCCCGGCGGCGGAGATTACCCCTCTCGAGAAATTGTCATTCATCGGAAGCAGAGGCATGGGCGCTCTAGAATTCATTCCCGAGACCGGGAGTTATATAAGCAGAGGGAAGATAGATATCCAGTCGCTGACAGCCCTTGCTAAGAAGATATTCTCCGACAGGGAGAATGCACGTATCCTTCCGGAAGAGTCCTTGACCATGCAGTCCCTGATCGCCGTAGGCACATCGGCAGGCGGACGTCAGCCCAAGGCCGTAGTCGCTGTTTCCAAGGAAACCGGGGAGATACGTTCCGGACAGATATACGGTCTGGAAGGCTACGACTACTGCATTCTGAAGTTCGGTGACCCGGCCCGGTCTTCGGCCGAACTGGAGATGAGCTACTGGCGTATGGCTGTGGACGCCGGCATACGGATGACTGATTCGAGGCTTATGGAGATAGAGGGCACAAAGCATTTCCTGACTGAACGTTTCGATCGGGAAAACGGCCGGAAGCTGCACATACAGACTCTCGCGGCTATGTATCCGGACGCTGCAAGCTATGAGGACATGCTGCTGGTGTGCCGGAAACTGCAGCTGCCTGAAACCGACTCCGAGGAGGTTTTCCGCAGAATGGTCTTCAATATCATGGCCAACAACACCGACGACCACAACAAGAACTTCTCCTTCATCATGAATCCTCACGGGCAATGGAGACTGGCTCCCGCATACGACATGACCTTCATATTCAACGCAGGAGGCTATCAGGCGCAGGAGGAGCACTGTCTGTCGGCCGGCGGTAAACTGCGTGATTTTACCAAAGAGGATATTCTGGCTTTCGCAGCCGCGAACGGCATAAGACGACCGGCATCCATAATTGATAAAGTTGCCGCCTCACTCAGCCGTTTCAGAACCATCGCCACCGGATACGGTGTTAAGCAAGAATGGATCTCGCGTATAGAATCCAGCATCCACCGTCACATGATCGAATGCGGCTGCATGACGGCCCCTTCCAGTAAGGTCACATTTAAGGACACAAAAGGTAATACCATTTCCAATATCAGAGTCGAACAGGCCTATCATGGTAATTATCACCTTCTCGCCGACATCAACGGCCACGAACGCAAATACATCATCCGTAAAGGCACGGATCTGCATTCGGAGATAAGTTCTATCGGAGCCAACAGATTGTCTGAGGACTATTTGCTGACTCTCGCCGAGACATTGCTTGTACCCCAACCCACTGATTATTTCCACTATTAATTTAGCTTTACTATGAACTTTACGGTTTGGGAATACAAATAAAACTGTTCCGAAACCGCGTGTGGCCCCGGAACAGTTCTGTCTATAGCTTCAGGTGCTTATTTCTTGTAGGCGAAGTGGAAGCCGTCGGTCTTGTCCCAGTCGCCGCGGGTGAAGTCGGGCACTTCTACGGGCATGTTGCCGTGGAACATGGAGACTGCTCCGAGCTCGCCGACGCAGGACCACTCGGCTGCGTCATAGACGTCCATGTCGAGGGGCAGGCCGTTGAGCAGGCAGTAAACCAGGCGGTAGTCCATCACGAAGTCCATGCCGCCGTGGCCGCCGACCTTCTTGGCGATCTCGCCCACTTCCTTGTGAATCGGGTGCATATATTTCTCCATGAGTGCCTTGCGTGCTGCCTCAGGTACGAAGCTGTGGGAACTGAGGTCCTCGTGGTCGGGCACCTCGTCCGAGCTGATGTTCTCAGGCTCGAATGCGAAGCCCTCGACGGGATACTTGTTGGCGAAGCCCTCGGTACCGGTCAGCTGGTACTTGCGGTCGTAGGGGCGGGGGGTCATGACATTGTGGTGAATCTCGATCATCTTGCCGTTGGCGGTGCTGAGGAGGGTGATGGTGTAGTCTCCGTTGGCGCACTCATCGAGGCCCATCTTGTCCTGCACGAGCTTGAGGCCGTTGACCGACTTGGTATCGAAAGCGACCAGAGTCTCCAGCTTATCGCCTCTGTGGATATTCATGGCCTGGCAGACGGGACCGAAACCGTGTGTGGCGTATACGTCACCGCGATGGTCCTGGTTGAAGTCCAGGCGCCAGTTGCCCTGGTACTCGTCCCAGAAAGGCTCCAGGTTGTGGATGTATCCGCCGGCTCCGTGAAGCACCTCTCCGAAGAGACCCTGCTGGGCCATGTTGAGGGCGGTCATCTCGAAGAAGTCGTAGACGCAGTTCTCCAGCATCATGCAGTGTCTCTGGGTACGCTCGGCGGTATTGACAAGTTCCCAGCACTCGGCCAGGGATGTGGCTGCCGGGACCTCAACGGCCACATGCTTGCCCATCTCCATGGCAAATACGGCCATCTCCACATGGTTCTGCCAGGGGGTCACGATGTAGACGAGGTCTATGTCGTCTCTTTGGCAGAGCTCCTTCCAGCCATCCTCGCCGCTGTATTCCTGGGCATGGGGACGGCCGGCCTTTTTCAGGATCTCCTGAGCGGCGGCGGCTCTCTCTGGATAGAGGTCGCAGAGAGCCTTGATCTCCGTACCCTCGATGTGGGTGAAACGCTCCACTGCGCCGGGGCCTCTCATGCCCAGGCCGATGAAGCCTACGCGCACGACTTTCATCGGCTCGACGGCCAGTCCGAGAACGGATTTCTGTCCCTCCACTCTGGGAGGGGTCTGGAATACGATTCTGCCGTTCTGGATATCATAGGGGACAGAACTGTCGCAGTGTCTTACTGAGTCGCAGGATGCCGTCATCAGCATCGACACAGTCACTGCAAGTGCGAAAAAGATGTTTCCGAGTTTCATATCAATTGGCTTTAGTATTGGTTTTCAATAATTTCGTAAGTTCTACAAACATCTCCACCGAGAGTTGTTCAGGCCGCATGTCCAGCAATGGAGATGCTGTGTCGGTAAGAGTATAGTCACCCAGCATCGGCTTGATGGAGTTGCGTATGGTCTTGCGCCTCATGTTGAAGCAGGTCTTTACCACTCTCTTGAAGATGGTCTCGTCGCAGCCGAGGGACGTCCGGCCATTGCGCCTTATTCGGATTACAGCCGAGCGCACCTTCGGGGGAGGGGTGAACGAGCCGGGCTCTACGCTGAACAGGTATTCGATGTCGTACCAGGCCTGCAGCAGCACCGAGAGGATGCCGTAGGCCTTATTGCCCGGAGGGGAGGCGAGACGGTCCGCCACCTCCTTCTGGATCATTCCCACTGCCAGCGGGATATTGTCCTTGTATTCCAGAATTTTGAAGAATATCTGCGAGGAGATATTGTACGGGAAATTTCCGATGACAGCCAGTTTCCCCGGGAATATTTTTCCCAGGTCCATCCCCAGGAAATCTTCCTCGTAGAGCCGCGACCGGATGGAAGGATAGTTCAGGATGAGGTATTCGACCGACTCCTCGTCTATCTCCACTGCCCTGAAATCCAGACCGTCCTCCTGCAGCAGATATTTGGTCAGCACTCCCATGCCGGGGCCGACCTCCAGCACCGAGCATCCGGCTCCGCGCGGATCCATCTCCAGAAGAGAATCCACTATTCTCCGCGCTATGCCCTCGTCGTTGAGAAAATGCTGCCCTAACCGTTTTTTCGCCCTGACTTTCATATCAGATGCAAACTTAGGGAAAAATGGCGGAATTACCGCATAAAAGCGCAGATTTGTGCCGGATGTCAGAATGGGGAGACGGTGCGGGTGCGGAAGGACTCCCTGGCCTTGCGGACGTAGAGGCGGAGGACGTCTTCGGGCAGGTGGGTCCGGGAGAGCAGGGTGCGGGTCGTCTCGGGGTACTTGGCAAGGGCGGTGGCTATCAGCCAGGCCATGGCCATCCGGACGTAGTAGGGCGGGCGGCCGACGGCGGTTCCGGGGCAGAGGTCGGGGCTGTCTCGGTCGGCTTTCCCCTGTCTGTAGTCCGAATGGATGTGCTCCAGATCCAGTCCTTCCATCAGCCGGAATATCTCCGGCAGCGTGCTCTCCTCCATCATGCGGGACATGTACAGGATCAGGCCGTAACGCACCTCAAACTCCCTGTGCGAGGCGAGGTGCTCCAGGATGAATGTCCATGTCGGGCGGTCACCCGGGCGGGCCCACCTGGCATCTGCGCAGACACTGTCGCACACGGCCCAGTTGTCGATATGGGGAACGAATGCCCGCAGTCTGTCAAGACGCTCTTCCAAAGGCATCTTCATCCGGTTGAGCATCATGCCCCAGACCATGTACTCCTCGTAGTAAAGGCTGCGCTTCGGAGCGGCCTCGAACTGCCTTATGAGTTCCGCCGCACGGTCGGCTGAAGATGTCAGCTCCGCAGCTGCTTTCCTCATGTCGGGAATATGCAGCCCGAGCACCCGTGTGCCCGGCAGCGGGTTGATTACCCGGATGTGCCCCCTGCGGTAACGGGCATCGCTGACGAACCTCTCCGGGATGTATGGTCTAAGTATTTGCTCTATCATGCCGGCAAATGTAGTAAATTTGCGGACATGAAAATACAGGACGATACGGTGTACATACGGGCCCTTATCTCGGAGGGCGAGCATGTACGGCAAGATTTCAAGTTCGAGATATCGGACTCGCGGAAGATTGCGCGGTCGCTGTCGGCGTTTGCCAACACTGAGGGAGGCCGGCTGCTGATAGGGGTCAAGGACAATGGCCGCATAGCCGGGGTGCGCAGCGAGGAGGAGATGTACATGGTCGAGGCTGCGGCTCAGGTCTACTGCACTCCGGCGGTTGAGGTGGACATGCGGGTGTACCGCCCCGAGGGCCGTTCGGTGCTGGTCGCCTCGGTCGGACCGGCTGTCCGCAAGCCGGTGCTGGTGAAGGAGGAAAACGGGCGCAGACTGGCCTACGTGCGTATCGCTGATGAGAATATCCTGGCCTCGCCGGTGCACATCGGCCTGTGGAAATGTGAGGCTGACGATGGCCGTAACGGCAGTGCGGACAGAGTGCCGGCCGGTAACGTCCGGATGGTGCCGGATTCAGGTCTGCACCATGGCCTGGCCTCGGTGGCTTTTACTGACCAGGAACGCGAACTGCTTGCCGTAGTCGCAGCCGCTTCCGGCGGTACCTTCCGTCAGCCGGTCCAGTCTGGCTCACCTGCAGCCAGTACCTGTTCTGGCGTTTCAGACCCCGCCGCTTTCTCGGTTTCTCCTTGTGGCCTGACTCTGTCGCAGATATGCCGCCGCGTGACCATCCCCCGCCGCCGGGTCGTACATCTGCTCTCGCTTTTCGTTCACTGGGGCCTGGTCGGAATCCGTCACGACAGCCGCGGCTTTTTCTACTGCGCTCTGGATTAACGGTAAGTACGCGCACACCCCTAAAATGTAATCACTCGCTGATCAGGATGTTACCATGGTAATGCGTGCTTTCCGGCTGGTCCGGACGCCTCCAAAAGATCACGTAGTGCTGCTAATATGCTGATTGCTATGTGATTGCAGAATGCCTCCGCTGCGCTGCTTACCGTTACAGAAATGTCTCAGGGTCCCGGCGGGCTGAGCAGTGCTCGTGGAGGAAGGCGGTGAATGGAGTAGTGTAGGTGCGCAGTCCGGCTGGACAGGCCCTGACGCAGGCGCAGCAGTGAATACAGAGTGTGGGGTCAGTCAGCACTTTCCGGACATTCAGGTCAATGCTGACGGCTCCGGTCGGGCATACCCTCACGCATTCTCCGCAGAGGGGACAGCCGTCGGCGGTCAACGGGACAGACGGAGCTGGTTTGGCCTGGCTGCCGGATGATGACTGTGCAGTACGGGATGTGTCTGAGACCGGGCGGGACGGCTCTTTGTATGGCCGGTTGCCCTTGATATGAAATGGGGCAAAAGCTCCGGAACTGTTCAGTTTCCGTGCGCATTGTCCTCCGAAAATGCGGGCATCGGCCAGGTCCAATGTGTCGGGACGGCCATCGGCCACGGGCACCTCAGGGGTGCTGTAGCTGTGCTCCCCGATGAAGGCTCCGGCGGCGAACGGGCTGAGGCCCAGCGATACGGCCAAGTCGTACAGCTCGACAAGTGCGTCCTCGTAGTCACGGTTGCCGTAAGTGACGGTCACCACCGCAGGGACGGAGGCACCCACCGCCACCTGTATCCGCCTGAGCCGCCGTACTGCCTCTGGTGCCACTCTGCCGGCATAGACCGGAGCTCCGAGCACTACTGCCCCATCTGAGTTCAGGATTATCGGCTCGTCCGACCGGTCGAGAGTCAGGTCGATGGTCCGTATCTGCCGTGAAGCATCGGCATAATCTGCAGTTCCGCCAGGCGTGCCGTTCATGCCGGCGGCCACTGCCTCGGCTATTTTTCTGGAGGTGCGTGTCGGCGAGAAGCATATCACCGTCAGTCTGTCAATAGTATCTATGGAATCCTTGAGCATCTTGATTTTATGTAATGTCTTGTTAGTTAATAGATTGCTGCTGCGACCGATGGATTTCGAGGGCTTGAGGCCAGCCGAAATCCATTAGTCCTGAGAGTTATTTATCTGGGATATAGATAGTTGTCGTGTTTGCCCGATGCGCGTACATTCTGTACATTCCAGGTCGAGCAGATATTGTTTGGCCCTGAGGCCTCCGCCGTAGCCGGTGAGACTGCCGTCGCTGCCGATGACGCGGTGGCAGGGAAGGATGATGGAGATAGCATTGGCGCCGTTGGCATTGGCCACTGCCCGGACGGACCTGGGGGATCCGATGGCAGCGGCCAGTTCTCCGTAGGATGCGGTCTGCCCGTAGGGGATGCGGGGGAGCTGCTGCCAGACGCGCTTCTGGAAGTCGGAGCCGGCCAGCAGGAGGGGAATGTCGAACTCCCTGCGCTCTCCTCGGAAGTATTCGTCCAGTTCCCGTACGGTCCTTAGCAGGATTTCAGGAAATGCGGATTGTCCCGGAGTATCGCCGCTTATTTGCCCGCAGTCCTCCGACTCCACCTTGAGTATTCTCCTAAGCCGGTTCGCCACCCTTCCCGGATGCAGCTCCCGGGTCCAGCTGCAGAGGCAGAGCCTGTCCCCGAGCGAGCCGAGGAGCATTTCTCCGCAGGGTGCCTGATAGCGTACCGTCAGGATTCTGCTGTCCTTTCCGGAGCCGCGTCCGTCTGTGTCGCTGAATTCTTCCCGGCTCGTCAGGTACAGCCAATGGGGCATTTCGGCTCCCCGGTAATGCTTTACCATCACCCCTTCGGCTTTCCGCATGCCGTTGCGCAGGGCCACTCGCTGGGAGGGAATGTTGTTGTCCCGGATGATGGAGCAGACCTCGGAGGCCCCGAGGATGTTGAATGCGTATTCCATGCAGGCGCGGGCCGCTTCCGTGGCGTAGCCCTGATGCCAGTGGGAGTGCCGGAACAGATAGCCGACCTCCAGCATTTCCTCCCCGTTCCACAGCTGCCGGGTCACTCCGCACTGGCCTATCATCTCTCCGGTCTGCTTCAGCACCACTGCCCAGAGGCCGTAGCCCCATTCCCTGTACCGTCCCGTCTGCCTCTCCAGCCACCCGTTCACCTCCTCATCGGAGAACGGACCGTTGTAGGCGTACATGACTTTGCTGTCCTGCAGGATGCGGCACAGGGCGGGCCGGTCGGCAGGGGTCATCTCGCGCAGCTGCAGCCTTGGTGTTTCTATGACAATCATATTTTGAGTGGGTTGGTATGGCAAATATACGCAAACTCGCCCGAATACGGATAAAAATAGGAAGAATAAAGCAAACAGTTGGAAATTAACGGTAATGTGCGTTTCTATTCCATGTCCTTCATCAGGGCATAATATCCTTTTTTTGAAGGGTTAGGAAAAAGAATTGCTACCTATCCGTTGCCTTTTCAGGATGGAAAAACCGTGCGAAAACAGGTTTCTGATTCCTCTGTGATATTGCCGTAAAGAGCGTTGTCCCTGCATATTTTGCGTCAGCGAAGATACTCATTTTTCCTCAAAGCAGGAAAAATACAGGGCGG
This sequence comes from uncultured Bacteroidales bacterium, assembly GCA_944326225.1. GTDB lineage: Bacteria > Bacteroidota > Bacteroidia > Bacteroidales > UBA932 > Coprenecus. The sequence continues at coordinate 9,434 of CALVDI010000015.1, read as the reverse complement.
TTCTTCAGCGCATGGAACTTGTTTCCATATTCTGCCATATTCGTCATGCCTTTCATTTGACCTCTATCCGGTAATTTTGCAAAGAAAGGAAAAGACTATGAATCAGACGAATGTAAAGGTGTCGTTCTACCTTAAAAAGAGCGAGGCCGATGCTGACGGGTATTGTCCCGTGATGGCAAGGCTGAACATCGGGAAATACTCGGAATCGGCTTTCAGCATGAAACTGAGGGTGCCGCAGAAGATGTGGGCAGCAGGCCGGGCTACCGGCAAGAGCGTGGCGGCAAAGGAAATCAACAGCCGCCTAGATGAGATACGGGCAAGAGCGCTTGGCATCTATGCCGAGCTGTCTGCCGTAAGTGATGGTATCAGCGCCGAGGATGTGAAGCAGCGGCTGCTCGGCATGGCTTCCGGACAGGAAACACTGTTGGGCTATTTCATGAAGTTCATCGGCAATTTCGAAAAGCGGGTAGGAATAAACCGCACGGCCAAAAGTCTCGCCGGCTACAGGAACGCATACAGCCATCTGGAGAAGTTCATCCGGTCGCAATACAAAGTGTCGGACATCTCTTTTACTGCATTGGACCTTTCCTTCATCGAGAAATATGATCTGCACCTGCGTACCGAATGCCGCTTGGCTCCGGGAACCGTCATAAATCTCACAATACGTCTGAAGACCGTGGTCAAGGAGGCCATCGCTGACGGTATAATCACCGCATACCCGTTTTTCGGTCATGAGTCCGAACATCCGAAACCGGAGCAGAAATACCTCACGGATGATGAACTACACCGGATCATGACCACGCCGCTCCATAGCCCGTCCCTATACCATGTGAGGGACATGTTCCTGTTCTCCTGCTATACCGGCATCCCATACGGAGACATGCGGTTGCTGACAAGAAACAACCTTTACCTGGCCGACGACGGGACGTGGTGGATAAAGGCCGTACGGGAAAAGACCGGAATTGAGTTTGACATACCATTGCTGGAACTGCCCCTGCGAATCATCGAGAAATATCGAGACACTGCACCTGACGGCAGGCTGCTGCCTATGTACGCCAACAGCACAATGAATCACTATCTGAAACGCATAGCGAGTATCTGCGGGATAGACCGCAGGCTCGTCTTTCACAACGGACGTCATACCTACGCCACGGAAATCACCCTGTCGCACGGGATTCCGCTTGAGACGGTCAGCCGGATGCTCGGCCACAGCCGGATAGAGACCACGCAGATTTATGCCAAAGTGACGGACGACAAGATAGGTTCCGATACGAATGATCTGAATGAGAGGATTGCCGAACGTTTCTCCGTGGTCATATAATAATCTTAAATGGAATAAGTCAATATGAAAAAGAATACAGACAACAATGTCATAAGGCACCGCAGCACCTTTGCGGTACTTTTCTATATCAACCGCACGAAAATCCGCAAGGACGGCACATGCCAGTTGCTGTGCAAGGTCAGCATAGACGCAGAATGGGAGCAGATCGGGACGAAAGTGTCTGTCAATCCCGCCATCTGGAATTCGGAAAGAGGACGCGCCGATGGGCGCAGTGCGAATGCAGTGACCGTGAACAGAGCCATAGACGAACTGACCACCGAGATTGAAGGACATTACCGGCGGATAAAGGACAGTCTCGGCTTCATCACGGCTGAACTTGTGAAGAATGAGGTAAAGGGTGTCGGACAGAAGCCGCTTACCCTGCTTGCCCTTTTCCGGGAGCACAACGAGGAATACAGGAAACGGATAGGAGTTGACCGCATCAAGGAAACCTATGATTCCTATATGCGGTCGTACAAACATCTGTCTGCTTTCGTGCATGAGAAAAAGGGCGTGGAGGATGTGACATTACGCAGTCTTGACCGTGTTTTCTATGACGACTTTGAGGTATTCCTGCGCACGGACTGCCACATGAGCCCCAAGACAGTGCATGAGCATCTTTACCGTTTGAAGAAGATGACCATGCGGGCCGTGAGCCAGGGGACGCTCCGTAGGGATCCTTATTGTCGGTTGCACCCGCAACTGCCCGGGCGCAAAAGCCGGCACATGAGGCTGGAAGACCTGAAGAAACTGATGGAGACTCCGGTGGAAAAACCTCAGCTGCAATTCGTCCGGGACATGTTCATCTTTTCGACGTTCACCGGACTGGCCTATGCTGATTTGAAAAGACTGACAGTCAACGACCTTACACAGTCAGATGACGGTTCCTGGTGGATTCATATTCACCGGCAGAAGACGGATACCCTGTCCTCCGTCCGGTTATTGGACATTCCGATGAGGATAATTGAAAAGTATAAAGATCAAAGAAACAGTGATAAGGTGTTCAACCTCTACAAACGCGGATATTTTATCATGCTGGTCAGAGAACTGGGAAAGGAATACGGCTTCCCGCTGACCTTCCATCAGGCACGGCATAATTTCGGAACCCATATCACGCTCTCGTTGGGTGTGCCGATAGAGACAGTTGCCCGTATGATGGGACACATGCGTATAAAAACAACACAGATTTATGCGAAAGTTACCGACAAAAAAGTGGAGGAAGACATGAAAAAGCTGAAAGATTCCTCCGTCAACCGGGAAACATTCCTTTATGAGGAAGAGTTTGAAAAGGAAAAGCGGAAACAGTATTAATCTTCCGTGAAATTAGTTGTGAAAAATGGAGAAGCGATCGTCTGAGCCGTTTCTCCATTTATTTCTGTCTTATACTATACCCACCTCTGTTCTTCCCGACATCTCTTGTAGGCATCATCCAGAATTTTCTGAATGTCGGATTCTTTGTAGAGCACTTTTCCCTGAAGAAGGTAATAAGGTATGACACCGAGCGTGCGGTACTCCTGCAAGGTCCGCCGGCTTACCCTGAGTATGCCGGACAGTTCCTCGTCAGTTAAGAAACATGCACCTTTAAATATCGGCTTGGGAGTCTTCTCCATGTCGGACAGCATGCTTTCTAAATTTTCCAGCCCCTGGAAAAGGACTTCGACGTGAGGGTCTCTCCTATCTGTAAAATGGTAACTCATTGTATGCTTTTTACGGGGTGATAACTTGATTTCAACAGTTTCTGTACGTCTTCAGGCTTGTAGAACATCTTGTGCTTGATGCGTGTGAAAGGCAGAAGCCCCTTGTCACGATACACCTGCAATGTCCTCTTCGATATGTGGAGCACATTACAGACGTCCTGGTTGTCCATCCAATTCTTCAGACCAATGTCCCCACCCAAGTGGTACAGCCGGGTCAGCCGTCCTTCAAGCTCGCAGAAACGCTTCCGGAACTCGTCAAAAGTCTTTTTGTCTATACATATTATTTCCATACGACTGTCTGATTAAGATTGAAAACCCAGTTGTTTCCTAATTGTTGCTGGCAGTATCTTTCCCTTCATGTTCAGGAAGTCCTGAACTTCGGATGCTTTGTAATAAGTACGGCCGTCAATCATGTAATAGGTCACGAGTTTCTTCTGACGGTAACGCGCAAGGGTGCGCTTGGTCACGCCGAGCAGCTCGCACATGTCCTGGTTATCGAGCAGTTTGTCGCCTTCAAGGGCGGCCGTTTGCCGGTTCATGCGGCTCAGCCGATTCTCGATTCTGTCGAAGCGTTCCATAATCTGGTGGAGCATCATCTGAAATGTCTCCCGGTCTATCTGTATCATACTGAATTCTGTTTTAGTGGATGAATACTTCGTTTCTCACTCTGTTGCGCAACAGGCTTCGGTATAATAAAGGCCAAATCATAGACCAATGCGGCAGATTACTCGTCTGACAACAAGCAAAGCACTGAATACCATAGAAATAAAAAATCTGTTTTCCCGAAAGAGGGCCGAAGGGCATATTGCAAATGCAATATTCTGCAATGGTCTATTGCAATATTCTGCAATAATTCAGGCGGCACACACCGTTCCGGAAAGTCTTGGATTTGACAAGCCGCCAGTTACCTGACGGGAGGTGGGCGGATATGGATAAGTGGGAAGTACTGACCAAGGGTATAAGGAATATGATCAGTTCGTCTATGAGCTGGTAAAGTGAGAGACCTCTCAGAAGTTCAGCTGTTTCTGTATTATATATTTCCGTATGGAAGACGGTGGAAGAATCGGCCGTTTCTTTCTCGCAGATAAGATCGACCAGCGGATAGCCGGGAAACAGTTGTCTGGTACTGCGTTTTCGCCAATACCGGAAACCTTGACTGTTGGACTGCATCCATTCCATTATAGGATGTCCCTCCACAGGGACCGAGCCGTCCAATGTCATTGCTACCACTGCCTGTAACTTTGCCTTGCCTTTCATTGTTCCTCCTTAAAATTGAAGAAGCGTGAAACCCACGCAGCTTCGGATGGAGGCTCTGACAAAGCCCAATACAGAAACATGCATGGGCTCACGCTATAAGGCATAGCATAAGCCTCACGCAATAGTCCCTGTATTTTTGAATTTGTCAGATTTGTAAAGTAAAGGTATAAAATGAAAACAAGAGCCAAATAAGTGCAAATAAAACCTCTTATTTACAATACATTACACTGCATTTGATGTTTTCAGTTGTTTTCATTCTTTTCAGTTGATTGGCTCTTTTTCGGTACAATTTTGTTTCTTGTTTGTTTCTCAATATCGGCCTTTATTCATATCTTTGTAGCAGAAACAAAATATGAAAGGATCGATATGCCAAGAATAAAGAAGCCTACAAAAGTAAAAGAGCCTGTCCGCCTTCGGGCAAAGAAACTGGCAGACGGAAGCCAGAGTTTGTATCTTGATATATACCGTTTCGGCAAACGGACATACGAATATCTTAAGTTGTACCTCATTCCGGAAACGGATAACAATGCCCGTCGGCAAAATCAGGCGACAATGAATGCCGCCAATGCCATCAAGTCCAAACGAATTATCGAGTTGACCAACGGCGAGGCTGGTATAGAAACTAAGGAAAGAGTTTACCTGCTTGACTGGATGAACACCTACAAGGAGAACCAGGCCAAGCGAGGTAAAAAGGACGGTAATCAAATTGATGTCACGATACGCATCTTGAAGGATTACGCGGGAGAACGTATGTTGATGGATCAAATAGACAAGGCGTTCTGCCAAAATTATCTTGACTACCTTCAAACTGAATACCGTTCCAAAGGTAAACGAGTGTCGAATTACACACTGCATACTTATTATCGGGTATTGAACGGAGCCTTGAATGCGGCTGTCAGAGCCGAGGTCATCAAGTCCAATCCTTTTACGAAAATCAGTAATTCAGACAAGATTCGCCTTCCTGAAAGCAAGCGGTCATACATGACCATTGAAGAGGTACGTGCATTGATTGCCACCCCGATGAAAAATGAAGCTGTGAAAGGAGCCTACCTGTTTTCTTGTTTTTGTGGACTTCGAATTAGCGATATAATCAAGTTACAATGGAAAGATGTATTCGTTGACCGTGGGCAATACCGCCTGTCGGTTTCCATGCAGAAAACCAAGGAACCGATTTATCTTCCCCTTTCCCCGGAAGCATTGAAGTGGATGCCTGCACGTGGGGACAAAACTCCTGATGACAATGTGTTTGACTTACCGTCCCCTACAATGGTCAATCTTCTTATCAAGCCATGGGCAAAAGCGGCGGGAATAAGCAAGCGTTTTACATTCCATACAGCGCGGCACACGTTCGCGACGATGATGCTGACTCTCGGAGCAGACTTATATACAACATCAAAGCTGCTCGGCCATGCTGACGTAAAAATGACACAGGTGTATGCCAAAATCATCAACCAGAAAAAGGATGATGCGGTAAACCTGGTCAATGGTTTGTTTGAGTGACCAATGATATACCATATCATGTCAAATTTACAATATTAATGGCGTCATCGATTGCAGATACAATCGAAAACAATACCTTTATGATATATTATTATAAACCAATAAAATGTAAATCGACATGACAAGAGCTGACATCAGCCTTCTCTCTTTTTGAGGGGAGCAAACACCCGCATCACATTGAAGTGGCACAGGACGTAGCGAAAGAACTTTTCGCCCTGCTTACCGAAGCAAAAACAGTTTATCTACAAGAGGTCAAAATCCACGGCAAACAGTATCGCCGTTATGTAGAGGATTTCGTGAACAGTCACCGGTACATTGACTGCAATAATGTAGTCTGCCGGAACTGTCATGAAATGAACATCCACATCGTCAAGGGACTACTGACCGACTGTCCACACCTTATCCAACCGCTTTTTTCTGCCCCAAGTCTTTCTTTCGAGGAGTGCATGGAACTGAAGTGGAGATATGACACATCAGAACTGGTATCCTCCGATTGTAATCCGGCAAAGTTTTCATCTCTTTCTTTTGACTGCAGCCTTTCGCGCAAACAAATGGCCGGTATCGTTTCCTGCGCCAACACTTATCATCTTTTCTGTTCTCCCGTAACAATGGATGACATGGAATCTCTCTTCACCTGCAAGAGAGGTTTCAGCCTTCGGGTGAACAGCGTGCGCCGTGTGGCCATTCTGTTCGATGCCCTTCTCGAGAATTCATTCATCCAGCCTTACTGGCAATCAGTCCTCGAAAGGGGATGTTTCCTGCAATCCAAGGACGGCTCGCACTTTATATCTGCAACGAGCATATCCACCACGCTTTCGTTGGTCAGGAACAAAATGACCTCGACCGCTTACAATATCAGAAAGTTTGTAAGTCAACTGAAGGAATGAAAGGAAGTGCTAAGAAGTCAACCATGTGAAAAGCAAAAGTATGATAACTGATATGATACCAAACCGGTATCATACTGTCATCCAATGCTTTTAGATATTCACACTCTACCTTTGCCTCTGTATACAACGCGTTACAAACAGAGGTGCATCTCTTATTGTCTAATTTAATCACGAATAATATGTCCAACAGATTGACATTCATGGAAAGGTTGAGCGAACGGCTCACGGCCCTTGAAGCGATTATCCGGAAATTGGAACCGGTCGAGAGCTTTCTGGAACGGGTGGAATTGCTGGAAAAGAACATTTACGCGACCAAAAAGGTCTTTACTTTTTCGGAAGCCTGCATGTACATCGGGGTATCAGAAAGTATGCTGTATAAACTTACGGCCAACAAGGAGATTCCTCACTACAAGCCTCGCGGCAAGATGATCTACTTTGCCAAGGAGGAACTGGACGAATGGCTCCTGCAGAATCATGAACTTGCCGTCGATGATGCCACGCGGATGGCACACGAGGCGGCAGCAGTACAACCCTTCTTAAACGAGAAACGCCATGGAAAACGAAAGAAGAACTGACCAGAAGACGGGAATGGGATTGGAAGAGACCCGTCTGTCAGATATTCTTTCAGCTTCCCAAATCAAGGCGACGGATACATACGAGACCCCGCCGCAAATTATCTGGATTGACAATTCGACCATAGCGACTCTCGGCAATTTCAGTGCATCGACCGGCAAGGCAAAATCCAAGAAGACATTCAATGTCTCCGCCCTTGTCGCCGCTTCCCTGGCAGGTAAGCAGGTGCTGAACTACCGGGCGCATCTGCCGGAAGGCAAACGCCGGATCCTGTATGTCGATACCGAGCAGAGCCGCTATCATTGTCACACGGTGCTGGAACGTATTCTGCGGTTGGCCGGGCTTCCTACCACAGCAGACAGCGAGAACCTTGATTTCATCTGCCTGCGGGAGTATTCTCCGACAGTCCGTATAAGTGTGATAGACTATGCCCTGCGTCAGGGTAAAGGTTACGGGCTGGTTATCATTGACGGTATCCGCGATCTTATGCTGGACATCAACAGCACCAGCGAATCGGTGGAGGTAATCAACAAAATGATGGAATGGTCCTCTCGTTACGACCTGCATATCCATTGCGTGCTGCACCTGAACAAAGGGGACAACAATGTACGAGGCCATATCGGTACGGAGATGAGCAACAAGGCGGAAACAGTACTGGTCATCAGCAAATGCAACGAGAATCCGTCTGTCAGTGAAGTCCATGCCCTGCATATCCGGGAAAAGGAGTTCAAACCCTTCGCGTTCACCGTGGACGACAACGGGCTCCCGGTCATCGCCGAAGGGCACACGTTCGGTGACACCCCGAAGCCCAGGCAACGGACAAGCTTTACGGAGCTGAGCATCGAGCAGCACCGGGAAGCCCTTTCCGCTGCCTTTGACGGCAAACCCATCAGGGGCTTTGAGAATGTACTGCAACGTCTGATCGCCTCTTATGAAAACATAGGCTTCAAACGTGGCCGCAGTGTCATGATAAAACTGCTGCAGTACCTGACGGACAACCTGAAACTTGTTGTCAAGCAGGACAAGCTGTTCTACTATGACATGACCCCCGCGGAAGCAAGGCTTTTTGATGAAGAATGAAGCCGGGCGCGGGCATATATATTTCAGTTTACTTTAGTATGTATATATATAGGGAATAAAACTAAACTAAACCATTTCCGTGTGAACAAGTGAAAGAAAACAGCCATGACTATAGAAGAAGCAAAACAGGTACGCATAGTGGACTTTCTGGCGCAGCTCGGCCACCATGCGCAATACATTAAATCGGATCAGTACTGGTATCTCTCGCCGTTAAGGGATGAACAGTCGCCGTCGTTCAAGGTCAATGACCGGTTGAACGAATGGTATGATTTTGGGGCGGCCACCGGAGGCGACCTCGTGGAATTGGGTAAATACCTTTACCAGACTGAAAGTGTAAGCGAGGTACTGGCATACATCGGGCGGCATTCCAGCGATATGCCTTTGCCGAAAGTCCGTTTCCAGGCTCTTCCGCCCCGTCCCGTGGAATCGGATATGAAAAATCTGATTGTCGTCCCGTTACGGCATCACGCGTTATACTCTTACCTTCAGTCCCGGAAAATAGATGCTGACATAGGACGTATGTTCTGCAAGGAAATCCATTATGAATTGCGTGACCGGCATTATTTTGCCCTCGCGTTCGGTAATGTTTCGGGCGGATATGAAATGCGCAACGCCTATTATAAAGGATGTATCAAAAACAAGGACATCTCCCTGATCGGACATCAGTGCGGAGAGATACAGGAACGGGTCTGCGTGTTCGAGGGGTTCATGGACTTTCTGTCTTACCTGACATTGAAGCAGTCATGCAACTGGACCATTTGTATAGACCAGCCTTGCGACTACCTTGTCATGAACTCCGTAAACAACCTGAAAAAGGCATTGATGTACCTGCAGAGATACCTGCATATACATTGTTATCTCGACAACGACCTTGCCGGGCAAAAGACCGTGGAAACCATAGCCGGACTATACGGCGAACGGGTCAGCAACGAAGCTGTCCGATATAGCGAATACAAGGATCTGAATGATTGCTTGCGAGGCAAGAAACGCTGACCTAAAAAAAAGCGAATCTGCCAATGGAAGCCCTCCTGAACGGAGGGCTTTTTTTATGCCCTGACTTCTTCATTTTTCCCGTTCATTAAGGCGATATAGTACGATTTTATAGTACGATTTTCAAAA
>CALVDI010000014.1 GCA_944326225.1 uncultured Bacteroidales bacterium | reverse complement strand
CCTTGCAACGGCTCTTATAGCCGCGTCTCTGTTTCTGTCATCTCCTTTTCCTGCATCAGGAGATAATAGTTTAACAACAATAATCCATTTACGGAAAACAGGCCTAAACACTCGCAGTATCTCCGATGACGATGTCCCGGAAGCATCCATCCGTAACGATGAGCTATCCGTCTCCTTCGATGACTCGGGCATGTACTCCCTCTATATAGAGGACAACTTCGGAGTCACCGTCTACTCATCCGCCATGCCGGCCAACGGCATGGAGTACGACTACGACCTTTCCGGCATCGGCGACGGCCTCTTCCGCCTCGTCCTCACTGGAGCCAACAGCGAATACGAAGGCTATTTCACAATCCATTAAATAAAATACATTTTAATCACACACTAAATCTAGCTTTATGAGAAAATCATTCAAACCCATCCCTTTGGCAGCCACAATGTTGCTGCTTCTCCTACAGTCATGCTCCATAGACGAGGAGCGGTTGATCAATCAGACCAACTCCGACAATAGTTCCGACTTTCCACAGTTACTCATGCATACCGAACAGGAATACAATTCCGTCGATATCACTGAGCCTGTGAATGAAGCCAAACATGGGGCGTTCTATTCTCCACAAATAGCCGCAGCAGTTGCAAAAGCGAATAAGGCGGCTGGAGCAACGACAGAATACTTGACAATGCAGACAGAGAATATTCCTATTTGGAAGTACAATGGCCATGATCAATCTATTTTCTCTGACGGCACCACTGAGTATACCATGAAATTTAAAATCATTGATGACGAAGAATACAACGCCATACTCAGCATAGCCGGATCCGTAGTGGATTTTGACAAAATCCCTTCCATGGCAAACTATTCAGATGGAATAATGACCCTGTATGGTCCTAAAAACAACATACTGTTCAAAGCAGAATGTCCACAACCGGATCTTACTGAGTTTAAAGACACTCTTGAGTATTACGTCAACCTATGCGAAGAACTTGGAGAGTCACCCGAAACAAAGTCCGGTACAACGGATATCGCTGAAGTAACACAGCGTCTACAAAAAAGAGGTTTCGATATGTCTAATGCCACGGTATCGTTAGAAAACAACTGTGTCATAATACAACAAACACACAATACGAACTCCCCTCAGTTCTCTTCTTCACAACTTACCAACAACACTCCAGTTTTTAGCAGAACGGTATTATCCACAGACTTATCCAAAGTTTTCAAAACTTATACGTTCAGCGGAGGGCAGCTGCTTTCACTTTCAACATACAAATACATGCCAGACGGAGACATGTATGTTAATATTACCGGCAATGAGACTCGTATTCCCCTTCCAAGCAGGATAGAGACAATGCAGCTCGTTCTTCAGAATGGGATTCCCATGGTACACACAACAATAACCAGTTACACTAAAAATCGCATAACCATATATAACAACAACCTATAAAGAAAACAATATGAAAACCATAAGAGCTATATTGACAGTTTTTCTGTTCGGCATATTCACATACAACGCATACGCATATTCTTTACCGCCCACTACTGTTCAAAGGGAAGACGTATATTTCTACTGGATTCACGGTCTCAATGATGATTATGCCTTTTGGAAACACATGTGCAACTCACTTACGCCTAACAACGGGAGTACTATAACCCTTTCATATAATTCCAGTCATGAAGGTGGTGCTGCCGGAATAGCCAAAGACCTGAACAAGAAAATCCGTAAAGACAAAAAGATTGTTCTCATCGGACACAGTGCCGGAGGCGTTATCGCAAGACAGATTGCAGACATGAACGACAATGTTATAGGTGTCATCACTGTAGGAACTCCGAATCAAGGTGCCGGCATCGTAAGTTCAGTGGAATCCGAATCATACATGGAAGTGCTTAACAGACTGGAGGACAGAATCAGGACTCTTGAAGATGAGACCTTGAATGCACTTGCCATAAGCGGATTTCCGTTTACGACATTTGTAGCTCCCATTATAAATGTCGTTTACCACTTCACGCTCGGCAACGATATAGATGACGCTATAAATAATGTTTACAATGAACTGGATTTATACGTATCACCTTTCACCGACCAACAACTATTCTGGGATCTTGCACCCGACAGTCATTTTATCACGGAACTTAACTCAACCGACATCGATATTCCACAAATCTGCATAGGTGGAGAAGAGGACAAATGGCAGTTGTTCAGAATTATCGGAACCGCCATTAACCTCAATACAATCAAGACTTCAGGGATTAGCCAGGGATATGACATGGAAATTATTGACCAATACATTTACGGAGCTCTGAATGTCATTGCCGAGATCATCCACTACCACAATGCGGCATACGATGCTTTAGGATGGGCCGGAATAATCATGCCATGGCTGTATGCTACAAGAGAGGTCATCATACCCTCCCGGAAGAATTGGGAATCATTAGCGAGATATATCAACATAGGTGTACATACCGACTGGGCTGAGGAAATAGGTGCTTGCCACTATGAGCAAAGGACTGTCAGAGTACCGGTTTATGATCCAGAAATAACGCAGATTGATCCGTACAATCCGTCAAGTGGAGGAAACGGCTCTGATTTAAACGAATTCTGCGACATGCCAGCCGGATTTATTGGCTATGAGGACAGGATAGAGACCGTATTTGTATACGACCCTCATGATGGAGTCGTTGGAGCCAATACTGCATATATAAATAACGGCAATATTGCCAAATATACGGTTCAAGGAGTCAATCATCTTGAAATGGGCGCGCTTGACACTCCCCTAAAGAATATCATAGATGAGGCTATCGACAAAGTCCTAAATATGAAAAAACGGTCAACGGTGGTTATATCGGGTGAAGCAGTCAGCATGACTGGCGAATAAACGTTGAGATTTCAAGAAATAAATTAACTTTATCGATCACTATGCAGTTTTTGAGAAAGATATTAGTCACTACAGTTATTGGCGCACTGCTTGTATCCGCAACAAGTTCTAATTGCATGGCAGGCAATAAAGAGCCTCACAACTGGAAAGGGACGCACGAGGCATCCATCTCAGTAGGACTTCCACGGACCAATCTGTTCATGAATATCGCCTCGCCGCTCAACTTCTCTCCCCTGAATGGATTCAGCCGTGACAGGAACAGCAGGACCAGTCTGCCGGTCTTCGGGGTCGACTACGGATACAACGTCCTCAGCTGGCTCAACATCGGACTGGGCTTCAACTACACTTATTACAAGACGCCGGTCATTGACGACATAAACGATGCCGTCAGCTTCAACGAGCATATCAACAGCATGCAGTTGACAGTAAGGCTCCGCTTCTACTGGCTCAACAGAGAGATGGTAAGGCTGTACTCAACTCTCGGAGCCGGAATACTCATTCAGCACGGCAACATGCTGGACGTGAACAGGCTGCCCGACAACCCGATATGGACGGAGGTCATCCCGTGGTTCGACATCTGCGCCATCGGAGTCACAGTAGGAAGGAGACTCTACGGGAACTTCCAGTTCGGGGCCATGAGCTCGGGTGTGATTTCCGCCGGTATCGGTTATCGTTTCTAATCATTCAACACAGGACAATATGAAAAAACATATCTTCTTTTATGCCATGTGCCTCGCACTCTGCCCCTGCCTGTCCGCCCTCTCCCTCAATGGACAGGAAAGACAGAATAAAGCCAACCACGACTGGACCGGTACGGACGAGCTGACTCTCACCGTAGGCGCTCCGCTGCCGGGGCCGTTCATAGACCTGATCTCCACTTCAGGAATATACAACGCGGAGTCCGTAAGGGACACCGACAGAAGGCTCGTCCTGCCGGTCTTCGGGCTGGAGTACAGCAGCAACCTCACGACCGTCATAGGATTCGGGGCTGGAGTGTACTACGGCTACTATCAGACTCCAGTGAGTATTCCGCAGGACGGCGCGGACGGGCTGCTCAGGACAGAGCACTCGCACTACATGCAGGTCATGGCGCGCGTGAGGTTCAACTGGCTCAACCGGGAGAAAGTCAGGCTATACTCGGCTGTCGGGGCCGGAATCCTGCTCAAATACGACAACGAGGTTAGGGAGGACATGCTCCCGGAGATGCCGTACAGATGGAGGATGCTGCCCTGGTTCGACCTATGCGCGGTAGGAGTAACCGTAGGACGGAAACTCTACGGGAACTTCCAGGTCGGAATCATGTCCTCGGGACTCATCACCGCCGGTATCGGATACCGCTTCTGATTTGTGAGATTAGGGCAAGGGTACGACTTTGACTTATGTTCTTGTTTCTTCGCAATTTAAATATTATATTTGACACTAATTTCATAACGACAGTGTCCTATGAGAAATTAGTCCGTAGAGCAGCTGGTAATCATGAAAAAGGAACGATAAAACACATAAAAGAAAACAAGTATGAAACATTTATCCTACAGAAGACCAATGCAGACTATAAACGTAAACAAACTGATAAGATATTGTACACGACTGATGCTGCTGTCGTGTGCAGTCATGCCGGCGGCTTACTCCATAGACTGGCTGTACTATTCATTAGGAACAATCGCCATAGTGTCATTCTTGATAACACTCGTTTACGCCATCTATGTACTCAAAACGGACCGCGTGAACTTTGTCAGCCGTGTTTTCGGAGGCAGACGGGAATATGTCTATGACCTTGCAATATCGATAGTCGGAATCATTGTAAACTACTCGTTTGGAACAAATGCAGCGATGTGTTTTTGGATAACCGCTCTACTGCTCGCCGTCGCGGAATTAATACCGAATCATAAAAAGAGATAATCCGCACTTGCCGCTGCAAATAGCCCTTGTCTGACACTGGCCTTTGGGACCTTGCCTTTGCCTCTTGGAATTAATTCACTGAATAGCAAACCGTTAACACTTTACACCACGGGATAGGGGTGGCACAAATCGGCCAAAACAGCCAGAAGATGCCACCCCTATCCTTGTGCCTGCATAGATAACCTTTTGTTCCACAGCCCCATAGCCAAAAGCACACGAGGACAGGTCCTCTATTTGGCTGCGGGAGTGTACCAATTTTGCGAATTCCCGGTACACTCTCGGCAGGGACATTGACGGACAGCTGAGCAGGAGACATCGTGACCTTCGCTAAGCGCTAAATCGATTTAGCAGTTATTTTGCGTGCAATAATAAAAAGCAGCATCCGGGGTAATCTTCTGCCAAAGCCCGTATAAATCTGCCGGTTTCTACAGTATCTGGTTCAGAAGTCGGGCGGCGTAGTCGCGTTCCCTGACCTGGGGATGGGGTATTGTCAGCTCCGGTGTGTCGATATGACGGTCTCCGTAAAGGGCGATGTCGATGTCAATGATACGGGGATGATATACGCGGCTGCCGTCCGGAGCATATTCCGGTTCATGGTCCGGACGACCTAATTTGTGCTCCACCCATTTGCAGACTTTCAGCAGGTCCTCCGGCGGGACAGTAGTCTCAAAGGATATGGCCTGGTTCACGAACGGCTCAGTGCCCTCCGGCATACCCCACGGTTCGGTCTCAAGCACCTCCGACTCCCGGATATCGGAAAAAAGCCAGGGAGCCAACTCGGTGACAAGCAGCGAGACAGCCATGCTGAGGTTGCGGCGCCGGTCACCCATGTTGCTGCCCAGTATAAGGTAGACTCTTACCGGCTCTTTCTCAGGCGTCATAGCAGTCCCAACTCAAGCAATGCCTCGTCACTCATTCGGGACTTGTCCCAAGGCGGGTCAAACGTAATCTCTATGGCCACGTCGGTCACCCCGGGCGTATCGGCCACTGCCGTATGCACATCCTCCAGCAGCATGTCCGACATGGGACAGTTGGGCGCGGTCATGGTCATCTTGATAAAGACCTTGTGGTCGTCATCTATTGTGATGTCGTAGATAAGGCCGAGGTCGTAGATGTTGACCGGTATCTCCGGATCGTACACCTGCCTGAGAGCCCGCACGACATCGCGGGTAAGTGTTGCTTTGTCCATATCGTTCAACTTATTGTTCCTTACTGTATCTGAGGGCGTCCTCGCGTATCTGGTCCATCATGGACACCAGCCCGTTGGCCCGGGTCGGAGAGAGGTTCTCCTTCAGCCCTATACGGTCTATGAAACTGTTGTCCGCAGCCAGTATCTCCTCCGGAGTACGGCCGTTGTACACCCGTATGAGCAGCGATATTATGCCCTTGGTGATGATGGCGTCGCTGTCCGCCGTGAAGAACAGCCTTCCGTCACGCAATTCGGTGTTGAGCCACACCCGCGACTGGCAGCCCTTGATGAGACGGTCTTCCTGCTTGTTCTTCTCATCTATCACCGGCAATGATTTGCCCAGCTCGATGAGATACTCGTATTTGTCCATCCAGTCATCGAAAGCGGAGAACTCGTCCACTATCTCCTGCTGGACATCCTGTACAGTTGCTTCCATTATCTTAACATATTAACAGTTCTTCTAAGTGACTTGACAAAGTACTCACACTCTTCCAAAGTGTTGTACGGCCCGAGAGACACGCGCACCATACCTGTCTGTCCGAACTTGCCGATAAGAGGCTCGGAGCACATGAGGCCCGAGCGCACCGCAATGTTCATCTTGTCCAGCAGCACCGCGATGTCGCTGTGGTGCGCCCCGTCCACAGTGAAGGACAGCAGCGGAGCCTTGTGTGTACCTGTACCGTACAGTCTCAGACCATCTATAGACTTCATCTCCTGCATCAGATAAGATGTCATTTCAGTCTCATTGCTTTTGACTTCTTCGTTTCGTATTGAAGTAACAAAATCAATAGCTGGTCTTAAAGTGGCTGCTGCTATAAAGTTAGGCGTACCGGCTTCGAATCTTAATGGAACAGGCGCATAAGTAGTCTTCTCAAAGGTAACGGTATCGACCATCTCTCCTCCGCCCATCCACGGCGGCAGTGTCTCCAGCAGGTCCTTGCGGCCGTAAAGCACTCCCGAGCCGGTGGCCGCGTACAATTTGTGCCCTGAGAACGAGTAGAAATCGCAGCCGATGCGTCTCACATCCACATCCTCGTGGACTATGCCCTGCGCCCCGTCCAGATGTACGGCGGCTCCGTGCCTGTGCGCCATGGCCGTCAGCTCCTCCACGGGATTGACCAGACCGAGCACATTGGATATGTGGGCCGCAGATACCAAGCGTACCTTGCCACCTGAGAGAATCAGCTCAGCCTCCCCCATGTCCCACTCGCCATTTTCGTTCACCGGAATGAATCTCAGCTTTGCCCCGCTGCGCTCACAGAGCATCTGCCAGGGCACCAGATTCGAGTGATGCTCGCCCTCCGAGACCAGGATCTCGTCCCCGGCCTTGATGTATTTTGCTCCGAAAGTATTGGCAAGCAGATTAATCGATGCCGTAGTGCCGGATGTGAGTACTATCTCGTCCTTCGACGCGGCGTTGAGCAGCTCACGGGCTGACTCTCTGCCGGCCTCATAGTTCTCCGTAGCCTTGGCCGCCATACCGTATATCGCCCTGTGGACATTGGCATTGGCTTCTGCAAGCCATTCGCCCATAAGCTCAATGACGCTGCGGGGCTTCTGCGAGGTGGCCGCGCTGTCCATATACACCAGCGGCCTGCCGTCCTTTACCGTCCGCTCTAGATACGGGAACTGCGCTCTTATATTTTCTATCACTGCGTTCATACCGTCTTTCAAAAATTTCACAAAAGTAATTAATTTTGCACAATAATATTTACGTATCAGGATTATGTACGACTATATAAGAGGCAGCATCGAGGAGCTCAATCCGGCGGAGGCCGTGATAGAATGCTGCGGCATAGGCTATCTGATGCAGATATCGCTGAATACCTACGAGAGACTCCGGGATGCCCGCGAGGCACGGCTTTACGTATATCATCACGTGAGGGAGGACGAGGAGACGCTGTACGGTTTCTTCGACAAGGAGGAGCGGCGCATATTCATTCTTCTTATCTCGGTGTCGGGCATAGGGCCCAATACGGCCAGGATGATGCTGTCGTCCCTGACTCCGGACGAAGTGTCCACAGCAGTGGCCACCGGGGACGTCAACCGCATAAAGGCCGTGAAAGGCATCGGGCTCAAGACTGCCCAAAAGGTAATCATAGAATTGAAGGACAAAATATCGCGCGGCAGCGGTCCGGCTCTGGACCTTTCGTCCGGAAGTTCCGGTGCCGATACAGAGGAGGCATGCTCGGCTCTGGTCATGCTTGGATTTACAAAAAATGCTGTGGAAAAGGCCGTTGCATCCATTGTCCGTAAGGAGCCGGGGCTCAGTCTGGAGGACATTATCAAAAAAGCCTTAAAAATCTTGTAGGGTCTTCTACTTTTTAATACATTTGCAGCAGTTTAACATTTAATTATAACCGGTTATGAATATACCTAGCAATTTGAAGTACACAAAAGATCACGAATGGGTCAAAGTAGAGGGCGATATCGCTACTGTAGGTATCACTGACTACGCTCAGGACCAGCTCGGAGACATCGTTTTCGTAGACATTCAGACTCAGGGCGAGAATCTTGCCAAAGAAGAAGTATTCGGAGCCATCGAGGCTGTGAAGACCGTTGCAGACGCTTTTATGCCTGTATCCGGAGAGATCATCGAGGTCAACGCTGCTCTGGAGGAGGCTCCCCAGACTGTCAACAGCGATCCCTACGGAGAAGGCTGGATGATCAAGATCAGGATGTCCAACCCCGCCGAAGTTGAAGAGCTCATGGACGCAGACGCCTACGCCGCCATCCTCTAAACTCATTCGGAATATATAATCATAAAGCCGGACCCGTTGTCAGCTGTCCGGCTTTTTTATTCCCCTCCTAAAGCCCGGACGAAGCAACCATTGCAGACATTGCAAGTTTTATTAATTTTGCATTACATTCACTCCTGCGCAAAACGACTATGAAAAAACGATTCTTCATACTGCTGACAACTTTTATTCTGCTTTTCGTTACCGGCAGCCGGCAGGAAGTTCTATCATATGACAGACACAGGAAAGACTCTGTCGATTTACGCCTTGAACAACTCAAACAGCTCTGTGACGTACAGAATATGAAAGACAACTCAGGGGAGGCTCTAAAGACAGCTGAAAGAATCGAGCAGATCGCAGCACACACGGGCAATCAGGATTATCTGCTTTACGCCTACGTAATGATTGGTCAGAACTCTCTCTTTCTCAATGACACTACGACCAGTTCCGAATATTTGAACAAGGCCCTTGAACTTGCCGTTCAACAAAATAATGTATGGGGAATCACCACCAGCTGCAGCAACCTTGGAATCCTTGCTATCAATAAAGAGAATGATTTCCAGAAAGGCATTGATTACTTTCTTTATGGGATAAAAACAGCAGAGCAGTTCCATGACATGAAGCAATATGCCTTCCTGGCGTGCAATCTGGCCATCGTATACCACCTGCGCAGGGATACAACCGGCCTCAGGTACGCTGAGACAGCTTATGATTACGGTATTGCCCACAATGATGACTACATGACATTTTCAGGAGCATTTACTTCTGCGTATATGCTGTTTCTTTGCGGCAAGTATCAAAAAGCATTAGCCAGAATAAAGACTGCAGAGCACTATCTTGAGGATTACGCTTATCACAGGGTAAGTGTATACAGCACCCATGCCAATATTTTAAGCGCACTCAACCTCGATTCCAAAGCAGAACAGTATTACTTAAAGGCACTGCGCTATGTTGACCGCACAGAAGTCACTTCCGCAACAAGCTTCTATCTGAGTTACGGAAAGTTTCTCTCTAAAACCGGCAATTATGAAAAGGCTGTCCGCTTTCTGAAAAAAGGTGTGGAATTATCGCTCCATTCTAAAAATTCCGTATACAGATACAATCTTTATAATTCTCTCTCAGAAGCATATAAACATCTTGGGCGGCCGGATGAGGCCCTCCGCTACTACGAGGCCTTTCATCATGAAGCGGACAGCCTTTTCAGCATAGAACGAGAAAGAGCCATAGAAGAGATGCGGATAAAATATGAGGCTGAACGGAGTGAGAGAATGATCCAGCAGCAGAAAACCCAGCTTCTTCTTCAACAACGCAGGCTGCAGCTTGCCCTTTTCATCTCAATTTTGCTCATCCTCTCCCTCATAGCCGTCTACCTGTCCTACAGACATAAAAACAGGATGTATCTGCTTATTGTAAAACAATACCAGGAAGCAATACAAAGAGAAAAACGCCTGCGGGAACATCTTTCCTCTGACAAGTATTCATCCTCCATGACAGAAGAAAAAGAGAAGCAGCTTTTCACTGCACTGGAAAACCTGATGATGGAACAACATCTCTACCGACGCCAGGGGCTGAACAAGAAACAGCTTGCAGATGCTCTGAACACCAACAGCGCTTACCTCTCACAGGCTGTCAACGCCAACACTGGACAATCATTGATAAACTACATAAACAATTATAGGATAGATGAAGCCATCAGTCTGCTTTCAGACATGAAACACAATACTCCGATAAAAGCCATAGCCCAGGATGTGGGATTTACATCTTTATCCGTTTTCTACAGAACTTTCAATGACAAGATGGGTATGTCACCGGCTAAATACAGAGAAAAAGTCATCGAACTGGCGAAAATGAATGACTGATTCGGAAATTTCTGATTCAGTCATATTATATGCTTGATTTTTCATACAGTATAATATAATTTTGGATTCTACTGGAATTTACTAACCTCTAATATTCTTGTTATGAAAAATCATTCTCTGACAGCAACATTGGCTGCACTGGCTTTATTCTGCAGCTGTTCCGCTTACGACGACTCTTTCCTGCGACAGGATCTGAACGATCTTAAGGAACGAATTGAAAAACTAGAGGAAGACGCCATAAAAACCAATTCCGACCTGAACTCCCTCTCAGAACTGATAGAATCCATTCAGGGAGACGGTTCGCTTTTTATCGTAGACGTGACTGAGACAAATAACGGATACCGCATAACATTCTCAGATGGGAGTCACATAGACATAGAAAACGGTACGGACGGCAAAGATGCACCTACCATAAGTGTACGGCAGGACACAGACGGTATATATTACTGGATCCTGGTCTCTAGTGACGGTACTTATCAATGGCTTACTGACGACAACGGTAATAAGCTGAGGGCGGAGAACACATGCCCTGTCCTGGGCGTTGACAGCGAGGGATACTGGACTATCAGCTATGACGGTTCCACTCCCGAAAGAATATTGGACGAAAACGGAGAACCTGTTCCCGCAATAGGAAATATTTTCTCGGACATACAGATTGTCAATGACAGTCTTGTCATAACGCTATCTGACGGGACCTCAGTAACCATCCCCATCTCTACCGATTTTCACCTGATCATTACAGACGCACCTGACGGAACGGCTGATTTCACTTTCGGTCAGACCAGAACTTTTACTATCGAAAGCATTGGGGTAGAAAGTACTGTCATAGTAAAACCTGACGAATGGAAAGCATCCATATCCAACAATATACTTACAGTCACCGCCCCGACTGCCGAACATGCCGGATGCGCTGAACTTGAAGGAGACATTTCCATTATTTATTTCAGCAGTGACAAACGAAGCGCCACTGTCTCCATGAGTGTTATGGTATCAGAAGAACCGAAGACTGTAGGAGTATGGGTTCTTTGCGAAGGCAGCTCGTATGAACCTACTGCTGATCTCGCCTATTTTGATGCTGCAACGGGAACTTTCACTCAGAAATATTACTCTAACAAAAACGGAGAGCCTCTTGGACAGGTTGCCAACTATATGGGCATATACGGTTCAAAACTATACGTAGCCATATCCGGAAACCCTGATGCTCAAAGCAGCTATCTGAAAGTACTTGATGCCAGGACAGGAGAACTCCTCAAATCCATACCCATGCGATGCGACCACAGCCATGGAGAAGGAGATGTTCTGCGCCAGCTGGCATTTCATAACGGCAAGATCTATGCGACTTCGTATTACAGCGGAGGCAAAGGTGACGGCATCACTTATCTGTATCACGGCGGTGTAATGCGCATAGATACATTAACTTATGAAGTAGAAGCCTCGGTTGCTGTCGGTGACAAGCCAGAAGGCATTGCATATCACGACGGTAAGCTCTATGTATGCATAAGTTCATCGGGAAACGGCAATACAATATCAGTAGTAGACGTGGCGACCTTTGAACTTGAGAAGCAGTTTACTGTTCCTCAGAATCCCACTTATATCAAGACTGCACCAAATGGAGACATCTATTTCAGCACACTTGAGATATATACCGGGCCCAATGCCGGCACTCCTTCAGGACTGCACCGTCTCAATCCTGAGACAGGCAGTGTGACGACCATAGAAGGATTCCGTGCATCAAGGCTTGGAATAACTGACCGCTATATCTATTCAGGGGAATTCAGTTATTCTTCGTTCCAGGATGTTATCAACCGCTACGATATGCAGACCGGTGACATACTGCCTATAACCCTTGACAATCCATTCTTTATGGTCTACGGCTTCGATGTCAATCCTCTGACCGGTGATGTCTATGTAGGAGGCTCAGGCGAGGACGTGGCATTTCTCAATGCTGACGGAGAGCTGATAAGCTATTACACGACCGGTGTCGGTTTCGTCAATCAATTCGTTCCTGTCTTTGAATAGGCACCGATCTCCCAAAAGAGACTGACTGGAGAATCACCTTCCGTCAGTCTCTTTAATCATAATAGGCTGCGGGTGTTTTGCAAATAATTTTTATCTTTGTCCAAAACACTATGCTATGATACAAGAAGTTGCCCGCACTTTTGACCTCCTGACGAAGCTGGAGGAGAGATTCCCCGACAAACAGGACATGCTTTGCCGCCGCAGCGGAAAGGACTGGATCAAGTTCAGTGTCAAGGACTATGTCAGGAACTCACACCTTATAGCCTACGCGCTGGCCTCACTGGGTTACGGAAACGGTGACAAGGCCATAACGATCTGCAACAACCGCCCGGAATGGAACTTCGTAGATATGGGACTCAATATGGCCGGAATGGTGCATGTGCCTGTCTACCCTACCCTGAGCGCGGACGAGTATCTGTACATCTTCAATCACAGCGATGCCAGGATCATCTTTCTAGGTCCTCAGAGCCAGTATAAGAAACTGGAGCCGATCATAGCCAAGATGGATTCTCCTGCCCGCATTATCCTTATGGATGATTCAGACAATATACTGTGTATCAGAGAATTGTATCGCATCGGCGAGGCTTCTGAAGAGAAGATGCGACCGCTGATCGAGAAGATTAAGGCCGAGACGGATACGGACTCACTTGCGTCCATAATCTACACATCGGGAACTACCGGAACTCCCAAAGGCGTAATGCTCTCCCACCACAATATGATGTTCAATGCTTACGGCCATGCTCTCAAGCAGACAGTAGGCCCGGACCAGAAGATGCTCAGCTTCCTGCCTCTCTGCCACATCTACGAGAGGAGCATGAACTACGAATACCAGTATATCGGTATAAGTATCTATTACGCAGAGAGTTTAGGTACTATCGCAAGAGACATGGCCGACTGCCATGCTGACGGATTCTGTGCTGTACCCAGAGTGCTTGAGATGATGTACTCCAAACTGGAGGCAGCCGGGAAAAACCTGAAAGGTGCCAAAAGAATCATCTATAACCTGGCCTGGAACTTCGCCAACAATTACGACAACTATCATAAAGGCCGGCTCTACAACTGGAAACGCAACCTGTATGACCGTCTGGTCTACAGCAGATGGAGAGAGAATCTGGGCGGCCACGAAATGCTGATTGTATCCGGAGGCTCGTCCATTCAAGCCAGGATCATCCGCTTGTTCAACGCCGCCAGACTGCATATATTCGAGGGATACGGAATGACTGAGACCTCGCCGGTGATAGCCGTAAACAACCCGGCAGGTGGCATCAATGTTATCGGTACAGTAGGCACACCGCTTGAAGGCACGACTCTGAAATTCGCCGAGGACGGTGAGATACTCACCAAAGGTCCTCACGTAATGCTGGGATACTACAAGAATCCGGAGGCGACGAAAGAGGTCATCGATAGCGAGGGCTTCATGCACACCGGAGATATCGGTCATCTGGCAGACGGGAAATATCTGAAAATCACAGACCGAAAGAAAGAGATATTCAAACTATCGCTTGGAAAATACGTGGCGCCGCAGGTAATTGAGAATATGTTGAAGGAATCCCCGTTCATACAGAACTGCATAGTCATCGGAGAGAATCAGAAATTCGCATCAGCCATCATCGTACCCGACTTTGAGAGGCTGCACTTCTGGGCCGCAAAGCACGGTGTCAACTATACAGACAACAAAGAACTTATCACAGACCCTAAAGTCCTGGCCAAGATACACAGCGTGGTGGAAGAGGTAAACAGCAAGACCTCTCCCCACGAAAATATAAAGAGGGAAAGACTTGTCTGCGATGAATGGACCACAGCGAACAATATGCTTTCCCAGACCCTTAAACTGAAACGGGCCAAGATAATGTCCAGATATGCCGGCATAGTTAACGACATCTACAAATAATGTTCAGGCTTTCCAACGATGATGATGTTCCGGAGCTAAGGACGCTTTGGAGAAAGTGTTTTGATGCAGACAGGGCATTTCTAGACCTGTTTTTTGAGAAGGGATACGGACTGACCAGGACATACGTGATGGAGAAAGAGGCTGGCATCGTCTCTGCCTTGAGCATATTTCCTGTCAAATATGCAGGACACAGAGGAGGATATGTTTACGGTGTCTGCACTCACCCTGAACATCGCGGACATAGACACGCAGTGTCCTTGCTGAGACATGCAGAGGAGCAGTTGTTGGACAAAGATCTGGATTTTATGATACTTAGGCCGGCCTCACATTCCTTATTTGAGTACTATAGGCAACAGTGCTATGATACGACTCTATATCGCAGTGTCAAAAGAGTAACCCTGCCATTAATTCCCCCGGAAATCATTCTGGAGCCCCTTTCCGACCAGACACTATATACGGCCAGAGCCAGACAGTGCCGCGACGGCCTGCTGTTTGAATCAAGCCGGAATATGTGCGGATACCAGCTCTCATATACCGAATACTGCAACGGCAAAGCATTTGCAATAAACTATGGAGAAGGTTATGCAATCTGCTATCCTGATCCAGAGAACAACGGAACCATTATCTGTGAAGAGCACGGAGAAGTCACGGACAGCGGTTCTTCTCTAACCCCCTACTGGATTAAAGGCATATATCCGAACTCCAGCACTGCTATTATCACTACTCCAGCAGGAAATGAAAAAGAAGCGCATATGCTATGTAAGACAAGGCTGGATCTCTTTTCAGGAAAGCACCCGCTATTTACATTCACAATGGAATAATGTTCCACGTGGAACAACACATTCAACGACCGAAGTAAATCAGCAGAACCGATATATCAGATGGCGAGACACCAGGTATTCGGGAGGCCTCGGCGATATTGCGTGGCCTGTGCTTTGCCAGCTTCATTCGGGCTTCTATTGACAATGACTCCAAAGCCGCATAATCAAACTCATCAGGAATAGAGAGGTTCTCCAGCCGCTTGAGTTTTTGCGCCTGCTGGATCTCACGATCAATATAACCTCGGTACTTTAATTCAATCTCACACGAATTAAGCGACTCACTCAATAGGCAATATTTGTCAGAAAAAAGTATTTTGAAATAATCAGGAAGAACGGCAGGTAAACTTGATGATATTTCCTGTGTAGATACATAAGAGTGCTTCGTGATAGACGACTTTGTTCCACGTGGAACAAATTGGTACAAATCTTTTATCGTTACACCAGGACGCGATATTAAATCAACTAGTGTTCTAGTAGAAGAAAGCGAAGACGATCCGATTGTTCCTAGATAGGTGTTGAGATCATCGAGTGTAGGCCGCGTTGATGAAAGAGCAGAATTTATCCGTGCCTTAATCTTCTTCTTTAACTCCAGAACCCGCATCCTGTAATCGGAAGCCAAGCCTATCTGATGTGAGAGTGGCGTCAGCCGCTCATCAGTGTTGTCCTGACGCAAGAGGATCCGATATTCGGCACGGGATGTAAACATCCTGTAAGGCTCATCCACACCTTTAGTCACCAAATCGTCTATGAGGACTCCGATGTAGGAAGTATCACGCGACAAAGTAAACTCCTGGCCTGTCTTAACACGGAGCGCAGCATTGATGCCGGCTATGATACCTTGTGCGCCGGCCTCTTCATAACCGGTCGTACCGTTGACCTGACCTGCGAGGAAAAGATTGGACACTACGCGGGAACGTAGTGTGTGGTCTAACTGCACAGGATCAAAATAGTCGTATTCAATGGCATAAGCAGGACGCAACAAATGAACGTGCTCAAAACCAGGCACATGCACCAAAGCGTTTATCTGAGTCTCAAAAGGGAGCGATGAAGAGAAGCCCTGCAGATAATACTCAGTCGAATTGCGTCCTTCGGGCTCCAGGAATATCTGATGTGAGTCCTTATCAGCGAATGTCCGCAACTTGTCCTCGATACTCGGACAGTAGCGCGGCCCGATACCGGTTATCTTGCCGGAGAACAGGGGCGACTTATCAAAAGCCGACCGCAGGATATCATGCACAGTCGCATTGGTATGGGCGATATAGCAATCCATTTGGGGAATGTCCGAACGCTGCGCAGAGGAAAGATAGGGCAGGAATGAGAATTTTTCCGGTATCTCATCTCCCTGCTGCAGGATCAACTCGGAAGCATTTACAGAGCGGATATCCACACGGGGAGGCGTACCTGTCTTCATCCTGGCGGTTGCTATACCCCGGTCGCACAGCTGAAGGGAAACGAAATACGATGACGGTTCCGCTACCCTACCCCCCTCGGTAGTCCTGTCACCGACGAAGATCCTGCCATTGAGAAAAGTACCCGCTGTCAGGATATAATACGATGCTGAAAAATGCCCCCCCAGCGATGTCTCGAGAGAATCTATATCCCCGGAGGATGAAAAATTGAAATGTGTAACTGTATCCTGCCAGAAAACGAGATTGGGCGTATTCTCCAGTATCCAGCGCCAGTTCATGGAAAAGGCCATACGGTCACACTGGGCTCTGGGACTCCACATAGCAGGGCCCTTGGAGCGGTTTAGCATCCGAAACTGAAGCGTAGAAGCGTCCGTGACTATCCCCGAGGAACCTCCCAAAGCATCTATCTCTCTGATTATCTGACCCTTAGCGATACCACCAATGGAAGGATTACAGGACATCTGGGCGATTTTGTTCATATCCATCGTGATAAGAAGCACTTTGACACCCAGCCTCGCTGCTGCCGACGCGGCCTCGCATCCGGCATGACCGGCCCCTATTACTATGACATCGTACCTGGATTCCATTAACATTGGGATTTTGCGCGGCAAATATAAGCCTGATCGCCGAGGATACCAAACTTAGGAAGAAGAGCCAGCGCCTCATCCTCGGCCTTGCGCATCCTGCAGGAATCCGCCTCGTTCAAATCGTCGTACCCGATCAGATGCAGGATACCGTGTATTATGACGCGGTAAAGCTCCAGCGGAAAATCCGCACCATAAGTGACTGCATTCGCCGCTACCGTATCCAGACTGATTATGATATCGGCAGAGATTCTATCTACCTGGTTATCTGCAATTTGCTCTTCATACTCAGAAGTATCGAACGTTATTATGTCAGTATAGTAATCGTGTCCCAGATACTTACGGTTGACATCGAGGACATATTCATCGTTTGAGAAAATATAGTTAATATCCCCTACTCTGCGATTTTTGCTCAAAATGATTTCCTTAATCCAATTTTTAATTGCATTTTTGTGGCGCAAATTGAAGGTCGCGTCTATGACTTCAAATCTTATCATGCGGTCTGATTTTTGCTTAAAATTTTGGTAAATTTAATAACAAATTACAACTATGTCAAAAGTTAGTGTTATCGGCGTCGGCAACGTAGGAGCTACCTGCGCCAACGTCCTCGCAGGATGGAACATCGCAAAAGAAATTGTACTTCTCGATGTAAGAGAAGGTTATGCCGAGGGTAAAGCCATCGACATCCAGCAGTCGGCAAAAATAATGGGCATCAACTCGAAGATCACAGGCGTGACCAACGACTACAAGGCCACAGCAGGTTCAGATGTAGTGGTTGTGACTTCCGGTATGCCCCGCAAGCCCGGTATGTCCAGGGAAGACCTCATCGGAACAAACGCAAAGATCGTCAGCGAAGTTGTAGGCAATATCGTGAAATTCTCTCCCAACGCCTTTATAGTTATGGTATCCAACCCTATGGACACTATGACCTATCTGGCATACAAGACCTGCAACATCAAGAAGAACCACCTCATCGGTATGGGCGGTGCGCTCGACAGCAGCAGGTTCAACTACTACCTGAGCAAGGCCCTGAACGCCCCGGTATGCGATATCGACGGCATGGTTATCGGAGCTCACGGTGACGCCACCATGGTACCTCTGATGAGCAGCGTAAAATATAAAGGCGGAGACGTGGAGAAGATCCTCAGCAAAGCCAAGAGAGAGCAGGTAATCGCCGACACAATGGTAGGAGGCGCCACAATCACCAAACTCATGGGTACATCTGCATTTTACGCTCCCGGCGCATGTGCTGCAAGCATCGTAAGGGCCATACTCCACGACGAGAAGAGAATCATCCCCTGCAGTGTTCCTCAGAACGGAGAATACGGAGAAGAGGACATCTGCCTTGGAGTACCCATTGTAGTAGGACGCAAAGGTGTAGAGAAGATCGTGAAAATCAAGCTATCTGAAGAGGAAAAGAAGAGATTCCACGAGGGTGCTGAAAAGCAGAGAAACACCAACAAGATACTGCACGATCTCGGACTGATCTAAGTTTTTAACAGATTTTTCAACAAAATTTGTTGTAATTCAGAAATAATATCTAATTTTACAGTTGGAAAATTAGAATTACAAATACAATGGAAATTAAAAAATCCGAAAAAGCGAACTTAGAGAACAGGAAAATGTTCTACAGAGAGCTGGGACTTATAGTCGCTCTCGTAGTAGTGCTGGCCGCTTTCGAGTGGAAGACTACGGAGAAAGCCGAGTCTGTCATTCAGGAAGAGGTACTCGCACCTATAGAAGTAGAGGAGATACCTATCACCACTGAGGCACCTCCTCCACCCCCTGAGGCCCCGAAGATCCCCCAACTGTCAGACATGATAGAGGTCGTAGACGATGATATAGTTGTTGATACTGATCTTTTTGTCAGTCTTGAAGACAATGCCGATATGGGAGTCGAGATTATGGACTATGTCGCAGAAGTGTACGAAGAAGAGATCGTTGAGGAGGCCATTCCCTTTGACTTTGTGGAAGTCAGACCTACATTCAACGGTAAGGATGCCAAGACCGAATTCCCTAAATGGGTCTACTCTCAGCTCGAGTATCCCGATGTTGCACGTGAGAACGGTATCTCCGGACGAGTATTTATCCAGTTCACCGTAGAGAAAGACGGCTCTGTGACCAATGTAAAGGTACTCAGAGGCGTGGATCCCTCACTTGATCAGGAAGCTATCAGAGTTGTGTCGCAGTCACCGAAATGGAAACCGGGTATGCAGCGTGACAAGCCGGTAAAGGTTACTTTCAGCTTCCCTATTGTATTCCAGCTCAGAAACTAATCAGTTCACAGTACGATTTATGTGCGGCTGCCCCTGAAAAGAGTCAGCCGCATTTTTTTGATTGAAAGAATGAAGAAAGAAGAGCAAGAATTTGAAAGGATAGTCGTCGTATCCGTGATTCCGCAAGGCACTGACGAACGCAGGATAAAGGAGAACCTGGACGAACTGGAGTTCCTGGCCCTGACTGCCGGCGTAAGGAGCGAGAAAAGATTCACGCAGAGACTCGAACGGGCCAATTCCAGGACATACGTAGGCACTGGAAAGCTGGAAGAGATCAAATCCTACATAGAGGAGCATGAGATCAAGCTGGTCATCTTCGACGACGAGCTGTCACCGTCACAGCTTAGAAACCTGGAAAGAGAGCTGCAGTGCAGGATACTGGACAGGACTAATCTCATACTGGACATATTCGCTCAGAGAGCAAAGACAGCCTACGCGAAGACACAGGTGGAACTAGCTCAGTATCAGTACCTCCTACCCCGCCTGACCCGTATGTGGACTCACCTTGAGAGACAGCGCGGCGGTATCGGCATGAGAGGCCCGGGAGAGAGTCAGATCGAGACTGACCGCCGAATAATCCTCAACAAGATAAGCCTGCTTAAAGAACAGCTGAAGAAGATAGACCGCCAGATGTCCTCCCAGCGCGGAAACAGAGGCTCCCTCGTGCGCGTATCTCTCGTCGGATACACCAACGCCGGCAAAAGCACGCTGATGAACCTGCTTTCGAAAAGCGACGTATTCGCCGAGAACAAGCTGTTCGCCACCCTCGACACTACAGTCAGGAAGGTAGTCATAGACAACGTACCGTTCCTGCTTTCAGATACGGTCGGCTTCATAAGAAAACTTCCAACACAGCTGATTGAGTCATTCAAGAGTACTCTGGATGAAGTACGTGAAGCCGACATACTGCTGCACGTAGTGGACATCTCCCATCCCGACTTTGAAGAGCAGATAAGGGCCGTAAATGAGACACTCATGGATATCGGGGCCAAAGACAAACCCATCTACATGATATTCAATAAGATTGATGCCTATAACTATCGGGAGCAGAGCGAGTTTGACTTTGAGGAGGAGAAGCCGGAGAATGTGTCGCTGGAGCGCCTTGAGAAGATGTGGGTGGCAAAAGAGAACACTGCCTGCATATTCATATCGGCCAGGCAGAAGATCAACATTGAGAAACTGCGGCAAGACCTCTACGGGATGGTCCGCTCGATACACGAAGGAAGATACCCCTTCAACAACCTTCTTTATTGAATAAAATCGAGAATTAGAGCGGCTGTAGAGGCCGGTTCCTCGATAAAGGTATTGTGTCCCGTCCGAGGGACTACGAAGTGATTACAGCCGGGTAAATCAGCCTTTATACGGTCTATTTTTGCTATAGGACAGTACACATCCGAATCGCCATGGATAAACATCACGGGTACCTGCGGAGAAGCGAGTATATCCACATTGTCATCCCTGGAGACCAGGCCGCGGACAACGGCTGCTACTCCCTGAGGATCATGCATCTCGCATATCTCCAGAGTCTCGGTGATCTTCTCGTCCAGCTTGCGGAGATTGTCCTTGCAGTACATATTGGGCACCGCTATCTGAGCCAACTGCACCAGTTTGCCGTTGAGAATGAAGTCTATCTCCCTCTGCCGGTCGGACTGCTTGGCCGGATCATCGGCATAAGGGACAGAGTTGATATTGACCAGACCTGCGAGACGTCCCGGATAATCCCTCAGAAAACGCTGACCGACATATCCTCCCATGGAATGCCCGATGATATAAGGACGCATGATGCACAGTTTGTCCAGCAGGTCAAGTAGAACCTTGGCGTCAAACTGCATTGAATTGACATAGGGATCGGAGCCGGTCAGTCCAAGCCCGGGCAGGTCTATAGAAACAATACGGGAAGAGTCCGGAAGAAGACTCCGGAACTCTTCCCATATATACAGTGTCTCCAGATAGCCGTGGAGCAAAATTATAGCCTTGTCACCCTTTCCAGTCTCGGAAACATGAACCGGTATACCGTTGCAGGTGACAAAGTACTCCATAGCTAGTCTTTCAGTTTCGCACAGAGGAACTCGCGGTTCAGACGAGCGATATGACTGACAGTGATACCCTTAGGGCACTCACTCTGGCAAGCCTGGGTGTTGGTGCAGGCACCGAAGCCCAGCTCGTCCATCTTGGCCACCATGGCCTTTGCCCTGCGTGCAGCCTCGGGACGGCCCTGAGGCAGCAGAGCCAGAGAACTTACGCGGGCCGCTACGAAGAGCATGGCCGAACCGTTCTTGCAGGTAGCCACACATGCACCGCAGCCTACGCAGGCAGCCGCATCCATACTCTCGTCGGCTTTCTGCTTGGGAATAGGTATTGCGTTGGCATCCTGAGCAGAACCGGCATTGACGGAGATGAATCCACCGGCCTGAAGGATCTTGTCAAAGGCTCCGCGATTGACTACCAGGTCCTTGATGATAGGGAATCCGGCACTTCTCCACGGCTCGATGGTGATAGTGTCGCCGTCCTTGAACTTACGCATATGGAGCTGGCAGGTAGTAATCTCACTGTCAGGTCCATGAGGATGGCCGTTGATATAGAGCGAGCACATACCGCAGATACCCTCGCGGCAGTCGTGGTCAAATGCTATAGGTCCTGAATTCTTACAGCCCTTGTTGACAGCAACAGGGTCATTGCCCTCACGTATCAACTGATCGTTGAGGATATCGAGCATCTCGAGAAATGAGGTATCGGGTGAGATATTGGATACCTTGTATGTTTCGAAATGTCCTTTTGCTTTAGCGTTCTGCTGACGCCATACTTTCAAAGTAAAATTCATAATAATACCCCTCCTTAGTCTTTATAGTTACGTGTTGAAGGCTTAACAAATTCAAATACAAGGTCTTCCTTGTGGAATATAGGCTCCTTGCCCTCGCCTGCATACTCCCATGCGCTTACATACTGATAGTGCTCGTCATCGCGGAGGGTCTCTCCGTCCTGAGTCTGCATCTCGACGCGGAAGTGACCGCCGCAGGACTCGTTCCTGTTGAGGGCGTCACGGGCCATCAGCTCACCGATCTCGAAGAAGTCAGCCACACGGAGGGCTTTCTCCAGCTCCGGGTTGAACTCCTCGTTGGTACCGGGTACATATACGTCCTTCATGTACTGGGCACGGAGCTCGTGAATCTCCTTTATAGCCTCCTCAAGACCTTTCTTGTCACGGGCCATGCCGACTTTCTCCCACATGATGTGACCGAGCTTCTTGTGGTAGTAGTCCACAGGCTGAGTACCCTTGTTGTTGAGGAAGTAGTTGATACGCTCCTTAACGGCTTTCTCGGCCTCGGCAAACTCAGGAGTATCTGTATTGACCTTGGGCTCCTGAATCTTGTGAGAAAGGTAATCTCCGATAGTATAAGGAAGGATAAAATATCCGTCTGCAAGACCCTGCATGAGGGCGGATGCACCGAGACGGTTGCCGCCGTGGTCGGAGAAGTTGGCCTCACCGATGGCGTACAGACCGGGAATAGTGGTCTGGAGGTTGTAGTCTACCCAGATACCTCCCATAGTATAGTGGATGGCGGGATATATCATCATCGGCTCCTCGTAGGGATTGACGCCTGTAATCTTCTCGTACATCTGGAAAAGGTTGCCGTAACGGGCTGTGATGACATCCTTTCCGAGTCTCTGAATGGCTGAGGAGAAATCCAGGAACACCGCCAGACCTGTCTCGTTTACACCGTAGCCGGCATCGCATCTCTCCTTTGCGGCGCGGGAAGCCACGTCACGGGGAACGAGATTACCGAAAGCGGGATACCTGCGCTCGAGATAGTAGTCGCGGTCTTCCTCGGGAATCTGGGAGCCCTTGATCTGCTTTGCACGGAGCTTCTTGACATCCTCCATCTTCTTGGGAACCCAGATACGTCCGTCATTACGGAGGGACTCACTCATAAGGGTCAGCTTGGACTGCTGGTCACCGTGTACGGGGATACAGGTAGGGTGAATCTGAGCGAAGCAGGGATTGGCGAAATATGCGCCTTTCTTGTAGCAGTGCCATGCGGCCGATCCGTTGGAGTTCATGGCATTGGTTGAGAGGAAATAAGTATTGCCGTATCCTCCGGAAGCAAGTACTACTGCGTGAGCTCCGAAACGCTCGATCTCGCCGGTTACGAGGTTACGGGTGATGATACCGCGGGCCTCGCCGTTGATGACCACGAGCTCCAGCATCTCATGACGGGGATAGGATTTGACAGTACCCTTTGCGATCTGACGGTTCAGGGAAGCGTAGGCTCCGAGGAGAAGCTGCTGTCCGGTTTGACCGCGGGCGTAGAATGTACGGCTTACCTGAGCACCGCCGAAGGAGCGGTTGTCGAGCAGTCCGCCGTAGTCACGTGCGAAAGGAACTCCCTGAGCCACACACTGGTCGATAATCAGATTGCTGACCTCTGCAAGCCTGTAGACATTGGCCTCACGGCTGCGGTAGTCGCCTCCCTTGATGGTGTCGTAGAAGAGACGGTACACAGAGTCATTGTCGTTCTGATAGTTCTTGGCTGCATTGATACCTCCCTGAGCCGCAATAGAGTGCGCACGGCGGGGAGAGTCGCTGATGCAGAAAATCTTGACATTATAACCGAGTTCTCCGAGAGTGGCAGCTGCTGAGGCTCCGCCAAGGCCGGTACCTATGACTATGATGTCCAGCTTTCTTTTATTGGCAGGGCTGACAACACGGATAGCGGCTTTATGCTTAGTCCATTTTTCAGCCAAAGGACCTTCGGGTACTTTGGAAATTAACTTATCCTCCATAATGTATCAATAGAATTAAAATTTGGTGCAATGTTACTTACTTTTCAGCACTTTTGCAAAACTTTCATTTCTTACCGCTCAACCTCCACGCCTTTATATCTGCAGGAACCCTCCCGGGGTCTTTCAGAAGATAGTGGAAAACGAAATATAATTTAATTGCAACAT
Source organism: uncultured Bacteroidales bacterium (assembly GCA_944326225.1). Lineage (GTDB taxonomy): Bacteria > Bacteroidota > Bacteroidia > Bacteroidales > UBA932 > Coprenecus. The sequence goes on along the minus strand of CALVDI010000014.1, from coordinate 20,445 downwards.
ACTGAAAATTAGAAAAATACTTCTTGTAGAACAGTCTCGTAGAACGCTGCACTACCACTTCGCGTTCCAGATTTGTCCATCTTCTCGAACTGCTTCCTCCACCGTAATGTCTGATAGCCGAAGAAAGACTCCGCACCGGGATTCCGGCAAGCGACAGACTGTAGAACAGATCCAGATCCTCAGCATACATGAAATAATCCTCAGACCATTTTCCCACTTTTTCAAAGACTTCCCGAGACATAATTACCGATGCTCCCTTATACCACACCCTCGCCTTTTTCCTGCAGAAATACCAGAAAAACATATCCCTGAGCACCGGTATCGGTTTCGGCCTGTTCTCAACAGAACCGTCTCTGTTGACAAGAGGATTGACAAAAACTGTCTCAGGCATGTTCAATGCTGTCCTGTAGTCGTCACTCATCTCCTCCTCTATCTCCGTATCCGGATTGAGAAAATGCAGGAGCTTTCCCGAAGCCGCACCGGCAGCAATATTATTGGCCTTGGCAAATCCATAATTGGAGTCAAGTATCTTGAAAATAAACCTGGGATCTTCCTTAAAATCGGAACACAAGGCAATTGAATCATCTGTAGATGCATTATCCGCCACTATTACCTCATAGTCTACGGACAGACTGCGCCTGATGCTTCTGAGACAGTTGCAAAGCAACTCTGAGGTATTGTAATTGACGATAATTACCGAGACTTCTTTTCTCATTTTCCTATCTTTCTTATCAAGCGGAACAGCTCATTTTTAATATCCCTGTATTCAGTGCTTTTATACACAAACTCGTATGCAAGGACAACTATCGTACCCCCTGCACAGATCTGCAGCAGCAGCAATAGCCATTGAGGTATGGCAAGCATATTCATAGCATTGACAATCAAAGCCATGACTATGGACACACACAAGGTGGGGAGAATGTCCGCCAGCTGACGGCCCACGGAATAATGAATCACCTTCGATACATATGCGGCATGGACGACAAACAGAATGAACGAGACACCCACCATACTCCATAAAAGAGCCTCCACACTGAATATAATTCCGAAAACTACAGGAATCAGTCCCATTACAGTCTTTAAAATCTCCAGAACAAGTGTTATGTCAGAACGCCCGTCGGCATTTATGACATTGGCACTGCACATCATCAATGGCAGAAAAAGACCTGAAAAACACATGATACGGAGATAACCAACGGCAGGAAGCCACTGATCACCGAAAACAGTGAGTATAAAGGGACCAGCTACGGCCCATACTCCGAAAACAGCGGTAAATGATATAAGCACAGTGGTTTTCAAGACTTTTCTATAGACATTGATCTGCCTTTCACCTTCATTCTGGATAGAGGCAAGAACAGGATAGCTTACTTTCTGCATAACCGAGCTTACATTGGAGGTGACCATATTCTTGACTTTATCAGCCCTCGAATACTGACCGAGAACGGATGAAGAATACATCTTTCCTATTATGAACGAATACATCTCACTCCAGATCGTACTGATGATGGAGGTTATCAAAAGCCGTCCTCCGAAAGAGAACATATCCCTGAAACTCTTTCGGGAAAAACACAGGCCCGGATGCCATTTCGACACAGACCAAAGCAGAATAGTATTCACAGCCAGTTTGCCTACCTGAAGCACTACGAGACTCCATACCCCGAATCCGTAAAATGCCATTGCAACAGCGGCAACTGCTGCGGCAAATGATGAGACCAGAGATATCCAAGCCTGAGTCCTGAAGTCAATCCTGCGCACCAGGATAATTTTCTGCACTATTCCGAAGGCATTGATAATAAGGGATATACCCAATATTCTGATAACGGGGATCAGTATCGGTTCCCTGAAAAACCTTGCTATGAAAGGCGAACAGAAAAACAGTACGGCATATAACAGACAGCTTACTGCAAGATTGAAATAGAATACAGTATCAAAATCAGCCTTGACAGCATCCTTCTTTCTTGTAAGAGCACCTGTAAAGCCACTGTCCACCAGAGAAGTAGACAATGTCATAAAAATAGCAGTCATACCGATGATACCGAAATCGGCAGGCGAGAGAATCCTGGCCAGTATAATATTTGCCGCAGCCGTGATTCCCAGACCGAGTATATTATCGGCAAATCCCCAGCCCACTCCCTTAGCCGTTTTGGTTTTCAGATCATCAGCCATTGCTCACCTCCGAATATATATCGATCATTAAAGCCACATTGTCCTTCCAGTCATATAGTCCGGAAACCCTGGCACGTCCGGCAGTCCCTATTTTTTCCCTCAACCGAGGATTGTCGATAAATTTCTGAATAGCTGCGGCCGCCGCTTCCGGATTGCGCCTTGGAACTATAAATCCGGTAACACCGTCCTCCACCACCTCTGTAAAACCATCCGCATCCGACACTACTACAGGGCATTCACAGGCCATAGCCTCCACCGCAACTACTCCGAAACTCTCGCTGTCAGACAGAGACACAGCCACTGAAAAAGAATTGTAATATTCAGGCAGAAGATCATTGCGGACTTTTCCGATAAACTTGACATCCCCGCTTATACCAAGTCCGGCCGCAAGGTCCTCATACTCTTTACGACACGGTCCATCACCCACTATGACAAGAGACATACGGAGCCGGGGATTGCGCTCCCTGACTATCTTAAAAGCCCGTATCAGAACGTCTATACCGTACTTTGGAGAAAGTGTCTTGACATTTCCTACGACAAAATCTCCGGCACGATTTACGGAAAGTTTCCTGAATAAAGAGGTATCTACCCCAAAAGGAGTAACCGAAATCGGCTTGGACGTATACAATGCCGTCCTGCAGGCCATGATATGACTCGTAGAAAGTATCCTGTCCGCACGGCGCATGATGAACTTTACAGACTGACGGTTCAAAAAAGACTTATTCGGAAATTCATAGACATCACTGCCCCACACTGATATAATAAAAGGATGAAAACCGCTCAGAGCAGCTATAAGACCGAAACTCGTCGCGTAATGGGCATGCAGGATATCAGGCGACTCCGAGTCTATGACAGATCTCAGATAACGGACTGCCTCCCTGTGTTTGCTTATCATTGAGATAACAGACCATATGCCTTTCAACTGCTTGTATGTAAACAGATCGAATACATAGAGCCTTATTCCGTGTTCCTCGAAAAAATTATCATGCGGGGGATAAAGTGAATACAAAACAATATCCACACCGCCGGCTTGCAGCGATACTGCCCATCTGCGGGTATGGACACTGCGCGCATCCGCTGTCATCAATACTTTCATAATGTATTGAATAAACTGTCAGGAGCATATTTATCCACACCGAGATGCTGATAGGCCAGGTCAGTGGCCTCGCGTCCTCGGGGAGTACGGTGGATAAAACCTTCTTTTATCAGATAAGGCTCATACACCTCTTCCACAGTACCGGGGTCCTCACCTATGGCGGTAGCTATCGTACCCAGTCCCACAGGGCCGCCCTTAAACTTGTAGATAATGGTATTGAGTATCTTGTTGTCGATAGAGTCAAGTCCGCGCTTGTCGATATTCAGTGCGTCGAGGGCATAGGAGGCTATCTCCAGATCGATGAAACCGGAACCCTTGACCTGTGCGAAATCCCTGACCCTGCGCAAAAGCGAATTGGCAATACGCGGTGTTCCACGGCTTCTCATGGCTATCTCCATCGCGGCCCTGTCCTCAATCTCTATATTGAGAATAGAGGCGCTGCGCTTTATGATGTTCTTCAATACAGGAGCGTCATAGTATTCCAAATGTGCAGTGATGCCGAACCTGGCCCTTAGCGGAGACGTTATCAGACCACTTCTGGTAGTGGCACCGATAAGTGTAAAATGATTGAGGCCTATCTGCACGGAACGCGCACCAGGACCCTTGTCTATCATGATGTCGATAGTGAAGTCCTCCATGGCCGAGTACAGATACTCCTCGACTACATGCGAGAGACGGTGAATCTCGTCTATGAACAGCACGTCCCCGGTCTCCAGTCCCGTCAGCAGACCGGCCAGGTCTCCCGGCTTGTCCAGTATCGGGCCTGAGGTTATCTTCATATTGACTCCCAGCTCATTGGCTACAATATGTGCCAGTGTGGTCTTGCCCAGTCCCGGAGGCCCGTGCAGAAGAATATGATCCAGGGCCTCTCCCCTGAGCAGGGCGGCCTTTACGAAAATCTTCAGATTCTCAATGATCTTGTCCTGACCAGAGAAATCTTTGAAGTCCTGTGGTCGGATCTTACCCTCAAAATCACTATCTTTGGCAGCACTTTGTGCCCTGGCGTCAAAATCATCGTTATTCATACCGCTTTCAAACATAATACAAATATATATAGTTTTTTAAAAATTTCTTGATTATGTTTTATGCCTGTGGATATGTTGACAAAATCTGTAATGTCAGATGATGTTTTCAAAAAATAACCGAATTATCAATAATATGAATAAAACTTGATATTTTTGTTACGCATAAATTATGGTGACGAAAAGATGTTGATAATTGTTTAAAAAAAATTGAAAAAAACATCTGAAATATTTTTGAAATATCGAATGTCTTTTTCATATATTTAGTTTTTGAAAGACGAAAAAAATTTATTGCAAGATATTAACAGGGTTATCAATAGGAAATGAACCGTAAAATAGAAGGATTGTTGAAAAGAGAGAGTATCGGACTGCTCCGTAAATCTTTACAGGATAAGAGTATTAAGTCAGTTAATGTCAATGGTTTGTATTCATCGGCCAAGGCTTTTGCGATATCTGATACTATAGAGAGCGGAGTCCATCTGGTAGTGCTCCAGGGAAAGGACGAGGCTGCTGCCTGTGTTAATGACCTATATAATATAATAGGTGACGGGAATGTATATTTTTTCCCGACTTCCGATGTCAGGACTGTCAAGGGGACGATGAAGGATATGTCGGCCAAGGTACAGCGTACTGCTGCAGTAAGTGCCCTCGCCGATTACAGGGATGGAACGTACAATAGTGACTTTCTGATAATAGCCGGCTATAAGGATGCGTTTGACGAGTATGTTCCAAGTCAGAAAGAGCTGTCTACGGCAGTGCTGAAGATAGTAAGGGGGGCTACTGTCCCGTTTGAGAAACTGCAGGATGATCTGTACGGACTCGGTTTTACCAGAGTGGATTTTGTATCCAGACCGGGTGAGTATGCTGTCAGAGGAGGTATCATAGACCTTTTCTCGTACAACAATGACAAACCCTATCGTCTGGATTTCTTCGGGGATGAGGTGGATTCGATCCGTATGTTCGATGTCAACACCCAGCATACTGCGGGAGACGAACTGGAGGTGCTGAATGTCTATCCCAATATTACTTCGACCAATGCTGACGGAAACGATGATTTCTGCTCCATATACAGTGTTCTTCCCGATGACTCAGTTATATGGATTTCGGGTGTGGAGAACTTTACCGAGGACGGGGATTCAAGGCATAAGAGGGTGTATCTTTCTCCGCTGCACAAGCCTGAAGCGGATGTGGAGATAGACTTCAACACGTCTCCACAGCCGGCTTTCAACAAGAATTTCGAGCTTCTGGCTTCTGATATAAAGTCCCGCAGAAGTGACGGCTATGAAGTGTATATCATGAGCGAGAACCGTAGTCAGATAGAACGTCTGCGCAATATATTCTCGTCTTTTGACCTTAGCCTCAAGTATATGGAGTACACCATACAGGAAGGCTTCATAGACCATGATTCTAATATATGCCTGTATACCGACCATCAGATATTCGACCGTTACCGCCGTATAAGGCTCAAGAGGACAGTTGAGAGAAGCGAGAGACTGACGATGAACGATATCAACTCGTTCAAGGAGGGAGACTATATCGTTCATATTGACCACGGTATAGGACGTTTCGGCGGTCTTGTCAAAAACCGTATCAACGGTAAGGTACAGGAGGCCATAAAGCTTATCTACAGGGACAATGATGTGCTGTTCGTATCGGTACACGGACTGCACCGCATATCCAAGTACCGTTCAGGAGACTCTACCAAGCCTCCCAAGATCAACAAGCTCGGTACGGGCAACTGGGAGAAGCTCAAGAGCAGTGCCAAATCCAAGGTCAAAGACATAGCCGAGGATCTGATACGGCTTTATTCGCAGCGCAGGGTGGCCAAGGGATTCGCATTCAGTCCGGACTCATTCCTGCAGCAGGAGTTCGAGTCCTCGTTCCAGTATGAGGAGACTCCGGACCAGATAAAGGCTGTAGAGGCCGTTAAGAAGGATATGGAGAGCGACTGCCCGATGGACCGTCTGGTATGCGGTGACGTGGGATTCGGTAAGACCGAGGTGGCCATGAGGGCGGCTTTCAAGGCCGTGGCAGACAACAAGCAGGTCGCCGTATTGGTGCCGACCACCATTCTGGCCCTGCAGCACTACAATACTTTCCGGGACAGACTGCGTAATTTCCCGTGTACGATCGACTATCTGAGCCGTCTGAGGACTGCCAAGGAAGTTGCGGACATAACGGAGAGACTCAAAAACGGCAAGATAGATATCATAATAGGTACTCACAGGCTTTTGAGCAAGAGCATTGCCTTCAAGGATCTGGGTCTGCTGATTATCGACGAGGAGCAGAAGTTCGGAGTGGCGGCCAAGGAAGCCCTGCGGCGTCTGAAACTGTCTGTGGATACTCTGACACTGACGGCTACTCCTATACCCAGGACACTTCAGTTCTCCCTGCTCGGTGCCAGGGATCTTTCGATCATCAACACTCCTCCGCCCAACCGGCTCCCGATACAGACGGAGATCATAGACTTCAACGAGGACACTATCCGGGATATCATCAACGAGGAGACCGGAAGGGGAGGACAGGTATTCTTCGTGCACAACCGGGTACAGGACATCTATGAGGTGGAGGATATCATCCGCAGGATAGTGCCCGGCATCAAGACCTGCGTGGCTCATGGTCAGATGGAGCCGAAGGAGCTGGAGAACAAGATTATTGAATATATGTCCGGAGACTATGACGTGCTGATAGCCACCACCATCATAGAGAACGGAATAGATATTCCGAATACCAATACGATAATCATCAATCAGGCTCAGAACTACGGTCTGAGCGACCTGCATCAGCTGCGTGGCAGGGTAGGGCGGTCCAGCCGCAAGGCCTACTGCTATCTGATAGTGCCTCCGATGACCAGCCTTTCGGATGACGCGAAACGCAGGCTGGATGCCATAGAGGCTTTCTCTGACCTGGGCAGCGGATTCAACATAGCGATGCGTGACCTGGATATCCGCGGTATGGGCAATATGCTGGGTGCCGAGCAGAGCGGATATATCGCCGAGATGGGCTTCGAGACCTATCAGCGCATCCTGGCCGAGGCCTTTGAGGAGATCAAGGGCACAGTACCGGACCTGCCGGGCATGAAGGAGGAAGATCAAACCTATGTGACAGACTGTGTTGTGGATACAGACCTGGAGATACTGATACCCGATACTTATATTAATATAACGGCGGAGAAGATCAGGCTCTACAAGGAACTGGACTCGATATCGGACGAGGCCTCGCTGCAGCGTTTCATCGCCGATATCGAGGACCGTTTCGGTCCCATACCGGAGGAGTTCAAGCAGCTCATATTCGTGGTTCGGCTCAGGATGGCCGCCCGCGAGAGGGGATTCGAGAAGATAGTGCTCAAGAACGGTGCGATGGTGATGTATTTTATCTCCAACTCCATGTCTCCGTTCTACCGCAGCAGCAGATTCTCGGATATCATCAAGAATATCCAGCACCGGGATCCGTCCAGGTATATGCTCAAGGAGAATAATGACAAGCTGTACATAACGGTGAAAAATGTGAAAACTATCGAAGGTGCTTATAACCTCATACAGAAATTGTAACTATCTTTGCCGGCCTTAAAGTCATTGTCTGTGAAGAATCTGCTGATAGACATAGGGAACTCTTCCCACTGCAAGCTGGCGGTCTCGGACGGCAGTTCGATTCTGAGTGTACGACGGCTTGCCCGGGCTGAGCTTATTAATGCAGTGAAAGAGGAGAATGTACGTGAAGATGTGGATGTCATATGCGTCTCTTCCGTTGCTGCGGATGATCCGGCTCTGGAAGCAGGGCTTACAGCCTCATGCCGCAGACTTATAATGCTTGGTCCGTCTACTCCTATGCCGTTGGAGATAGAGTATGATACTCCCCGGACACTGGGGGCTGACAGGATTGCCGCCGCTCTGGGTGCTGCTGAGCTTTTTCCAGGCGAGGACTGTCTGATCTTTGATTTCGGAACGGCTGTTACCGTGGATTTCGTGTCGTCTGACGGGAGATTCATGGGAGGCAATATATCACCTGGTCTTGTCATGCGCCTGAATGCAGTGCATGAGCATACAGGACGGCTTCCGCTCGTGGAACCGGCGGATCCGGTCAGGGAGTATGGGAGGAGTACATCGGAGGCTATCAGTAACGGAGCCGTGTTAGGCATAATGTTTGAGGTAGGGAAATACATTGAAAATAATCCTCACTGCAGGATTATTTTTACAGGAGGAGACTCACTTTTTTTTGCAAAGAAGTTAAAATCCCCGATATTTGTAACTTTCAACCTTGTTTTGAAAGGGTTGTTCAAAATTGCGCAATTAAATAATGTTTAAAGGGAACAAGATCCGTATAGCAGCTCTCAGTGCGTTGATTGCAAGTCTTTGTGGTTTTAAAGCCGTGGGACAGGATGTCGATGCTCTGGGTTCGTATTCCCCTTATTCCATTTTCGGTATAGGCAAGATGTCCTATGAGGGTTCCGCATACAATCACGCCATGGGAGGCATAGGCATAGGCATGAGGGACAACGGTTATATCAATTATGTCAATCCTGCCGCCATTACAGCAAGGGACACTCTTTCGTTTATGCTTGATTTCGGTCTGAATCAGCAGAATCATTACAATAAGGACAATATGACCAGGTCTGCGTACAATGTATTCAATATGCAGAACGTGGCGTTTACTTTTCCTATCTACAAGAAATCTGCCTTTATCGTGGGAATATCACCGTTCAGTGACGTCGGCTACAAGTTCCAGTATACGGAGACCGATCCCGATATAGTAGCCTCGATGGGTGATGTCAAGTACAGGAAGTACGGCACGGGCAGTATCTACCAGCTTTTCTTCGGTGGAGCAGTATTGCTTTTTGACCGTATCTCGATAGGAGCCCAGGCAATATATTATTTCGGTTATCTGAACAAACACAATGATATCCTGTTCAACTCCTCGTCCATGTACAATACCATATACACAGGTTGGGACTATAAGGTACACTGTTTTTCAGGAAAGTTCGGACTGCAGTATATACAGCCGATCAAGAGAAACAATTCCCAGCTTGTCATCGGCGGAACTTACAGACTGGGCAACAATCTCAAAGGAGATATGGTCAAATATGCTTTTTCGGCTGCCGATACCGTGCTTTATAACGGAGCCGGCAAGGCATCTCTTGACATAGCGGACGAGCTGGGTGTGGGCATCTCTTACAGGGTCAATGACAAGTGGGCCGTAGGGGTGGATTATGTACAGCAGAACTGGTACGGCAGTTCTTTTCCAGACAACAGTATGTGGACCAATTTCTCGGCGGCTGATGCCAGATACTACAGGGCCGGTTTTGAGTTTACCCCCAATATGTATGACATAAGGTATTATATGAAAAGGGTGACCTACAGGGCCGGTGCTTATTTCGAACAGTCATATATGAAAGTGAACGGTCATCAGGTCAACTCTTTCGGCATTACTTTCGGAGCGTCATTTCCGATCTACAGATGGCACAATGCAGTAAGTGTCGCTGTGGATATCGGCCAGCGCGGTACCCTGCGTCACAATCTGGTGAGGGAAAGATACATAAATTTCATCATCAATATAAACCTTCACGACATCTGGTTTGTCAAATATAGATACGACTAAATTGAAATAAATAATTAAATCTAAACACATGAAACGTATTCTTTTAACAACAGTTGCATTATTGATCTCCGTCTTTGTTTTCGGACAGGGAAGATTCGGTGCTGACAGTGCCGAGTGTGTCAGGTATCTCTCGTTTTATCAGCAGTATGTAAAGCAGGGAGATCTGGATGGTGCGGCCCCCAGTTGGCGCAATGCCATCAAGTACTGTCCTCCTACAGCCAGCCAGAATATGCTGCTTGACGGTATGAAGATAATGAGAAAGGAGATTGCCAAGTTCCGCAGCAATCCTATCAGGAAGAAGGAACTGGTGGATACTCTTATGATGCTTCATCAGATGAGGATAGACAATTATCCCAAGTATGCCGTTACTGCAACTACCAACAAGGCAGTGGATATGATCAACTATTCAGAAACCGGAAAAGAGCAGGAGGTGTTCGATGCGCTGGGAGAGGCTCTGGACGTGGCTAAGGAGAAGTCATCTACTACAGTCGCAGTAAGATACATGGACTATGCGATCGCGCTCTATAAGGCAGGTAAGATGATGGACCAGGGAGTTTTCGATGCTTTCGAAAAAAGTGTAGGTACATTGGAACTTGTCAAGAAGGCCAAGCCTTCCAAGATGGTTGACGATGCCATAGCTGATATCGAGACAATGTTCGCTTCCAGCGGAGTAGCCAGCTGTGAGAACCTGGTGGCTGTGTTCCAGCCCCGCTATGATGCTGCTCCCGAAGATGAGGCGCTGCTCTCCAATATCGCTCAGCTTTTCCATTACACCGGATGTACAGATCAGGATCTGTTCCGTCATGCAGTAGAAGGACTGTATAAGATAACTCCTTCAGCTACCACTGCGTACCTGCTGTTCCAGCTTTACTCGGCTCTTCCTGACGGAGGTGACAATGCTGTCAAGTATATGAACGAGGCCATTGCCTATGAGGATTCGGACGCTGAGATGGATGCTCAGTTCAACTTTGAGCTTGCAAGTTATCTCTTCTCCAAGCTTGACAGAAGAGCGGAGGCTCTGGCAGCTGCGAAGCAGGCGGCTTCTCTCTCACAGACTTGGGCAGGCAAGGCATATTTCCTGATCGGAACCATATGGAGTGTGTCCAAGTGCAACGGCAATCCTATAGAGGAGCGTGCTCATTACTGGGTAGCCACAGACTATATGGTGAAGGCCAGAAATGCCGATGCAGCTCTTGCCGAGGATGCCAACAAGCATATCTCCACTTACGCTCAGTATTATCCTCTCCAGTCCGATGCATTTATGTACGATCTTGTCGATGGAGACAGGTATGAGATATCCTGCAACGGTTTGAGGGAGACCACTACAGTAAGGACCCAGAAATAAGTGATGCGCTTTACTGGTACACGGTACACTTTGACGATGGCGGCAGTCTTTTCTTTTATGACTGCTGCCATTGCTGTATCATGCGGCAACAAACTCAAGAATATAGACTCGGAGAAGATATCGGAGGCTCCTACTCAAGTCGTTCTGAACATGGATGCGGCGCAGACTGAAAACGGAATGATTCAGATGCGCTTAAAGGCCCGTAGAATGGAGAGGTATGAGGATGCCAATGAGAACACAAGAGAGATATTTCCAGAAGGATTTCTAGTCTTGGCTTACAACGAGGAGGGACTGTTGGAGACTCAGATAGTGTCAGATGTGGCGCTTCACACTGTCAATGATGGTAATGAACAATGGTCTGCATATGGCAACGTAGTGATAAACAACTATATAAAAGGCCAGAAAATAGAGACTGACACTCTTTACTGGGATCGTGCAAGGCAGATGATATATACAGATTGTTACGTCAGGCTCTCATCGCCGGACGGTTTTATGCAGGGATATGGGATGGAATCCGACGAGATGGCAAGAGATGCAAGACTTTTGCGTCCGTTTGACAGTTATGGTATAATATCGGATGACACGACGGGGACAGGATATATCGATACAGTGAATTTTATTGGTCCGAATTACAAGAGATAAAATAAAATTATTATCTTCGCAGCCTATTTTCAGAATGTTGTAAATTGAAATAAAATGGCAGTTTTAGAGAAAATTCGAGTCAAGCTCGGTGTTCTTATCACAGTGCTCATAGCAGTCGCACTGTTATCGTTTATTATAGATCCAGGTACTCTGGAGACAACTCTCAGCTACTTCTCATCCAAGTACGATGTCGGAAAGATAGACGGCAAGAAGGTACGCTATAATGAGTTCCAGAAAGAAGTGGATTATTATACCGACATCTATACCCTGACAACCGGTTCGCAGTCAGTGTCGGAGGATGCAATGCAGGCCATCAATGAGTCCGCATGGCAGAACCTGATTTCGCAGTGGTATGTGATACCGCAGATACAGAAGGCAGGACTTACCGTTGGAGAGGACGAACTTGTGGATCTCAGCCAGGGCAAGGAGATATCTCCTGTTTTGGCTCAGGATCCGATTTTTCTCGATGCCTCCGGTAATTTCAGCAGAGAGAAGTTGTTGGATTTTATTCATGCCATATCTGCGGATGGTTCCGGAAACCTTGCGGCGTACTGGGACTTCCTTGAGCAGAACATGAAATCCCAGCAGTATTATATTAAGTATTCTTCAATTCTGGCCGGCAGTGATATCATTACTCCTGTAGAGTTGCGCAGGCAGATAGAGGAGAACAATACATCCTCGGATGCAGAGTTCGTACTGGTGCCTTTCGGTTTCAGGCAGGATACTACGATTAAGGTTTCCGACAAGGAGATACAGGACTATTACAATGCCCATAAGGACAACTACCGTCAGAGTGCTTCGCGTGATGTGGAGTTTGTAGCCTATGAGGTTGTTCCCTCCGAGGCGGATATAAAAGCCGCAGAGGACGGTATCAATGCCCTCTTTACAGAGTTCTCTACTACTGATAACCTTAAGTCTTTCCTCTCGTTCAACTCCGATACGCCTCTCCAGGAGTATTATTACAAACAGGGAGAGCTTGCCTCAGAGTATCCGGAGGTGGATGAGTTCGCATTCAGTGAGAATCCGGAAGTACTGCCTGTTTTCCAGAAGGGCAACACTTTCTATGCGGCCCGTGTCAATGATGTCAAGACGATGTCTGACTCGGCCTATGTACGGCATATCCTTCTTTCATTTGATGACAGTGAGCTTGCCGACAGTCTGATCAACGAACTGAATCATGGAGGAGATTTCTCCGACCTGGCATCCCGTTTCTCCCTGGATCAGAATCCTAACGTTGCCAACCCCGGAGATATAGGCTGGATGACACAGACAGCCATGATTCCCGGAATGCAGGATGTTCTGGCCATGAGGCCCGGTGCGGTAGCCAAAATGGAGACAGATTACGGTCTGCATATCGTTACAGTTACGGAAAGGACAGCTCCGATGGAGAAGGTTCAGCTCGCAATCCTTTCCAAGGAGGCTCTTCCCAGCAAGGAGACATTCCAGGATTTCTACGCTCAGGCCAATGACCTGGCTTCCCGCAGCGAGGGCAAGATAGAGAATTTCGAGAAGATAACACAGGAGGAGGATCTTCCTGTCATACCTGCCAACAGGGTGGCTGAAAGTGCGCGTCAGCTCTCAAGATATGATGATGTCAGGGAGGTTATACGCTGGATATATGACGACAAGACTAAAGTCGGTGATGTATCGCCCATCATCACAGTCAATAACGATATATATTTTGTGGTAGCTCTCAAGCAGATACACGAAGAGGGCCATACTCCTCTCAAGGAAGTGTCTTCTTCTATCAGCTACCGTCTGGCCAATGAAAAGAGGGCTGAGAAAGTCAGAAATGAAGTGGCTGACAAGATAGCCGGACTTACCGACCTCAATGTGATAGCCGACACTCTCGGTCAGACAGTGAGCACGAAGACCGGTATAACATTCGGCTCTATGAGCGGTAACTCTACCGAACCCGCGTTTATAGGAGCAGTGGCAGGTGCCGAGCCCGGTGTGATAGCAGGTCCTGTGGCAGGCAACATCGGAGTGTATGTGCTTCAGGTCGGCAACCGCGAGACAGGATCTTTCTATACTGAGGATGATGCCAAGATCAAGGCTGCTCAGATAGAAAGCTATCAGATTAACAACCTTCCCGTCATCTTTACTGAAAGGGCTAAGATTGTGGACAACAGAGCCAGATTCTTCTAGGAGAGCAGGCTTTCCGATACAGCAGCCGGTTTCACTTTGTGGGACCGGCTGTTTTTCGTATGTTTGTATCCAAATTCATGTATGATATGAGGCGAAGGATAATAGTGATGATATTTGCGGTGTTTCTGACCGCAACCGTGTGCGCCCGGCAGCGGCCCTATATGGTTTTCTGGAATCTGGAGAATTATTTTGATCCCTTTGATGACAGCCTTACCGTGGACGAGGAGTTTACCCCTGGCGGCTACAGGCACTGGACGTGGAGCAAGTTCCTGGATAAGCGCAACCTGATAGCAAAGGCACTGCTGTCCATGCATGACCGGTACGGGGATTTTCCTGTGCTGGCGGCATTTGCCGAGGTGGAGAACAGGATGGTGCTGCGTCAGCTGGTGGAGCGGACTCCGCTGGCCAAGCTCGGATACGGTATAGTACACCGGGATTCGCCGGACCGCCGGGGGATAGACGTGGCTCTGATCTACAGGCAGGACGGTTTCCGGGTGCTGGATGTCAGGACGCTGGGAGTGCTGACAGGTGGAGACAGGCCCACAAGGGATATTCTTTATGTTGCGGGCGTGCTGACCGGGACTGGGGAGACCGTTCATGTATTTGTCAATCACTGGCCTTCAAAGTTCGGCGGGGATGAGTACACCCGGCCTTTCCGGCAGGCGGCCTCTGACACCCTGGCGCGGGCCGTGCTGGCGTTAAGGGACAGTCTTGGCGGAAAGCGGCCTTTCGTTATAGTCACAGGAGACTTCAATGACACTCCGGATTCTCCGCCGGCATTGTCCCTCGCCTCCGGTACAGGTCTGGTCAATCTGGCTCTTGACCTGTATGAAAGAGGGGAGGGGAGCCTGAAGTACAATGGCAGATGGGAGCTGATAGACCATTTTCTCGTGAGCGGGGCTCTGGAAGGCTCCGTCATGGAGATATATTCCCATCCCATGCTCCTGGAGGAGGACAGCAAATTCCTGGGAGTCAAGCCGCGCCGCTCTTATTACGGACCGATGTGGCACGGCGGCGCCAGCGACCATCTGCCCATAGTGCTTCTGCTGCCCTCAGTCTCTCAGACATCCGACAGGTACGACTAGGATGCCGTCTTTCGGACGTTTATAGGCATATTGGCCTGTGCCGGTCAGAATCATCATAAATGCCGGGGCAGGCATTTTGACTGTATCTATTTTATTTGCCAGAGCAGATAAAGTCGCGGCTCCTTCCTCTATGAGGTCGTGGCCTCCGAGTTTAATCTCTACGAGGCCGTATCTGCCGTTCTTAAGGTGTATGACGGCATCACATTCAAGGTTGTTCTTGTCTCTGTAGTGATATATTTTTCCTCCAATAGCCTCTGCATATACTCTAAGATCTCTGATGCACAGTGTCTCGAACAGCAGCCCGAAAGTATTGAGGTCGTTGAGAAGATCTTCCGGACCGAGGCCCAGAGCGGCTGTGGCAATGGACGGATCGGTGAAATAACGTGTATCCGAAGTACGTACAGCGGTCTTGCTGCGGAGGTTGGGATTCCATGCGAGCGAGTCTTCTATTACGAAAATCTTCTTCAGGGCTTTGATATAGGAATAGACAGTGTTTTCATTGACAGTGTCGCCCTCATGGGCCTTCAGGTCGGCCAGTATTGTACCGGCACTGGCCTGGCTGCCCTGATTGCGGGCGTAGGACCGCATGAGACGCCGTGCCGTCTCAGGGTCGCGCTCCACATCGTCCACCCTGGAGATATCAAACCGTGTTACAGTCTCGAAATATTCCTCAGTCTGTATCAAGGCGGCTTTCCGGCTTTTTTTCAATACTGCCTTCGGCCAGCCGCCCCGGCAGATAATATATGCCAGCTGTTCTATGTCCAGATTACTTGCTCCGTCTACAGTATCAGCAGATCTGAACAGTGCTCCGAGACTGACATCACCTGTGGACTCCATGGATTCCCAAAGACTCATCGTCCGTAGTCTCAGCCACGCTATCCTGCCCGTACCGGTATGAAAGATCTCTTCGGTTTTCGGCGGTACAGCCGAGCCTGTCAGTATAAATTGTCCGTCGTCTTTTCTTTTATCCACTTCATTTCTGACCGCGTCCCAGAGTTGTGGGGCTATCTGCCATTCATCTATGAGCCTCGGTGCAGTCCCTTGAAGAAGCCTGCTGATATTGGTCTGGGCCATGGTGATATTCTGTTCCCTGATCTCGGGATCGGCCATATACAGGATGCTGCCGGAATGCTGTTCGGCAAGGGTAGTCTTGCCGCAGTATTTCGGGCCTTCTATCAGGACTGCGCCCATAGCGTCCAGAAGGTCGGTAAGACGGCTGTCGGCAACTCTGGGTTTATAATCATTCATGTGTTTAGAATTAGTGGAAGCAAAAATAAAGATAATATTTTGAATTTCAAAATATTAACAATATTCATTGTGGCACTTGGCCGGAAATTGATGTGGCACTTGGCCGAAAATTGATGTGGCACTTGGCCGGAGAAGTGGCGTTTTCAAAGAAATTGCCTATCTTTGAAGGAACTTTAGAATTTTCTCATGAAGCAGTATCTGGAGCTTTTGCAGCATATCATGGAGCACGGGCATGTGAAGTCCGACAGGACGGGCACAGGCACGAAGTCTGTTTTCGGCTATCAGATGAGATTTGACCTTTCGGAGGGTTTCCCCCTTCTGACTACGAAGAAAGTCCATCTGCGCTCGATTATATACGAATTGCTGTGGTTTATCAAGGGGGATACCAATATCAAATACCTGCATGACCATAAGGTGACCATCTGGGACGAATGGGCCGATGCGAACGGAGACCTGGGACCTGTCTACGGTCATCAGTGGCGTTCCTGGCCCGCTCCCGACGGCCGGACCATCGACCAGCTCTCTCAGGTGCTGGACTCGCTCAAGCGCAATCCGGATTCCCGCAGGCATATTGTCTCGGCCTGGAATCCGGCGGAAGTCGACCGGATGGCCCTGCCCCCCTGCCATACCCTCTTCCAGTTCTACGTGGCCGACGGCCGGCTCTCCTGCCAGCTCTACCAGCGCAGTGCGGATGTCTTTCTGGGAGTGCCGTTCAACATCGCCTCGTATGCCCTGCTGACCATGATGATCGCTCAGGAATGCGGATATACCCCTGGTGATTTCGTACATACCTTCGGGGACGTGCATATCTACCTCAACCATTTCGACCAGGTGCGTGAGCAGCTTTCCCGCACTCCGAGACCGTTGCCCAGGATGATTCTCAATCCGGACGTACATTCTGTCTTCGACTTTGATTATCCTGACTTCACTCTGGAGGGCTACGACCCCTGGCCGGCGATAAAGGCTCCGGTAGCCGTATAACCTTAAAATAAAACTCTGTCTATGATATCGATAATAGTAGCAAAAGCGCGTAACAACGCTATTGGACGCGGCAATCAGATGCTCTGGCACATATCCGGGGACTTGAAATACTTCAAGCAGGTTACTTACGGTCATCCTGTCGTTATGGGATACAATACCTGGCTTTCGCTTGGGGAGAGACCTTTACCGGGCAGGGAAAATATCGTGGTGAGCGGCCGTCATACGGCTACGGCAGGTTGTGGCGCGGAGTTCTGCGGCACTTTGGAGGAGGCTCTGGCCAAAGCTCAGGCCTCGGGACTCGGTGCGGAGGAAGTGTTCGTCATAGGCGGAGGACAGCTTTACAGTCAGGCCATGCCGCTGGCGGACAGGCTTTACATCACCGAAGTGGAGGCCGTAATAGATGACGCCGAGGTGTTTTTCCCTCAGATAGACCCGGCTGTCTGGAAGGAGATGACGCGCTCTGAGCTCCGGCACGATGACCGCTCCGGCTATGACTATTCATTTGTAACCTACGTCAGGCGTTAAGGAATAAAGGAATACTCACCCCCGGGGAAAGTGCCGGACTTTTCCGCAAAAACGGTTCACTTTCCCCCGCGGCGGGATGGGGTACCGGCTCCACATGCCTCTCTGGCGGCACTTGCCGTTTCCACCTCCGGGAAAGTGCCGGACTTTTCCGCGAAAACGGTTCACTTTCCCCCGCGGTCGGCCGGGGTACCGCCTCCACAGGCCTCTCTCGCGGCACTTGCCGTTTCCACCCCCGGGGAAAGTGCCGGGTTTTCCTGCGAAAACGGTTCACTTTCCCCTGTGGCCTGCCGGGGTACCGGCTCTACAGGCCTCTCTCGCCGCACTCATCGTTTCCACCTCCCGGGAAAGTGCCGGGTTTTTCCGCGAAAATGGTTCACTTTCCCCCGCGGCCGGATGGGGTACCGGCTCCACATGCCTCTCTGGCGGCACTTGCCGTTTCCACCTCCGGGAAAGTGCCGGGAATTTCGGCGAAAACGGTTCACTTTCCCCGAAAATGTAATAAATACCTGGTTTTTCTTGGAAAGACGGAAGATTGTACGTATCTTGGGATATCATTAATGCACTTAACCATTTAGTATCATGAAACATCTATTACCAGAACTGCCCTACGCGCTTGATGCACTGGAACCGGCAATGAGCCGCGAGACATTGGAATTCCATTATGGAAAGCATCTGCAGACCTACATTGACAATCTTAATAGACTGATTCAGGGAACACCTTTTGAGAGTTCCTCCCTGGAGGACATCATCATGAAAGCCGAAGGAGGCATTCTCAACAATGCCGCCCAGACCTGGAACCACACATTTTTCTTCAAAGGTTTCACTCCATCACAGCCGGAGATTCCTCAAAGGCTGTTGAAAGCCATAGAGAAAGCCTTCGGAAGCTTCGATGACTTCAAGACGCAGTTCACTCAGACAGCCGTGTCACTGTTCGGCTCGGGATGGGCCTGGCTGGTATCGGACGGCGAGGGGAATCTTTCGATCACCGCGGAGCCGAATGCCGGAAACCCCATGCGCAAGGGACTACGCCCCCTGCTGACTGTCGATGTATGGGAGCACGCCTATTACATAGATTACCGCAACCGCAGGGCTGACTACCTCAACGCATGGTGGAGTCTGGTAGACTGGAATGCCGTTGACGGACTGCTTGGATAGTATTTGCCGGTATCCCATTTGGAGAAATGCGGAGAATAGGGTAGTTGCGGTATAAATGAATATATTTTGTAAATAAAAAAATTGCCTTATCTTTGCAGTCCCATTTAGGAGAGTGGGTGACGGGGCATTAGCTCATTTGGCTAGAGCGCGACACTGGCAGTGTCGAGGTAACCGGTTCGACTCCGGTATGCTCCACAAAACGAAGAAGCCTGCTGGACATCCGGCAGGCTTTCTTCGCTTTGCGCATAATTGTGGCTTAGAAACTCTGCGTGACTGAGCATTGGAGTTGTCTGTCATCTACACTGACCGTCACGGTGAAAGTACACTCGCCTATACCTTCGGGTATCTCGGTGAAATGCAGTCGGCACCTTGGCTCTATGGCTTTCAGTCCGTCAGTGCCTATCTCCGTTCCGACGGTCTCTATCGGATAAAGATTCGACTTTGGATAGTCTATCCAATAAGGCATGTCGAATGTGGCTGTATAGCCGCTTTGGATGAACTCGTATGCCGACAGGGCCCTCAGCATCACTATACCGCCGAGACTCTTGCCGGCCTCTACACCGAGAAAGTCCCTGTCGCAGACGACGTCCACCGAATATACAGTCCCCGCAACGGCCCTTGCATAACTAGGGGTAGTCGGTTCTGTGTAGGATGTGTCTCCCAGTGACTCAGAGAGCTTCCTGAGCATGGCCGAGTCCTTGTACTGATGCGTAATGTCATCGCCTTTGAATATCAGAGTCCAGGTACTGTCTGTATCAAAGTAGGTAGTATTACCGATACTTATGCTGTCAGGTATGACATATAGGTTTATGAAATGCCCTGTAACACTTGTGCCAATATCCACAATGTCTGGATTAGCCTTATTGTCCGTACCGATTTTGTTTTTCTCACATCCGCCTGCGAAGAGCAGGGACGCTATGGTGATGATTGCCGTTAAAATTAAAATAAACTTTTTCATACTGTTAGAATCTGTTTAAATTTATTTATAATTAGTTGTAAATCAGTAGGTTAATTGGGATATTTTTCGTAACTTTATGGTTATCAAGACATTAAAGTTATGCATAAGTACCCAACCAACCTGACTGATAAACAGTGGCAAGTTATAAAAAATATGTTAGACCCCAAAGAAAGATTCAGAAAATATTCACTGCGCTCTGTTTTTGACGGCATCCTGTACATCGTGAAGACCGGCGTGCAGTGGAGAATGCTCCCCTCGGATTTCGCTCCGTGGCAGACAGTGTATTACTATTTCAGCAAGTGGAAGAACGAGGGCTTGCTGGAAGAGATCTTCGACACCCTCCGCGGCATTGTGCGGCGTCTTTCAGGCAGAGAGGAGAGTCCCAGCCTTGGAATCATCGATTCAAGGAGTGTCAGGACCTCCCATCATATTGATGGTCAAAGGGGAATAGACGGAAACAAAAAGATAAAGGGCAGGAA
>CALVDI010000013.1 GCA_944326225.1 uncultured Bacteroidales bacterium | reverse complement strand
CTGTTTTTCAGAAACCACAAGGGCAACCGGCACTATCTGGTCATCCTCGAGTGCCACAAGCAGATGGACATCCACGGTCTGGAACACCAGCTGCATCAGGGCAAGCTCTCCTTCGCCTCGGAGCAGCGCATGGAAAAATATCTCGGCACGGTCCCCGGCTCCGTCTCCCTCTTCGGGCTGATCAACGACCCTGACCATCAGGTCAAGCTCTATCTGGACAAGGACCTGCGCCAGGCCGAGCGGGTCACCTTCCACCCCAATGACAACACCGCCTCGCTGGAAATCTCCCGCGACGACATGTACCGCTTCATCCAGCTCTGGGGCGGCGAGTGGGAAGAGTTGTAGCCAGGTCAGACTGATACCCAGTCGATGCGGATGCCGCGGCGTTCCATGCCCCGGAACCATGTCATCTGCCGCTTGGCGAACTGGTGGATGGCAATAGCCAGCTTGGTCCGCATCTCGTCATAGGTCATCTGCCCGGTAAGATACAGGGTCACGAACTTATATTCCAGACCGTAGTAGATAAGATCATCGGGTGAGAGACCGCCCTCGAGCAGACGGCGCACCTCATCTACCATCCCTTCCTTAAGACGGGCATCCAGACGGCGGTCGATACGGGCATTGCGTTCATCCCGGCTGACAGACAGACCTATATAATGCACCTCGTCCGGAGCGAACTCCACCATGCTCTTGCCGAACACTCCGGTATCTTCCGGATGCTCTTTCTGATACACGGCTATCTCGATGGCCCGTATGAGCCGCTTGCGCGTGTCGTAGTCCGTCGTGTTGTGCAGAGTCGTCAGAGACTTGAGCATATCTATCAGATATTCGTCGGAATACTGCTCCAGCTCCGTGCGGAGAGCCGGATTGGAAGGCACCTCGGGAATGGCGTAATTGCGGGTCACAGACTCGATGTACAGTCCCGAGCCTCCGCAGAGTATGACCGGACGGCCACGGGACACGATGTCATTGTACGCAGCCGCAAAATCTCTCTGGTAACGGAAGATATCGTAGCGCACCCCGGCATCCACGATGTCTATCAGATGATACGGCACCGGTGTCCCCTCGTACACGTACTCGCCGAGGTCCTTCCCGGTACCGATATCCATTCCGCGGTATATCTGCCGCGAGTCGGCCGAAATAATCTCAGCGCCTGTCTTTCCGGCCAACTGCACCGCATAGCGGGTCTTGCCCGAAGCCGTAGGTCCCAGCACTACTGTAAGCCTGTATTTTCCCACATCGTTCATATTCACTGCAGTTCACGTTTCAGCCTGTACTCCTTAGGAGACATACCGGTATTGCGCTTGAAGAAACGGCTCATGGAAGTATGCTCGGGGAAATTAAAATACTCGGCTATCTCACTTACGGTAAGCATAGGGTTGTCCAGCTGAACCTTTATCTCCGCAGTCAACTGGGCGTCTATCAGCTGCTTGGGAGTCTTCCCGTCAAAATTCTCTGCCACTATTCCGTTCAGATACCTGGAAGATATTCCGAGTTTGCCGGCATAAAACGGCAGCATATGCTCCTTCGCACTGTTCTCCCTGACAAGCCGCACAAACTGGTGGCTTATAAAGCTCTTACGTTCATTTCTCCGGGCCTCGGCCATACGCTTGAGCGGGATGGAGCTGTGCAGGCACATAAGCATACTCTGGAGAAAATTCTGTTCTATGTACTTGCGGAAGCGGGGCATCGGACGGGAAAACAGCATCGCTGCCATATCCATCCACAACATGACTCCTTTCCATTCATCAGGCTCCGCTCCGGCATCCAGATGGTCAAAATAAGGATATTCGTGCAGATAATTGAGGAAATCCGTATCCAACGGGATCAATACTTTCATCATCAGGTCTTTCGGATACAGCAGCATCCTGACCATGAAGTCCGGTGACAGTTCCACCACCTGCACAAGACCGCCGCCGAGCAGAAACAGGCCGGTTCCCCTCCGCATACTATAACTCTGTATCCCGGTAGATATCACGGCACTGCCATGAGTACACACGATCTGGATATGGCAACCGAAACGGCACGGGTTGCGCACCAGTTCCGCCATATCCGACTCTCCGTACTGTATATCAGGAGTATCTGAATAAAATGATTTTCTCATCCTTCCCTTCTGTTTTGGTTACAAATCTAAGAATTTTCCGAAAAAGAGCGCAGAATGTTTTCCTGAGCCAAATAAATTTGCAATGCTCCCTGCTTCTGCGTATCTTTGTTGAGCAACATTAAAACTAAAACCATGGAAGTCTACGACAACAATTACCGCGGACCCGTATACATCGAAAGGCGTACAAACGGACTGGGAACAGCCGGATTCGTACTGTCTCTGATCACTTTTATTTTCGGATGGGTTCCCGTCTTCGGATGGATTATATGGATTCTGGGACTCATATTCTCATTCATAGGCATGTTCAGAAGACCACGGGGACTGGCCATAGCCGGATTCATCATCTCGCTGATAGATGTCATACTCATACTGTTCCTGTTCGCGGTCATAGCAGCCGCATTTGGCATAGCCGGTGCCTCCACCGCCCTCTACACGATGCTTTAACCCCTAAAAATAAACGTCATGAACACTCAACCACGTGCATTTATCTTTCTGGCCGAAGGCTTCGAGATTACCGAGGCCATGGCCCCCGCCGACATCCTCATAAGAGGCGGCATCGAGCTCAACATCATATCCATCGGCAGCACCCACGCCGTGACAAGTGCACAGCGTATAAGTGTCAATGCCGAATCGACCCTGGACGAATACCCTCTGAATGACATCCGCAGGGAGGACATCATGATCTTCCCCGGAGGAATGCCCGGCACTTCCAACCTGGCCGAATGCGCTCCGCTGATGAACCGGATGCATAGACATTTTGCAGAAGGAGGCACGGTAGCCGCCATCTGCGCGGCGCCCGGACTGGTTCTTTCAATGCTGCCGCTGGAAAAAGTGGTGGAAGCCCGAGGCAGCCTCAGAATGACCTGTTACGAGGGTTTCGAGCCTGCCCTCACGGCAAAGGGAGTAACGGTCATCGACCAGCGTCAGGGTGTAGTCGAGGACGGCAACATCATCACCGCCAGCGGCCCCGGCCACGCCATAGCGTTCGGGCTTAAGATTCTCGAGCGCATCTCCGGTGCCGAAGCAGCTTCCACTATCGCCAAAGCTCTTATGCTCTAGGCTTGATCTTACGGACCTCCTCCCTGTACTTGGAAGGAGAGATACCGGTCTCCTCCCGGAACACCCGGAAAAATGAGGCGGCCGAATTGTAGCCGAGCGACTCATAGATATTTTTTATCTGGACATCCTTATCCAGATCTGAAAGTATCTCTGTGGCCTCGGCTATTCTGTACATATTGACGTACCCCCAGAACGATTTGTCAGCATACCGGTTGATTACTCTGGATATGTAGGTTCTGTTGGTCCCGAGCATAAAGGCCAGCTTGTCCAGGGATATGTCGTTGGAACGGTAAGCATGTTCCTCACGCATGATTCTCTCCAGCTTCCCGAAAAGCACTTCATCCGCAGACTCATTACCTGACTGGGCTGATTCCGGCTTGAGATACATCCGCAGCATCTCGCTTCTTTTCAGATATTCCTGATTGCGCTGAACGAGTTCCTTGTTGAGCCGGATCTGCCTTATATACCGATATATAAAGAATGTGCATATCAGAATGCTCAGAATACAGACAAACAGCGTAACATACACATCAAACTGCCGCTTGCGGATGATATTCTGCAAAGACGCTTTCTCATACAAGTCCAGCAGGTTGTTGAATGAGGTCTCCTTGTCGATGTTCATTATGCTGTCCCGGGATGCCGATGCATTCTTATAATAGGTATAAGCGAACGGTATGTTTCCCTGCGCCTCATAAAGGTCCGAGAGCAATTCCAGGACCCTGTATCTGTAACGGATATTGCTGTTCCTGTCAACTATACTCAGAGTCTCCGTGAGAAAATTCTCAGCCTCAGCATACCTGCCGGACTGTATAAGCATCCTGCCATAGGGAATCGCCAGTTCGAAATAGAAATCAGGGTCGGTATTCTCAGCTGCCGCAAATCCCTTCCGCAGCAAGTCCTCGGCAAGAGAAATATCCTCACGGTGAAGAGCCACCTCACCCAGGACCATATAAATACGCGACTTCACCAGAGTATATCTTTCCTTATCGGCTATCCGCTTTGCTTCCAGTGCATACCGTTCCGCATTGGCATAGTCGCCCTTAACCAGAAGCATCATCGCCATTATCACATCGGCCGCGCACATCATATAAGGGTCATCGAGATTCTCCGAACTTATCGACATGGCCTGCCTCGCATATTTCAAGCCTACCGTATCCCTCCTGTAGAAATAAATCATACTGATATTGTAAAGAGAGTTGCACATATTGAGAGCATCACCGTCCTCCCTGAACCAGTTGAAGGCATCTGTCAGATGCGCCAGTGCCGCCGGATAATCAAAACCGGCCTTTATCTCATACGAAGCCCGGATACCGTTGAACATCGCTGTCAGATCCGGATACTCATCCCAGTCATCAAAACCGGCAAGCGTATCAAGATATGCTTTTGCACCCGGATAATCGTCCTGAAAGATCGCAGCCTGCGCTGAATGCAACCCGGACAGCAGGACCAGCCGACGGTCGAGATCACCGTTCCTTGCCGCAAACACCTTCCCGGCATCTATTGCCAGACTGTCGAAAAGGCCCTTCCTGCAATAGTGGACATACAGATCCGAGTACTTCTGCAACTCGGACTGCTTTCCCCTGTCCGAACATGACTGCAAAGGAAGAATCATTGCCAGAAAAACAGCTATATAAATGATTAAATGCGTTTTATTCATGCTTTCAAAGGTAGTTATTTTTCGTAAAACGGCATTACAAAATGTAAAATATACGTAATGTCACCATTTAAAAACGGACAGAAAACGATTTTAGGGCAGGATTGCATAATTTTGAATTCAGGAAAGACATCAGATAATATCACTATTAAATACAACCTATTATGAAACTCTCAAACTATTTTCTAATTCTTTTTGCAGGGCTTTTTATTGCTTTCGCAGGACTGGGGCTGAATTCTTGCCAGACCCCCGAAGAGGAACAGGAAGAACCCGTCATTGATGACGACGGGGAAGGAGAAGACGACACCACAGAACCTTCCTTGGAAGTCGCTTTTGTATCCTCCAGCGCCAACGGTGCTACCTTTACCGTAAAGACAAACGGCATCACTCAGATCGCCTATGCGGCTTTTGCAGGTACGCCTGAGGCTGAGCAGACCGAGGATGTCCTTTTCATGAACGGAACAGTCCTTGAGTGCGAGGACGGAGAGAGCGAAATTACCGTTTCCGGCCTCGAGCCCAACACCAACCACACCCTCTACGTAGCTGCCACGACCGTCGATGATGAATATTACGGCGAAGTCGTGACTCTGGATTTCTCCACCGGGGACTATGAGGAGGACGTCACCCTGGTCGATGTCGGTTACAACAACTTTACCGTCCACGTGAAAGTTCCTGAGTCCGTAAAGGAAAACGGAAACGTCCTGCGTTTCTCCTACGGCAATCTTGTAATGTACAACTCAAACAAATCCGGATGGATGGCATCGACTGACGCACAGACTCTGGAAGCCAACGGAGGTCTGTTCATGGTCAACGACAGCACCATATATTACGGGCCCGAGAACGAGGTCTTTATCGACGAATACGGTGAGGAGATAGTCCTTCATGACCCTATCGTTCCAGGCGAGCCCATAATATTCCTGGTAGGTGAGTTCGCCTGGGGTGAGTCAATGTACGGCTGGGGCGAGGGATGGTACTCGGCCCTGTTTGACAACGATGCCTATCAGGAGGATCTCTGGAGCGGCACCGGCGAGGTAAATGAAGAAGACTACTGGACCGGTTTCTTCTACAAGACCCAGATCAGAGCCCGCGAACCGCAAGTTCTCAACGCCACTGTTGACATAGACGCATCAAATGTCCAAGCCGTTACAGGATCCATAAAGTTTACCCCCGATGCGGATGTATATCAGTACTGCGTACTTGTGATTGACGAGATCAGCTATGCCCAGATTCTTGAGCTGATTGGCGGCAATGAGGAATATCTCCAGTGGTTCACTACTTCTTATTACGCCTCGTTCATGCTCGGCATGAGAACATTCCAGGGCAATACCGAGATTGACCTTACAGACTATCTGTACCTGCAGGAGCAGACAAAGTATCACATAATGGTAACAGCCATGGGTGACGCAGAAGGGACCTCCCAGTCATTCCAGCATATAGAGTTCTCTACTACTGAGAAGACTTTGGAGGCACCGGAAGTTACTGTTACAGCCATAGACAATCCTTATGGGCCCGAGGATCCGTTCCAGGTATGGTTCAACGTAAAGAATACCGGGAATGTAGATGTGGCATCGGCCATGTATGCCGCCAACTACGAGAGAGACTGGGCTGCGGCTCTTCAATATATGACATACGCCGACGTAACAGCCTCCGGAAATGCGCTTACCGCAGAACAAGTGGCCATGATAAATTCTTCCGAAGGTCTCAACCTCGGTTTCTCGACAATAGACGGCATGACAACAAGACTGGCAGTACTCGCGTATAACATCGAGCAGACACCCAATGTTCTGGAAGAAGGCTGTCCGGCCATTGCCGACAACACGGCCGACTTCATGCCGGATGCTGAAAGAGTAGAGTCCGGGCTGTTCTCGGCCCTTGAGGGAGAATGGACTATGACCGCCGATGTCGCACACTACGACTATTATGAGGGAGGATATGTCAGCGAAGGTCCCAAGTCCATCAAAGTAACCGTATATGACGGCATCAATGACTACCCCGAGACCCTGCCCTCCGAAGTGTACGACTACTATACCGGAATGACAAAAGAGGAAGTTGACGCCCTCTATGACGAGTTCAAGATGGAGGCCGAGGCATTTAACGCAAGAGTCCGCGGACAGAACCGTCTGCTCTGTCTCGGGTTCGGATACAACACCTCCGATGCTCCCACATCATTCAACACCACCACTCCCTATGAGCTCTTCTGCAATCCTGAATACAGCTCATACGATGTCGCCTCCCTGTTCTATGACTTCGGTCCGAAGTGGTATCTCCAGATAGCCGAAGACGGTTCCGTGACAGCTCCCTTCAACTCCAACAGGATGTATCCTCTCCAGGCATGGACGGACAATGTCTACTACCTGGCCGCATACAGCGACAACGGATACATATCTGTGGGTGAGAACGACAGCAACGAGGAGTTTACCGTTGACATTGCCTCCGACAGGAATACCATAACTGTCAATCCATATATCCTGGACGGTACGGAGATGTACCCCAACGCAATATATCTCAACTACGGATGGGCTTATCTGGGTGGCAAACGGATCAATTCCGAGCTGACCCTCACAAGAGGCTGGACAGAAAGTGCCGCCTATGCACCTGTCTCCAACGGCAGTCACAGCACTGTCAGGATTCAGTCCGCCAACGGAGTCTCCATGAGACCTGAGGCAAGGACCATGTCCAGAACTTCTTTCCGCACAGCCAAAGCGTATAAGAAGGTAACAGACTTCAAGATTGTCTCAGCAGAGGAATTCCAGGAGAACCTTAAGAATTATCAGCAAGGCACTGCAAGATAATATACGGACTTTTTATTAACTTTAATTTCTTAACCGCAAGACGGGTGGTTTGACTATTAAGCCGGGCCACCCGTTCGGTGCGGTTTAGCAGACAAGAAAATACTTTTGAAAATGAAGATCTTAAAACTTTTGGCTTTTATCTCCGCAGGAGCCATGATGTTCTTCTCCTGCACGGAATTGCCTGATGAGAACAACGATAACGGAAATGACAATGGTGATGACGGCAATGATCCGGTAGGATCCACCGAACTGGTCCTGCTCGCTTCGGAAATGATCATCCATGCCAACGGAGAGGATGCCGTGGAATTCACCGTACTGAGCAACGGCGAGCCCGTAACGGAAGGTATCCGCTTCTATGACGGTTCCAGCAAGCAGATTGAGCTTCCGGATATGAAATTCACGACCACAGAACCAGGCACTTATTCGTTCTGGGCCGCATATGGGACCTCGCACACGGATATCGTAACGATTACCGCGATAGGTTTCCCTGTACCGGAACTGCCGGAAGATCCTGAGCCTGAGAACACATCCTTTGCACGCAGAGTCCTTCTGACACAGTTCACCGGCACCGGCTGCGGATACTGCCCCGGTATGATCGAGCTCCTGCGCAGCGTCATGGCCGATGAGGATTATTCTTCCAGAACAGTGCTTACAGCCTGCCACTCATACAATTCCAATGATCCGGCCTTTTACTCAGGCGGTCTGGACATGGCTCTGGGAGTAATGGGATATCCTATGGTAATCGCCGACATGTCGCTTTCCTACAACAACTACAATAACGAGGCCGGACTGAAGAGCACCATAGATGCGGCTTATGACAGTGCTCCGGCCAGGGCCGGAATATCCGCCTGCGCAGAACTGGACGGAAACACACTGGTAGTCATCGCCTCTGTCAAAGCCGCCGAGACCTCAGAGTTCCGCATAGGAGCCTGGCTGCTTGAGGACGGCATTGAAGGTCAGCAGGCCAACTACAACGCCGCTTCATGGACAGGTGACTACAACACTCATGACAACTGCATCCGCGTTGCTGACAGCCGCTTGTCAAATACCAACTTCACCGGACACTCCCTCGGCACAATCGAGGCCGGAGAAACGGCTGAGTACGCATTTGTCATAAACATTGAAGAAGGATGGGTAGCCGAGAACTGCCATCTGGCTCTGTTCATCACCGCACCGGAGGCCGAAGGTTCCGAGAGCTTCATCGTGAACAATGCCGTATCCTGCGAGATCAACGGAGAAGTAACTTACCAGTATTCAGAATAAATGCGGAGACTAAGCCTCAGCTGAGGAGGTGATATCGGCGAGCTCAGCGGTGATGGCCTGCTGACGGCGCTTGTTGTATTCGAGAGAAAGGTCGTCTATGAGCTCCTGAGCATTATCTGTTGCCGTCTGCATGGCTATCATGCGGGCGGCATTTTCAGCTGTAACACTGTCGAGCAGCACGCGGTACAGACGGATGCGGGTGGCTGAGGGCAGCAGAGCAGCCAGCAGAGCGTCAGAGTCGGGCTCCAGGATATAATCCCGCACCGCCTCACGGCCGATATTGTCCACACTCTCCTCTATGAACGGCAGCAGCTGGTCTGTCATCGGAGTCTGACGGCCCATCGAGTGAAAATGATTGTAGACCATGCAGACCCTGTCATTGCGGCCTGCGACATAGTCCTCCATCAACTGCGTGGCCAACGGAGCTATCCCGTCAAACGAATATTTTCCGGCCATGTGCCTGTAGTCATCACAGACCTTCAATACCGGTGCGAAACGGTCCTGAAATGCGGGGCGTGTGACAGCCTGCACCATCTTCTCCCCTATCGGATAGACTGTTATCCGCGTAAATCCTTCTGACTGCAGAGCCGACATGGCGGATATCAGCTGACGCACGGCATTGGCATTGAAAGCCCCGCAGAGCGCACTGTCCGAGGCCAGGGCAATGACCACGGCATGACGCAGTTCCTTGTGCGGCAGATACAGGGGGGACGCCGTCACCACATCCGGGTCACTGCACAGAGCCGCCACCGTCTCCGTGAAACGGTTCTCGTACCGGGCAAGTGCCTCCATGGAGGCCTGGACACGGTGGAGCTTCGCCGAGGAGACCATCTTCATGGCGGAAGTGATCTTCAGCGTACTCTCCACGGAGTTTATACGTCCTTTCAGCTCTTTCAGTGCAGCCATGGCATCATCCCTTTAATGCAGCGGCCACCTCGGCAGCGGCTTTTTCTATTGTCCGGCAGGCCTCGTCAGTCAGTCCTTCAGCTGCCAGAGTATCGAACACACCGGTAGGTTTCAGGGTCTCTATAAGCAGATGCTCGAAGTCCGCCACATGCTCTATCGGAACATCCCTGAGCAGGCCGTGCGTGCCGCAGTAAAGCACGGCTATCTGCCGGCCTACAGGCATGGGGCTGTACTGGGGCTGCACGAGCAGACGGGTATTCTTGCGGCCGCGGTCCAGAACGGCGGCAGTCACAGGATCCATATCGCTGCTGAACTTGGAGAAAGACTCCAGCTCGCGGAACTGCGCCTGGTCTATCTTAAGAGTTCCGGCCACCTTCTTCATGGCCTTGACCTGGGCATTGCCGCCGACACGGGAAACGGATATACCGACATCTATCGCAGGCATATTGCCCTCATTGAACAGGTCCGTGTCGAGGAATATCTGGCCGTCCGTAATAGATATCACATTGGTCGGGATATAGGCCGATACGTCTCCTGCCTGAGTCTCGATGATAGGGAGGGCCGTAAGCGAGCCGCCGCCGCGCACCTTGCCTTTCAGAGATACCGGAAGATCGTTCATCTCCCGGGCCACTTCCTCCTGGGCTATGATCTTGGCCGCCCTCTCCAGCAGACGGGAATGCAGGTAGAAGATATCCCCCGGATAGGCCTCACGTCCCGAAGGACGGCGGAGTATCAGAGAGACCTCGCGGTAGGCCACGGCCTGCTTCGAGAGGTCATCGTACACCACCAGGGCATGCCGTCCGGTATCCCGGAAATACTCGCCGATAGCGGCTCCGGCAAACGGGGCGAAATACTGTACCGCAGCGGGATCCGAAGCAGTGGCGGCCACCACTACCGTATAGTCCATGGCTCCGTATCTGTGCAGCGTCTCCACGAGATTGGCTACCGTGGAGGCCTTCTGACCCACAGCCACATAGATACAGTACACCGGATCTCCGGCCTCGTAATTGGTCCTCTGGTTGATAATCGTATCGACTGCTATCGCGGTCTTGCCGGTCTGACGGTCTCCGATGATAAGTTCCCTCTGTCCGCGACCGATAGGGATCATGGCATCTATGGCCTTGATGCCGGTTTGAAGCGGCTGGTTGACCGGCTGACGGAATATGACTCCCGGAGCCTTGCGGTCCAGCGGCATCTCCACCCTTTCCCCGGCTATCTCTCCGGCTCCGTCTATCGGCTCACCGAGAGGATTGATCACTCGTCCCAGAAGTCCTTCTCCGACATCTATGGACGCGGTACGGCCTGTTCTGCGGACCATGTCGCCTTCCTTGATATGGTCCGTGGGACCGAGCAGTACGGCTCCGACATTGTCCTCCTCAAGGTTCATCACCACGGCCTTCATGCCACCGTCAAACTCGAGCAGTTCGCTGGCCTCGGCGTTGCGCAGTCCGAAGATACGCACCACGCCGTCACTTACCTGAAGTACCGTACCGACCTCTGCATACTTGGCCTCCAGGTCTATTCCCTGAAGCTCGGCCAGCAGCGCAGCGGAGACTTCCGACGGTTTTATCTTATCTGTATTCTCACTCATATTCTTATATTAATCATATTTAAATCTTCCTGACCGGATTGCTGCCGAGCCGACGGCGCAGCAGCCTCAACTGCGAGGCCACGCTCACATCCAGCAGGGTATCTTCCATCCGGAATACGAATCCGCCTATAATGGACGGATCCACTTTCGCCGTGACGTTCACCGTACATCCGCTGCGCTCCTGCATCCTGCTGCGGACCATCTCCGTCACACCGTCACCAAGGGGTACTGCCGTAACCAGCACGGCCTCCTTGAGGTGATGACGCTCACGGTAAAGCTCCACATACGAATGCATGATAAAATAGAGATAAGCCTCCCGGCGGTGACGCAGTACCAGTCGGATAAAGTCCTGCAGACAACGGCACGGGCCTCCATCGAAAAGTGCGGAAATCACGGCCAGCTTGTCTTCCTGCGGAACGAGGGGAGACAGCACGGCCTCCCGTACCGCCGGAACATAGTCATACCGCTGCGTCAGGGGAAGCAGCTGGCCATACACCACAGCCTCCTCCCCCAGTCCTGCGGAATATTCCGCCAAGGCTTTCGCATAACGCCTGGATATCAACCCTATGCCTGTCATAGCTATACCTCCTTGTTGTCAGCTTTGCTCCGCTCTATCTCGGAAAGCAGTCTCTCGGCCAGAGCGGTCTGCTCCTGAGTGTCCTCCAGTCTGCCGCGCAGCAGTCTCTCGCTGACAGCTATCGCCAGCCGGGCCACCTGATGCCTGGCCTCCCGGATGATGGCTTCGCTCTCATTCCGGGCACTTAGCCTGGCTGCCGCAACAATCCGCTCGCCCTCCTCTCCGGCACGCTGACGGGCCTCGGCGAGTATCTTCTCACGGGCGTCAGCGGCTGACTTGAGGATCTCGGACTTCTGCTTCTGGGCCTCTTGACGCACACCTTCCATCTCTGTCTGAAGACCCTCCAGCCTGCGCCTGGCCTCCGCGGCCTCCTCCAGAGACGAATCAATGTACTTTCTACGCTCGTCCAGAGTCTTCTGTATGGCCGGAAAGCCGAATCTGGCCAGCAGTCCGAAGACGATGAGGAACGCTATGGTCATCCATATGAGCAGTCCCGGTTCCGGTTGCAACATTCCCATAGCCTGTCCTCCTTATTAGAGAGCCATAAAACAGATAACCAGAGCGAAAAGAGCCACGCCCTCGATAAGGGCGGCGATGATGATCATGTTGGTCCTGATCTTACCGGCAGCATCCGGCTGACGGCCTATGGCCTCCATCGCCGATGATCCGATCTTACCGATGCCTATTCCCGCTCCTATTGCGGCCAGACCTGCGCCTAAAGCGACTCCAAGTATTCCCAATTCTGTCATAATTCTGAATTTTAAATATTTTTACGTTTTTTTAATTTTTATGTTTTTCTACAATCTTATCCTTTTTAACATTCCCCTCCTGAGCTAGACCGATGAACACTCCCGAAAGCATCGTAAACACATAGGCCTGCAGGAATGCCACCAGCACTTCCAGAGCGTTCATGAACACGGCGAAGAGCAGCGACACCACCGTCATGGAGGCATTGACCGCCGCTCCCATGCTCACTGTAACGAATATCACGCATATCAGGCACATAATCGCCGCGTGACCGGCCAGCATGTTGGCGAAGAGTCGGATCATCAGGGCGAACGGCTTGGTGAATATACCGACAAACTCTATCAGAGGTATGAGCGGCACCGGCACTTTGAGCCATGCCGGAACCTCCGGCCAGAAGATATCCTTCCAGTAAGCCCGTCCTCCGAAAAGGTTGATTACGATAAAGGAAGCAAGGGCCAGGACAAAAGTCACGGCGATATTGCCGGTCACATTGACTCCTCCCGGGAAGAACGGTATGAGACTCATGAAGTTGTTGATCAGGATAAAGAAAAACACCGTCAGGAGGAAGGGCGCGAACCTGCGCCAGTTTTCTCCAACAGTCGGCTTTATCAGGTCCTCCTCCACTGTCTCCACAGCCCATTCCATCAAGGCCGCCAGCCCGCGCGGAGTCTCGGTAATCTTACGTCTGCGGTACCAGCGTGCGGCACCCAGCACCAGGGCCAGCACTATCGCGCTGTTGAGCAGGAGTGCGGCCGCAGTCCGGGTCAGGGACAGGTCAAAGGGCCTGACCACGCTGCCGTCGGAAAGAGTCTCCACTACTTTCCCCTCGTATTTTCCTTCCGGAGCTATGCTGAATCCAAGATAAGAGGCTCCTTCGTAGAGTTTTCTGGAAGAGAAACAATGCCATCCGGTAGCCGGACTGTGCAGTATCACCGGGAGGTACAGACTGACCTCCTTCTGTCCGAATGTCCCGATATGCCACCAGTAACTGTCCTCAAAATGGCCCAGTACCAGCTCCTTGGCGCTGAAACCCTCTTCCTGACCGGCATCTCCGCCACCGGCGGCAGACACCGGCAGCACTGAGACCAGCACTGCTGACATGACCGATATTATATATTTCCACGCTCTCATGGCTCTACTGTCTCCACACATGCCTCTATCCTGTCATCCAGCAGACGTACACAGCCGGTGCGTACGGCCACTGTCTCCTCTTTCCCGTCCGGAAGCGTATAGACGATATTGCCGGACTTAAGGGATGTAAGCAGAGGTGCGTGGCCGGGGAAGACCTCAAAGCCTCCGGCCGCACCGGGGAAGAAGACCTTGGTCACCTCCGTTTCACACACGGTTCTGACAGGCGAGACTATCAACAGTTCCATAATATCACTGCTTATCCTGACCGCCTGCGGCCGAGAGCATCTGCTCTCCCTTGCGGACGGCCTCGTCTATTGTACCGACATTGAGGAAGGCCTGCTCCGGCAGATGGTCCACCTCGCCGTCGAGAATCATCTTGAACCCGCGGACAGTCTCCTCTATGGGCACCATCTGTCCGGGGACACCCGTGAACTGCTCGGCCACCGAGAACGGCTGCGACAGGAATCTCTGAACGCGGCGCGCCCTGTTGACCACCGTCTTGTCCTCCTCTGAAAGCTCGTCCATACCGAGGATGGCGATGATGTCCTGCAGCTCCTTGTTGCGCTGAAGTATCTGCTTCACTCTCTGGGCCACGCCGTAATGCTCCTCGCCCACGATATTGGGGTCCAGAATCCTGGACGTGGACTCCAGCGGGTCCACCGCCGGATAGATACCCAGCTCGGCTATCTTACGGCTGAGCACCGTCGTAGCGTCCAGATGGGTGAATGTCGTCGCCGGCGCAGGGTCGGTCAGGTCATCGGCAGGCACATACACTGCCTGCACCGATGTGATGGAACCGTATTTGGTAGAGGTGATACGCTCCTGCATCTGTCCCATCTCGGAGGCCAGCGTAGGCTGATAACCCACAGCCGACGGCATACGTCCCAGAAGCGCCGACACTTCGGATCCGGCCTGGGTAAAACGGAATATATTGTCTATGAAGAACAGAATATCGCGTTTTTCCCCTGTCTCCCTGCCGGCATCCCTGAAGGACTCGGCCACAGTAAGCCCCGAAAGGGCCACCGACTGACGGGCTCCGGGCGGCTCGTTCATCTGTCCGAACACAAGCGTCGCCTGAGACTTGGCCACCTCGTCGTAATCCACCTTGGAGAGATCCCAGTGCCCGACCTCCATGCTCTTGCGGAATTCGTCACCGTATCTTATAACGCCGGACTCTATCATCTCCCGGAGCAGGTCGTTGCCCTCGCGGGTACGTTCTCCGACTCCGGCGAACACCGAGAAGCCGTTGTGTCCCTTGGCGATATTGTTGATAAGTTCCATAATCAGGACGGTCTTACCCACTCCTGCACCTCCGAAAAGGCCGATCTTGCCGCCCTTCACATAAGGTTCCAGCAGATCGATGACCTTTATGCCGGTATAGAAGACCTCCTGGGTAGTGGCCAGATCGTCGAACTTGGGCGGCTCACGGTGTATGGGCAGCTCTTCCGAGCGGTCCAGCACACGCATACCGTCGATACTGTCTCCGGTAACATTGAGCAGACGGCCCTTGATCTGGTCGCCTGTCGGCATGGAGATGGCCCGGCCCTCGGCCCTGACCTGCAAGTGCCGCTGAAGTCCGTCGGTCGACTCCATCGCTATGGAGCGCACGGTATTCTCCCCTATATGCTGCTGCACTTCCACCGTCAGTCCGCTACCGTCCTTCCGGACAACCGTCATCGCCTCGTGAATCGCCGGAAGATGCCCGCCTTCCCCGAGCTCCGGGAAATGCACGTCCACCACCGGGCCTATTATCTGTGATATATATCCTGTCAACTGCATAAACTGACTGAAAACTCAAAAAATTTTTTCACAGTGGGACTCTCCGAATATTGTGCCAGAAGCCGTTTAAATCACATTTATTTTATGTCTTTATCGGTACTCTTCCTATCAAAAACAGAACTACATAAAACTTTTCGCACATAATGGCATATAATTCGTATCTTTGTAGTTTATGGCAAAGGCAAAAAGCAAGATAGAAATCCGCAACAAGAAGGCCTCGTTCGAATACGAGTTTCTGGAGAACTACACAGCGGGCATAGTCCTGACCGGCACCGAGATCAAGTCCATCAGGGCCGGCAAGGCTTCGCTTGTGGACAGTTACTGCTATTTCTCCGGCGGAGAGCTTTATGTCAAGAACATGCACATAGCCGAATACTGGTGGGGTACCTTCAACCGCCACGATCCCAAGCGGGACCGCAAGCTGCTGCTGACTAAAAAAGAGCTGCGCAAACTGGCCAGGTCCGTCAAGGAAAAAGGCCTGACCATCGTCACCCGCCGCCTGTTTATCTCCGAAAACGGCTACGCCAAGCTGGACATCGCCCTGGCGCGGGGCAAGAAAGAGTACGACAAGCGGCAGTCCATCAAGGAAAAGGACCTGCGCCGCTACTCCCCCGAATAACAATCACAGAAACTTTGCAATCGAGTGATTATTAGCGATGTACTTTATCAGGAACACCTGTTCTCCATCAACATCGTAAACATTGTAAAAGACATACCAACTGGTAGCAGTACTTGACTTAAATACAGAATACAATAATTTCTGCCCATACTTTTTAATACGATTATCCGCAAAGATACCCCTAAAGTCCTCACTTTACTTCACGATGCTTTTTAGTTGAGTTGTATATACTTGAATATAAACATTTTATCTATCCAGCGACATTTTAAGTGGGGCGAATTACGCTCAGAATGAGCCTTTTTGCCGTCATTTAACTTTTTGCAAAAAACAAAAAATCCAGGCAATCAGGTAGTTGCAATATAACTAAAAAGCAACGTGAGGATGCCGGGAGGATTGGACCGGAAGAGCGGAATGCACCGACGAAAGTGTCGTAGGTGACGGATGTGGCGGGGAGGCAGGCGGGGAGAAAAGACTTGCCGCCCTCGGCACAAGAGGGAAGAATCTGCCTTGAATATCATCGTCGTTACTCCGTAACTCCGTGATATTCAAGGTAAAGGGGCCTGGTCTTTTCGACCTCCTGCCTTCAACGCTGCCAGAGGAATGAGTGGGCTATGCGGATTCGCCGGGAGAAAGTGCCCGGGATTCGTGGGAAAGCGGTTCACTTTCCCGGTGGGGCCAGGGAGGATGGCCGCATAGGGGAGATAATAGTATCTGTCTGCTATAGACCTGTCCTTTGTCGCTTCTTGGAAGTTCTTGGTAATTAAGCGAATGTAAAGCAGTGCGGAGGATAGGGGTACCCGAAAACCGTCAAAATGCCTGGAATCCGCCACCTCTGTCCTCGGCCTTATTTGCATATATTCTTGAGTACAAGTGAGTTGTTGTTATGTGGCACAGGATAGGTGTCTTGGACATGGCAATGGACTTGGATGAAAGTCGTGGGAAAAGTCGGGAGTACTTGCCCGGCGGCTCTTCTCCTGCCTTGAGCCGCGTAAAGTAACAGCCGTAGTCTGGCTGATGGCCTGGAAGAACTCCACAAGCCTGTCACTGCTGAAATTGCGCGATAACTGCAGCATGACCGGATTGGTTCTTGGGATTTTGGTGTCGCAGAGCCTTAAGTCTGGTAGGTGACAGCACTAGGGGTATCTTTGCGGACAGTCATACTTTTTAAAATAGGCAGGAGCAGAAATCTTCACCTTTAAATGAAGATTGTCACGAACATCATCAAGCTGGTTCTCCACATAATTGAATGCACTGTCTTTAAATCCGAAGTATCCTTTTTCATACAGGATGTCCACCAGCGCATTAAAACAACTTAAGACTTCCGGAGCAAAAATCACTCTCATTATCACTTCCTTTCATAAAGTTCTCCCACATGTTTAAACGCTCTTTCCTTGAACTCTTCGAAAGAAAGCGCCCGCGCATATTCCGCATCAGGCTCCATAAAATATTCTCTGCTGACCAGAACATCATCTTCAGTCACCGGAACAATCCTGTAGCTTTTATTTTTACCTCTATGTATCAACAGTTCCTGCCCTGCATCCACCATATCCAGATAATTTTTCTGGTTGGCCCTGAACTCTCTTGATGAAACCACCAACATAATGCTTATCTTTGTGTACCATTTCTGCACACAAAGACAAGCATTCTCTGAAATAACATCAATACCGACGGCTTATTTTGTACGGGTGACGGTGTGGAGCACCTTGCCGTCCTTGTCGAGCATGTGCAGGCAGAGGGAGTCGGCGGAGACGGTCACGAGGGACCAGCCGGACTCGGGGCTGCAGAAGACGGTGCCCTCGATAGGCTCCACGTCGCGGCTCAGAGAACCGGAGGAGTTGACCACGTAGTCGATATCACTGCCGTCCTTGCGGATGTGCTGGAATGTGTGCAGATGTCCGCAGACGTACATATCCACATTGTCATGTTTGAGAAGCACGGTGTTCACGCGCTCCTGCATATCGGTACGCTCACACTCGTCCTTGTCGGTATAGGCGTAGATCGGATGGTGGCCCACTACGATGACCCAGTCCTCATCGGCCTCGGACAGGGTCTTGTCCAGCCATGCGAGCTGCTCGCTGTAGTCCGACTTGGAGGCATCGGCATACTTGTCGGTCTCCTCCCGGTACTTGTCTATAATCGGAGTGGTGTCGAGCATCACTATGCGGATCTCAACCCCGTCCTCCTCCTGCACGAAAGTATAGTAGCGCGAAGGCATGTGCCAGCGGGCACTCACCTGCGAGTAATCGATGCAGGCCTGGGTGTTGCTGCGGTACTCGTGGTTGCCGCAGACGGCATACCAGGGCATCATCAGATCGGGGTGGGTATAAATCAGCTCGTAGTTGGTCATCCACAGAGGGTCGCTCACGCTCTGCACACCCTCGAAATGGTGCACGTCACCGGCCGCCACCACAAACTCTATGTCTATGGTCTCGGCCATATCGCCCATAGTCCCGGCAATGGGTTTCTGGTCATAGTAGCCATTGCGGCCCAGGTCATTGGCGATGTAGAAGTTAAGCGGCTGCTCAAGAGCCTTCCACTCCTCAGAGCGGTCCTCCTCCGTGGAAGAGGACACGTTCACGGAAGTGTTGCAGGACACTGCTGTCAGGGACAATACCGCAGCAGCGGTGGTAAGGGTAAGAAGATTGATTCTTTTCATAAAGCTGTCTGTTTATTGATTTTACCTGCGCTGATTATTCACCGTATGCTCCGAACCATGCGCCGACGGCGGGGGAGGTATAGGTCTGACCATTGACCTCCAGTCCGGAAGTCGCGAAGTAAGGCTGACGGTCACCTGCGGTATAGGTCTTGGAAGCGTCAAGAGCGGGGGAGCCTGCGGTAAGATGGAAATCCCAGCTGTCGTTGAAAGTATAGCTTGCGGGATCCATATTGAGGTCAAAGTTCACGAACTTCGGATCCAGCGCCACTGCCTCATCGGCTGTCCTGGCGATAATACTGTTCGCGTCCACTTTCTCAGTGTCATACCACTCGTGGTTGAAGGCATAGCCCTCGTAGGGGAACTTCACGCCGGAGTAGAGCAGAGTCTCGCCGTCATCCTCATACTCACCGCTGAAAACTATGGAACTCTCAACGGTACCCGAAGCGTAGAAATTGTAGTCAATCATGGAGTGTTCCCTGTCGTAGCAGTCCTCGGAGCCTTCAGCATCATATTCGGGAGTAGTAGCACGGAACTTGCAGTTTACCAGCAGATTGTTGAATACACCCGCGTCAGCGTTCTCCTCCACATAGATGCCGCCTCCTTTCTCACCGTCACGCCTCCAGCCCGAGCCGATGATGGTATTGTTGTAAGCCTGTATCTTAGCCTGATGACGCACCTCACTCTGGTCGGAGCTGGAGAGCTTCAGGCCGTTGGTGTTGGCACTGAACATCACGTTACGGGCCACGTCCACGGTGCAACCGGACTTCACGTTCACAGCCTCGGCACCGTCATATCCGATGGCACTGAAGATATTGTCGGCGATGATGGCATTGCCGCCCATCATATAGATACCGTCCGACCATCCGTTGCGCAGAACGGAGTTGGTAATCACATAGCGGCCGTCCACATTGTTGGTGGTGATGTGGGGATAAGCGTCATCACCGGCGGTGTAGTAACCGTTCTCCGCAGCGGGAGAGCCCTCGATTACCTGACCTCCGCAGTATTCTATAATCGTACGGTCGATAAGCATCTCCCCGCAGGTGGCACCGGCCACGATACCGCCCCAGAGACCCTTGAATGTATTAGCCGGCGTTCTGAGTTCCTCCGCCACGGTGAGCAGCACAGGGGCATCCTCTGTTCCGAGGCAGTAGAGATTACCGTCCACGGAGAACTCTATGGCCGTGTGATTCACGCCCACTCCGGCATCGCTGAATATTACTGTCACGCCCTCCTCGATAGTCAGACTCTGACCCTCGGGCACCGTGATATGGCCTGTCACATTGATTACACTGCCGGCCTCCCATACTCCGGACACCTCTCCCGAGATACCTTCCGTCACTACATCCGTTGTGTCACCCGTTCCGGGAGTATCAGGATTCTCCGGCGTTACGGGGCCGTTCTTCTCACAGGACACCATGCAAAATACCATTGCCGCAGCAATGACAAAAATACTTTTTGTTTTCATGATAAATTTAAATGTTAAATGTTGATTATTTCTCTTTGAAGTTGTACCTAAGCCCTATCATGGCGGACTGGCCGTGCCACTCCCTGCGTTCTATCACTCCGCCCTTGTATCTCTCGTAGTCCTTGAGATTCTCGGTACGTGGGTTGTTGACGATATACCTCAGGACCGGCATGTCCAGAAGGTTGTTGGCCTTGGCGAAGATGGTGATGCCACACTTGAAGCTCTTTTCTATAGAAGCGTCCAGCTGCACGTAGCCGGCCTCCCAGATATCATTGTCCACCCAGTTGGATATCTCGCTCAGACGGCGGCCGGTATAGCTTCCCGACACCTGAGCCTCCACTCCGGCCTTGGCGAACTTGAAAAGCAGCGACAGGTTGGCGACATGGGCCGCCTGACCGTACAGCGGCCTTGTCTGCTGCACGGCTATCACCTCCGTCCCTTCCATGGTCCTCTTGGTCGTGGTTATACTGGAGTGGGTATAGGTATAGTTGGCCTTTACACCGAACCAGTTGAAATACTTCATGACATCCACCTCCACTCCGGCGTTCACCGCGTCTCCGAAGTTCATAGGGGTCAGATAAGTAGCCTGTCCTTCGGATATCAGTCCGTACTCTATGGGGTCATGCAGTTTCTTCCAGAACAGTCCGACCATCAGCTGCTCCGAGGATTTGGGGAAGAACTCGTACCGGAGGTCAAGATTATCAGCCACCGTATGCTTCAGATCCGGATTACCCTGCTCGTCATAGTCTTCATTGAGAATGGTATAGGGCACTATCTCGAAGAATCCGGGGCGGTTGATGGAGCGTCCGTAGGAAAAGCGCAGGTAAGCGTTCCTATGGACGTTGTATTTCAGATGTACGCTGGGCAGAATATCCGTATACACCTGATGGCCCTCTCCGTCTGTCTGCCTGGGAAAGACAAGAGTATAGCCCTGATCCGTATGCTCCACGCGGAGACCGGCTATCACCTCCAGCCTGTCCCGGTTGTAGGTTCCCATCAGGTATGCCGCACCTATCCTCTCGAAAGCATCGTAGTTGAGAGGGTCGCCCACATTGCCGTAACGGCGGGGCTCAAGAAGAAGCTCATCAAAGTTGGTCCAGTCCTGCCCATATATCTGCAGGTCGTATATACCTGTCGGAGAGTCGAATGTATATTCATTGAAAAAGCTGTTGCGCACCTTGTCCCTGTACATACCGCCGGCTTTCAGATCCAAAGAAGAGTTATCGGCAAAGTCAAAACGGTAGGAGAGATTGATGTATCCCGCGATATCCCTGTCGCTATTGTGCTCCCAGCGGCGGTCCGCAGCGTCAGTGTTATACAGGTGGTCGCCGTTGATATAGATACGGACGTTGTCCGGGGTGGTGCTGTAGGCTTTGGAGAACACGCCTGTCCAGTCCAGTTTGAGACGGTCCGCCCTAAGGAACGAATGTTCTCCCTTGAGGGTGGTATTGAAGATATACTGATGGTTCCACTTCATCCTCACAGTGCGCTCCTGATCATTGGCCCCGTC
The DNA here is from genome assembly GCA_944326225.1 of uncultured Bacteroidales bacterium. GTDB lineage: Bacteria > Bacteroidota > Bacteroidia > Bacteroidales > UBA932 > Coprenecus. The sequence goes on along the minus strand of CALVDI010000013.1, from coordinate 23,488 downwards.
CCGGACCTCGCTTTCCTGAAGATCCATATAACCGGCATACAGCATGAGCTTATGACGCTTGGAAAAGCGGTAATCCAACTTCACATGCGCCCCCAGACGGTTCTGTTCATCGGAATAAGCCCTGTTCTCTGTGCCTTTGCCGGCAGAGCCCGGTATATAGTAAAGAGATGCATCCTTGCCGCGGAAAAGATTCTGATAACTGAACGCCGCCATGACACCCAGCCTGCCTCCGAAGAAACGGTCTCCATATGAGAAACCGCCCACGATATCCGGGCGTGGACGGCTCCATTTCATATGCAGGTTCTCCATAGTAAAGTCATCGGCTGACACACTGTAATTCTGATTGTGCAGTTCAGGACGGCCCATTCTCTCATTGGGAGACAGCGGCTGTATTGCCCTGTAATTGAAAGACTGGAAATCCCTGTCAATGAACAGGGCGCTGTATCCTGTGGACAGATTGGCTGAAATCTCCATTTTCTCCGGAGCATCCTTCATTACCAGATTGACAGCACCTCCGATACCGTCTCCCTCCATGTCAGCCGCCAGAGACTTTGTCACCTCTATCCTGTCAAGTATCTCTGAAGGGAAGATATCCAGAGGAACAAAACGGTTCTTATTGTCCGGACTGGGGATCTTGATGCCGTTGACCAAAGTATAGTTGTAACGTTTGTCCATACCGCGCAGGATAGCATACTGGCCCTCCCCACTGCTGTTGCGCTCCACGGTCACCCCTGACATCCTCTTTATAACATTAGCCACCGTGATATCAGGGGAGAGTTCCATGGCTTTCGCGCTCATTACATTTACAACATTAACAGAATTTCTTTCTATGCTTCTCGCCGCGACCTCTGTCCTTCCGCTGCCCGTCGCCGTAATTACCGCCGCATCCAGCATGACCACATCCTGCTCCATAAGGATTGTCATCTCTCCGGTCGTAGAATTGAACTGCATCTCAGCGTCCTTATATCCGATTAAGTTACATATGAGAGTTCCGGAACTGAGATCCGTGTCTATGACGAAACTGCCGTCCAGACCGGTAATCGTCCAGCTGTCCGGCATACCTTTTATCACCACCGTAGCCCCTATTATCTCTTCTCCACTGGAAGCATCCACTACCTTTCCCCTCAATACCTCCGCCCACAAGGACGTTGTCTGTAACAAAACTGCTGCCGTCAGCAAAAATACCTTTTTCATACCCATTGTTTTCGGGCGCAAAAGTATTCCGACTATATTTCAGCCGCGTTACACTGAGTATGTATTAACATTAAGTTGTCGTTACATTACCGTTACACATATACGCAGAAATCCCGGCCGTCCGCTGGATGGGATGACCGGGATTAAGTCTATAATATAAATAGGTATGCAGTTATTCAGCGGCGGGAGTCATCAGGGACTCGGTAGCAGCCTTGAGCTGGGCGTCGAAGCCGTTGATGACATCAGCAGGCTCGTTGTAGATGAGGATATCGGGCTCAAGCTCGACATTCTCCATATACTCCTCTTTCTGGATGTCCCAGCAGCCTACCTGAGGGATACCGAAGATAATGGTCGGGTCTATCTGGCTCTCCCACCATACTGCGGTCATGGTTCCGGGCACGGGAGCTCCGACGAGCTTACCCACGCCGAGACGCTGGTATACCCAAGGAGTTCCGTGAGCATTGCTGTAGTTGTCCTCGCACACCAGCATACATGAGGGCTTGAGCCACTTGTTGAACGGATCGCTGCCGATATAATGGTCACGCGGCTTGAACTGCTGGTACTCCTTGCCGGAAAGCAGGGTCACCACATCGTCATGGAGCCAGCCGCCGCCGTTGTGACGGGTATCCACTACGACCGCGTCACAGTGACGGAAGCGGCCGAGCAGTTCACTGTACAATGTCCTGAAGCTGGGGCTGTCCATACCTTCGATATGCACGTAGCCTATCTTGCCGCCGGAGATGGAGTCCACGATGTCGCGGTTACGCTCCACCCAACGCTGATAGAGGATATCGCTCTCGGAATACAGGCCCTTGACCACTACGTCAAAGCGCTTTGAGGTCTCTGGATCATAGATGCTCAGGCGTATCTTCTCTCCGGCTTTGCCCTCCAGCAGAGGGAAGTAATCCTGGCCGGCAAGGATGGCCTCGCCGTCTATCTTCTCGATGATGCAGCCGGGCTTGACGTCCGAAGGTACGAGGGTCAGAGGACTTCTCTTGATGATCTCCTTGATCTTCAAGCCGTCTCCAGTGTAGGTATCATCGTAGAACACACCCAGATAAGCTGTCGGATAAGCTGCACCTCCGCCGTAATATCTTGCACCTGTATGGGATGCGTTGAGCTCGCCAAGCATCTCACCGAGCACGTCGGCGAAGTCATAGTTGTTGGTCACATAGGGCAGGAATTTCTCATACTCAGCCTTATAGCCTTCCCAGTCTATGCCGTGGATATCGGGATCGTAGAATTTCTCCTGAACCTGCCTCCATGTATGGTCGAAGATGTACTCGCGCTCAGCGTAAGGCCTGTACTCGAAGGTACCTTCCATCTCTATGGGAGTGATCTGACCACTGGCCACGTCTATCTTCTTGATAGAACCGGTGTTCATGAATATGCTGCTGCCGTCATCGGAGAGAATCAGGGAGCCGTAGCCGACACCCTTCGCCAGGATACGGGTCTCGTCCTCCTTGAGGTCATGTACCCAGAGGTCCATACCGCCCTCGAAAGAAGTGATGTAGTAGAGCTTGTCACCATCCTTGCTCAACACAGCGTCACCGAGGTTGGACGAATTGACGGTAAGGCGCATGACTCTGTACTCGGCATTGTCCAGATCCAGCACAAGTGTCTCAGCCTCCTCCTTGTCAGCGTCTTTCTTGTTCTTTTTATCCTTCTTGGCTTTCTTGTCTCCGTCTTTCTCCTTGTCAGCATCCTCCTTCAGCTTCTGCTCCTCCTCGTAGAGGGCCAGTTCCTCCTCGTCCATACGGAACTTCTCGTATGCCTCCAGATCGAAGAACATGATGTAGACATCCTGCTCGGCACCCCAGCTGCCGTGGCTGCGGTAACCGGCCCTGTCGCTGAACCAGATCATCGCCTTGCCGTCAAGCACCCATTTGGCGTTGCCGTCAGTATAACCGCTCTTGGTAAGATTGTGCATCTCCCCATTGCCGGAAGCATTGACAAGAGCCACGTCCATATTGTTCCATCCGCCGACGAAGAGGCAGTTGGACAGAATCCACTTGCCGTCGGGCGACCACTGGTACCACTGGTCTCCGTCCTGATAGGAGTACTGGTACTTACCGTCCATAACAGTGCGCACCTCCTTGGTCTCCAGGTTAATGACACGGATAGCCGTTCTGTTCTCCAGGAAGGCTATCTCCTTACCGTCCGGGCTGAACAGAGGCTGGAAAGACACCTTGTCCGAGTTGGTGACACATTCTTCTTTCAGTTCCGTGCTGTAAGGGAAAAGTTTCTCGTCCTCGTTGACGATGGAGGACATATAGACCTGCCAGAGACCGTCACGCTCGGAAGAGTAGATGAGCGAGCGTCCGTCAGGTGCAAAATCCAGGTTGCGCTCCTGCTCCGGGGTATTGGTTATCCTCCTGGTAGTGGCGTAGTCGGTCATGGTCACGTACACATCGCCACGGTAGATGAAGGCCACCTGCTTTCCGTCCTTGCTGACGGCTATCTCAGTAGCGTATCTTACCGGAGTCTTGATCAGATCGCGGTCCTGCTTGTCGGAGATGACACTGATATTCACCTTCTGAGGCTCACTGCCCTCCTTCAGCGTATATATCTCGCCGTCATAGCCGAAGCACATCGTTCCGTTGTCAGCGACTGTGAGGAAACGGACAGGATTGCCGGAGAAATGGGTCAGCTGCTCCTGCGAGCCGTCGGCCAGAGAGCGTTTCCAGACATTGAAGGTGCCGTCCTGCTCGCTGAGATAATAGAACGACTTTCCGTCAGGAGTGAAGACAGGATTACGGTCCTCGCCCTTGAAATCGGTAATTTTGGTGAATTTGCCGTCCTTGACGTTGCTGCCCTCAAATTCACAGCTCCAGATATCGCGGGTAACGGACGATGTATGATGCTTGCGCCAGGTATCCTCGTATCCCTTCTTGTCATGATAGAGGATCATACTTCCGTCCGGGCTGAAACTTATGTCCTCAAGAGGCAGGGTCGAGAACATCACCGGTCTGCCGCCGTCCGTGCTGACAGCATATACCTGAGGATATGTCGATGAGGGGAACTGCATACTTTCAGCAGCCGGCTGATAATATGACATGTAGAGCACTGTCGAATCATCCTTGAACACTACGGGGAACTCATTGGCTGAGTGGGTCGTAAGTCTTGTCGGCTCACCACCGTTCCTGTCCACGATAAATACGTCGGCACTTCCCATACGGTAAGATGCGAACGCGATCCTGCTTCCGTCCGGGCCCCACACGGGACGGGAGTCGAAAGCAGAGTTGGACGTGATCTGACGGGCCTGGCCACCGGTCACGGGAACTGTAAAAATATCGCCCTTATAGGCAAATGCGATAGTGCTGCCGTCTGGAGAGATCGCGCTGTAGCGCATCCACAGAGGTCCTTCTGAAGACTCCTTCGCCGTTGCCGCAACAGAAGCGGTGAACAGCATGGCCGCACCCATAAAAATTCTGAAAATCCGTTTCATTGTTATATTAAATTAAATCTTATTATTCTCGTAGAAAGGCATTTGCACACACCTTCTTCGGGATTAAAATGAGTCGTATTCAAGGCCTGCGACCGAGGAGACACCGGAGTTTACTTCCGTAAATGAGGATGTCTCCGAGGAAGCATAACGCAGAAGACGACCATTTAAATTCCGAAGCATTTACTTGCAGACCATAATGTTGAGTATCATCTCATCAGTCACCTGCATCCCCTTCGAACCGATAGCACCGAGATTGCGGATGGATTTCTCCACATCGTCCTCGATGATACCGTCGTTACCGGTCACGCAGTGGTTGTCCAGAGCCAGAACAGCCGACTGCACGGCTGACGACACTCCGGAAGCCACCTTGAGAGCACAGCCTACCTTCGCTCCGTCGCAGACCATTCCGGTGATGTTGCCGATCATATTCTTGACCGCGCTGCATACCTGCTCGAAGCTTCCGCCGCTAAGCCATACGATACCGCAGGCCGATCCGGTGGAAGCCACCACGCAGCCGCATAGGGCTGATAGCTTGCCGAGATATCCTTTTATATGAATTGCAGTCAGATGGCTGAGCGTGAGGGCACGTATGAGCTGTTCCTCCGAAGAGCCGAACTGCTCTGCCGCTGCCACTACAGGCATTGTCACCGTTATACCCTGATTACCGCTGCCTGAATTGCTCATAGCGGGCAGGGTACATCCGGCCATACGGGCATCCGAAGCCGCAGCCGTCATGGCCATGCAGTGAGTCAACAGCCCCTTGCCGAAAACCTGACGGTGAATATTGTTCTGGATAGTGCGTCCTACCTGCAGGCCGTAAGGATGCGTGAGTCCCTCCTCCGCCAGTGCCTTGTTCATCCTGGCTGCGTCCAGCATGAATGAGATATCCTCCACCCGGGCTTCTTTCGTGGCGAAATCAAATATCTTCCGCATATCCAGATGGTAGTCCAGAGTTGTCTTATGCGAGGCCGTATCCTGACCTGCCCCTGCATCTGTACTATCCTCCGCGCTCATCTTATCCAAAAGCACCTCATTGTCCCTGGAGACAAACACAACGGCATCATGGTCATCCTGAATGACAGTCCTGGAACGGTGTTCCGGAACCTCAACCGGTCCATAAAGGCACTCAGCCTCGATATAGAGCTTCTTCGATGTCTTGGCAAGGGATATCTTGACACGCCCCTCCGCCGCATAGGCCTTGGCTCTCTCCACATCGGACGGAGTCAAGTCCTTGAGCACCTCCAGACCGTAATCCGGGTTGCCGCACTCCATAGCCAGGGCGACGGCGATATTGAGTCCGACCATACCGGTGCCGGGAATACCGACACCCATGGCGTTCTTAAGGATATTGGCGCTTACCTGCACATTGACCTGCGAAGGCTGCACAGATCTGAAAAGAGAGCACGCCTTGGCCACTGCCAGAGCTACTGCGATAGGCTCGGTACAGCCGAGGGCCGGCTTTACCTCACGGTGCAGAAGTTCCAGAATATCGGAATATGTCTGTGCGTCCATGCTATTTGTTCTCAGCTAAATATTTCTCGGCATCCATTGCGGCGCGGCATCCTGAAGCGGCAGCGTTGATGGCCTGACGGTATGTCGGGTCCTGTACATCTCCGGCCGCAAATATACCGGGGCGGGAGGTTCGGGTGCTCTTACCCTCGGTGATGATGTAGCCCTCCTCATTGGTCTCCACCCACTCCTTGAAGACATCGGAGTTGGGATGGTGACCGATGGCCAGGAAGAAGCCGTCGATGGAGATGGTGGTCTCAGTGCCGTCGTTGCGGCGCAGCACAGCTCCGGTCACACCCATGTCGTTACCGATGATCTCCTTGGTCTGATGTTCCCAGAGCACTTCGATATTGGGTGTATTGAACACCCTCTCCTGCATGGCCTTTGAGGCACGGAACACGTTGCGGCGCACGATCATGTAGACCTTGCGGCAGAGCGACGCCAGATAAGTGGCCTCCTCACATGCGGTATCACCTCCGCCGACCACAGCCACGTCCTTGCCTCTGTAGAAGAAGCCGTCACAGGTAGCGCAGGCCGACACACCCTGGCCCCTGAATTTTTCCTCGGACTCCAGACCGAGATAACGGGCCGTAGCGCCGGTGGCTATGATGACAGCATCAGCCTCCACCCATTTCTCATCGTCTATCTGAACCTTGAACGGTCTTTCCGAGAAATCCACTTTAGTCACTATACCGAAGCGGACATCGGCCCCGAACCTTTCGGCCTGAGCCCTGAAATCATCCATCATCTGCTGTCCCTGGACACCGTTGGGATATCCGGGAAAGTTCTCTATCTCTGTCGTGGTAGTAAGCTGGCCTCCGGGCTGTATTCCCTCATATACCACAGCTTTAAGATTGGCGCGGCAAGCATAGATAGCCGCAGTGTAACCGGCAGGACCGCTGCCGATAATCAGTAATTGTATTCTCTCGTTTGCCATATCTGTAATGTTTTATTGATTTTGCGAATTTGAATGAACATGAGTAAGCGGGGTCTTGCCCTTAGGCTTCTTAGGAGCCTGAGCGGGCTGTCCGCCACCCTTCAAAGCCGCCTGAGGCACATGTATGGCAGCAGGTCCGGCTTTCTTAAAGCTCCACACCAGGAGCAATATGCCGGCTATGATAAACGGAACGCTAAGCCACTGGCCCATGTTCAGGGTCATTCCGGCCTCAAAAGCCGACTGATCCTCCTTGATGAACTCTATCAGGAACCTCATGCCGAAGAGCACTATCAGGAATATGCCGAAGATAGTCCCCGTACGCAATTTGTCCAGACGGGTCCGGTACAGCCAGAGCAGCACCAAGCCGAGGATGCAATAACTCAAAGCCTCATACAGCTGCGTAGGATGATGCGGCAGTGTCTGACCGTCACGGACAAAGATAAAGCCCCACGGCAGGTCGGTCTGCACACCGTAAATCTCGGAATTCATCAGATTGCCCAGGCGTATCATCATACCTGCGAAGCAGATAGGTATCACCAGGCGGTCTATGATTTGGATATATCCGAAGCCATATTTCCTGCCGTACTTGTGAACATACCACCACATCGCCAGCAGCACTCCTATCGCTCCGCCGTGAGAGGCCAGACCGCCCTCCCAGGTCATCAATATCTTCCACGGATGAGACAGGTAGTATGCGGGGTCATAGAAGAGGCAGTGTCCAAGACGTGCCCCCACCAGAGTCCCTATGAACAGTGCGAAGAGCATCGGGTCCAGCAGTTCTGTCGGCAATCCTTCCCGCTTGTAGAAAGAACGCATGATATAATAGCCTATGGGGAAAAGGCCGGCTACGAAAAGTACGCTGTACCACCTCAGATGGAAGTTTCCTATAGAGAGGATATCCGGATCAACATTCCAAGTAATAGCAAGAACGTCAAGCATATAAATTATTTATTACATTTACGTGTTCAAATAATCAAGCAAATATACTTAAAATATCCAGAAGTTACTAGAAATATGTATAAGACACCTTTGAGACATTCTTGATGCTTCTGAGAGTTATTTCTTCTGCACCGGTAGATTCGACTGTTATTACATACTGTCCGCCATCACTGTAGGTATGTTCTTGTTCAGCAACGGAAACATAATCTTCCCGCGTACCATCCCCCCAGTCAATGAACGCATCGATTATACTTTCTCCTGACAAAATAGGCGTCGCGAACGATTCACTGCTGTGCGTAATATAAACAAACTGCCGCTCCGGATCACCCGTCTGCGTTACAACGACACTTTGAGTCACATCCTGACCGACAAACTGTATTTCAGCACTTCTAGGAGCACCTCCGCCGTAGGCATCAACTCTGAATGCCAGACGCACCACTTCCATATTACCGGCAGTAGACGATGCCGGTATCTGAGTAATCCAATCACATTCGTCTGGTATCACCACTTCAAAATCCACATTGGCAAGCAACGGGAACTCGAGCACACCTCCTTCGTTGGAAACAGTGTAGGAATCATCCACCAGAACAATGGCTCCTTTCTGTAATTGTTTAATTATCACAAAATCCTTCACTCTATAGTCATCACTTACAAATGTCGCCACTCCTGTACGGGTTCCTCCTGAGGTATTGGCAGACACTCTTATCACCTGAGAGTATGTAGAAGAGCCGGCAGGTGCTGACAGCCAAGAGTCACTAAGTTCAATACGATACGACACATTGCTTTTTATCTGCACCTCTATATCCTCCCCTTCTGCGGATACTACATATTCATTCTGCGTAAGCACTATTTCGGGTTCTGTTCCGCTCTGATACACAAAGACTGTCTCGGTCAAATCTCCTGCAGATATCTTTATTCGGCCCTCCCGTTTATCCATTGTTTCATTCTCTATGACATCAAACTGGAGCACGCTTGTTTCCATGGCCTTAGTCGCAACCGGCATTATCCATGCAGCGGCATCGCCTTCCACCTCACACTCCACCCCCACGTTATGTCTCACACGAATTTCAACACTTCCTCCTTCCTGCGGAATTTCAAAGCGGTTCGAAGACAATGTCATCGATTCCTCAAACTTCTGAATCAGCATTATACGTTTCCTAACAGAACCGGATCGGATCGTCAAAGCCGCATTACGTTCCTCATTTCTCTCATTTGCATCCGCCATTACGTACAGATCTATTTCTCCGGCATCACCCTCAGAGGGGGAGACATCGCACCATCCCTGATCCACATTAGCCGTCCATGGCACATTGGAGACAAGCTTGAAAACCAAATTGCAGGAGCCTGCTTCCATTATTGTATCACCCACTACAGATATCTCAGGGGTCAACTGCAGACTGTCATTTTCATTGTTTCGGCACGACCAGAATGCCGTCACTGCCACGACCGCTATGACTATTTTATATATTGCTCTCATCTTTTTTATTTTATATTTAACAATCAGAATTCCAGTTTCACTTCAACAAACTCACCATCATTTTCTACTTGCAGTACATATATACGCTGTCCTTTATATTCAGACAGATAGAAAACAGCCTCTCCGGACTCTGCCCGTAAAGCATCAACCACAGATCCGCTTTCATTGAAAAGGGTTACTCCGGCACCTGCCAAAGTTGTCACCGTAAGCCTGTCCTCCGACTTATTGTATGTTATTGAAGTACTCTCATCCAGCGATGCCTGCATATAAGGTCTTATTCCGATTATTGCATCCTGTGCCACACTGAATCCCTCGTCAGCCCCTCCGAGACCCTGCTCGTATGGATCCAGTATATCTATGTCAAAATACCCGTCAGACATGCCTCCCCAACCCCAGTTAACACTGAAATAATCTTCCGAGTCGTAACCGTCAAAAACAAACGAATGGCCGGCCCAGTCTCTTGTATATCCTCCATAAAGTATCGGTCGATTATTATCTATCTCATTCTTCATCAATGCTATCCACTCAGCAGACCCATAATCTTCCTTAAACACATACTGCAATCCCGGATCATATCCCATGTTCTCAACCAGCGGTCCGGGAATATCATCCGTCATAGCTCCTGTCCCCCAGGGTGAGTAATCCGACTCCATAAGTATGCCACAATCCCGCATCAGAACAGCAACCGCTTCAGCCTCTGCGTCTGTAAAAGTCGGGTTGCCATAGTCATCGTAGTAACGCAAAGGCATATTGTCCCAATCATAAATATGGCCGAGTTTAACACCATCTACCCAGAAACGATACGAATATGTATAATATCCGGGCAGCTCACCAGTACCTCTCTTCGGCCATTTGTGGTAGCGCATCACTATCGCAAGAGCAGTAGCCGTACAACCCGTGAGGCTGAGAGTTCCGAACATTTCAGGACAAAGCCGGTAATAAGGATCGTCCTGATTCCACTTAGCTGTCTCCAATTTCCTCACCGGCGTACCGGGAGCGGCGGCTTCCCAAGCCTCAGTAGCCGACTTCACAGGCCTAACTCCGCTATTTCTGACCGCATCAATACCTCTGACCGTTCCCTCCAGCCATGCGCTCAGATTCGGAGGAAGAGTCCTCCCTTCCGGAAAATTGTTCTCAAACGAATATCCCAATACCGGCTTCACCGCATCATCACCTGCTATGATAACAAATCCCGGGCCTGAAATATTATTAAAAACATAAAACGCAGGAACATCGGAAGACTGACTGCCTGAAAAAGAGCTGCTGCTCATTACCATTTTCAAAGAAACGGCGGAAGCCATTTTCATACCTTTTGCCTGGGCCGATCGGAAAAATGCAGAAGCCGTCTCCGCTGCCCGCTCACCTGTTACATTCTCCGCATGTGTCGTCAACATACATGACAACACCATAACTAGGATCAAAAATACCTTTTTCATATCAAATAGTTTGGTTTTATATTTCATCAATTATCCAGCTACAAATTTACAAAATCCACTATTCCCCAAAAAACTCTTCCAAGATCATACTCAATCTGTTTTCAAAATCATTTTATCCCATCGGCCCGCCGAAATAACAGCAATCTCATTTATTGTATACCCGTCACGTTCATAAAATACGGCAATGTCACCCGAAGGCAGGACGGTAATATCCGAATATCCGCAGTCCCCGCCATAGACTTCCAGCCCCTGACTCCATGTCCGTCCGCAGTCCAGACTATAACGCAGAGTAAGATTACGGCGATACTGTGAATCCGCCGCGTTGACAAAGAGCAGGCAACCGTCATCTCCTCCGAAGTATGGATAATGGACAATGGCCCCGTTGCAGCCCGGATCCGGCAGTTCGGGGGCAGGCGCGGATGCCCAGGTGCGTCCTTTGTCCTCCGAGATATGGATGTAACGCATACCGCCTTCGTTGACCCGGCTGTTGATCATCCAGCGGCCGTCGGGCAGTTCTATGACCTTGGACTCATCTGCCGGGACAATGGCTGTCGGCAGCAGATGCCATGTAAGGCCGCCGTCGGTACTTTCTATCAGATGCAGGCCCTTCTGGAGATTGACCATCGTATGCAGAAGCCGGCCGTCGCGGGTGACTGTACCCTGCCCCGAGGTCAGGAACTTGAAGTCTCCCCTCCACTCTTCCGGAGCCACCTGGGCAGTAATGTCCTCCGGCCCGGACCATGTCAGACCGTTGTCCTCACTGCGCATGACATGGAAGAAATATTCGCCCTTAGCTCTGTCATGGTCCATGAAATTGTAGAAAAGGAACACTGTGCCGCTGACAGTGTCGGAAATCAGCGATGGATCCGAGGCCGACTGCCCGTCCGGGAAGTCCGCCACCCTCTCTACCCGGCCCCATGTCCGGCCCCCGTCGGTACTGCGGCGGACGACGATGTTGATATCCCGGCTCCATTTCAGGTCTCCGCATGAAGGCACCCGCTCGTCTATCGCCGCTATCAGACTGCCGTCCGGAGCTGTGGTGATTGCCGGTATGCGGTAGCAGGAAACCGCCCTGGAAGTATCCTGAGCATCCACAGAGAACAGCTTCTGACGGAAGGACGCGGCGGCTGTTTCCTCTGCCTGTTCCCGGCTCACTTTCTCGGCCTGCGCCACTCGCATACAGGATAGCAGCAGGATTATGGCGACAAGTATTTTTCTCATAATGTCCAATGTGTTTAACGTTCCAGACGGGTATAGACGCTCAGGGGCAGGATACGGCCGGAATCATCCTTCAGAACCAGTTCACCGGAGGTGCGGCGGCCGGCAGGCCCGAATGCGCAGGCCACGAGGGTATCCGCAAGCATGGCCGAATAGCCGTTGGAATAAAGGTTCAGCACCAGGAAACTGTTCATCGGAGCCAGGATCCGGGCGCAGCCCTTCAGTATGTCGTTGAGGCACTCGTCCAGTTTCCAGCGTTCTCCGTCAGGACCACGGCCATACGCCGGAGGATCGAGGATGATGCCGTCAAAAGTTGCTCCTCGGCGGACCTGACGGGTGACGTACTTGAGGGCGTCGTCTATCGTCCAGCGGATACCGTCGAGGGAAGATATCTCCATATTGTGTCTGGCCCAGGTGACCACCTGACGGACTGAGTCGAGGTGGGTGACGTCGGCGCCTGCCGCCCTTGCCGCCAGGGATGCTGCTCCTGTATAGGCAAAGAGGTTGAGTACCCGAGGCGGCTGAGCGACACCTCTTTTTATATTGTTGGCACGCAGACGGGCCACCTGCCGGTAGATGAAGTCCCAGTTCGGAGCCTGCTCCGGGAACACACCGACATGCTTGAAGGCTGTAAGGCCCAGACGCAGGTGCAGTTCCGCTCCGCCGCACTCCTGCAGGACATCCTCAGCCGAAGGCAGCCTGTAGGCGATGTTCCACTGTTCCTGCATCCGCCCGAGCATGTTCCATACCCCGCTGTCCTCCTTCCCCGCCTTGGAGAAGCCGGCCCCCGGAGTAAAGGCCGTCTGCGCCCTCCGCTTCCATTCGGCGGCAGGCAGAGCCTTGTCCCAAAGAGCCTTCGGCTCAGGCCGTATCATCGTATATTGTCCGAAACGCTCCAGCTTCTCAAATCCGCCGGAGTCTATCAGCCGGTAATCGCCCCAGCTCTCAGATGGTCTCTCTATATTCATGCCCCAAAGATAATACACTCCGGCCAAATTCCTAATTCTGCTTGTTACATTAAAAAAAATCTTTAACTTGCGAAAAATTTAACTCACAATACCATGAAAAAAGATCACACCTACATCAACCGGCTGGAATCTGCTCTGCGGAACTTGTCTGCCATTGCCATTATGATTGCAGCATATGCTTTCTGTAACATCGGTGCGGATGCCCAGACCTGCTATGTCTACAAAATTGATGAGAACGGGGAAATAAAAACCTATGAATGCGACAACGAGGGTGTTGATCCATGCGCATCAACATTTGTTTCAGGGACATTATTCATATGCCATGGGGAGCTGATTCTTTCGGAGCAGGAGCCTGAGTTTGACAATAATCCAAGTCTCAATCCATAGGAAATGAGGCGGATTCTCTTACGGTTCATGGCGGCAATACTCATGGCTTTTTCAACTGTGAGTATTGCCGCATATGCCCAACAAACCGTTATTGCCGGCAACAATTCCAACGGTGAGGAATACTCCTATTTCTATGATGTGGAGAACAAGAACCCTATATTGCTGGACACTGTCCTTCTGCGGATAAACTATCTGAAGAATTTCGTGGTAGACACCATTGAGAATACCCGTGTGCAGGAAATGTCCACTCTGGAACTTGGCAGAAAAATCAGCAAGTTCTACAACCGCCAATACTTCATGGCAGACTCCCTTCTGCAAGTAGGGCCGTCCGCAGAAGCCGTCCGGCTGCTGTATGAGAACATCTCGTATCCACTCACTTTTTTTGAGACATTCTATCAGAATTACCCAGCCGGGAAGCTGACTGTCTCAGGCCGGATTCTCACACAGTATCTCCTTTATGAAGAAGACATGCCCAAGATTGACTGGACTTTACGTGACAGCACCAAGGAGTTGCTCGGCATAACATGTTTCCAAGCTGTATGCTCGTTCAGAGGGAGGGACTACACCGCCTGGTACACTCCGGAGATTCCGTCAATGTCCGGACCGTGGAAATTCTCAGGACTGCCGGGATTGATACTGGAGGTCTATGACAGCAGGAATGAATACAGATTCACAGCACATAGCATATACCGCACCGGATGCAGAATCTATATGCCGGATAAAGATTATCTTAAAACGAACCGTAGAAAATTCGAGCAGGCTCAGCGTCTGCTCATCGAACACCCCACTGCAGCCAATTCTCTATATATGGGAAACAGTGCATGGAAAGCCCTTACCTTAAAGGTTATGAATTTTATTATGAGGTATAACTTCTTAGAAACAGAATAACACATGAACAATACGACATTCCCGCTCCTGCTGCAATCCAGGGCTATCTTTCTTGTCATCTTTTTTATACTGTGCGTACACGGTTGCAGCAGCAGAGGCGACGTCACTTCAACACTCCCCCAACACATACTGGACAGCACCGCCACTCTGAATGGGGATACTGTTTTCAGACTGCCCAAAACTGTAATGGCCGCATACTACAGAAACGGCCGCATAATAACCGTTTCACAGCATGAGAAGATGCTTGTGAAAGTTCTGGACATCAACACGGGAGCGACTGTTGACAGCCTGATTGAGTACGGGGCTGACGGAGACAGGTTCTTATCCGGATTTCCAAGAATCTACAGAGACACACTTATCGTCCTTGATCTGATCAGGCAGCAGATGGCACTTATCGACATGGATTCTGCCGCATCAGGTACAAAGAGCCGTCCTGACATACGGAGACTACACCTGCCGGAGATGTTCGCCCCGTCAGCAATTATCCCTTACGGGAATGCGCTTCTTTGCCTGAATCCATTCTGTTTCAAATCCCCTGACGGTACAATTGACAATAAGGACGAACGCAGATTTATCGTGTCAGACTGTACCGGGAACTTCCCGGACCCGGGAATCCATGAGTTTATGACCTCAAATGTAGCACAAGGGACCGTGCTTGCATCCCCGGAAAATGACAGGCTGGTATTTCTCCACAAGTACGATGACATCATAGAAATCTACAGTTGGAAAACTTTGGAAAAGCTATATGAGATTACCGGCCCAACCGATATCAGAAATACTTTCGGACAGATCTCCGGCCTGGTTGCAGTCACACAGAATCATCAGAAAGCATATCTTGCCGGCATAGCCGGGGGTGACCGCCTGACAGCTGCCCTGAGTAACGGAGACAACCTGTATATACTTCAGCTGGACTGGAACGGAAATCCGCTCTCATGCAGACACCTGGGCAAAGCCACAACTTACAGCCTCTCTCTGTCTGAAGACGGAAACGAACTTTTCACTTTACAGTACGCAACCGACGGAACACCTGTAATGATCCGATATGCCCTGTAAACCGTATGGTACGATGCCGGTACATATTGTACTTCCTTTTCACCCTCCTCTGCACCATAACTTTCAGTGCCTTGTCTTTTGCAGGCGATCTCAGCGGTGCAGTTGTATCAACTTCTGACGGCAGCCCGCTGGAGAATGTGCTTGTAACACTCCGCAGAGAAAACGGTGCTGTAGCTGCTTTCTCGCAGACAGACTCACAGGGACGGTTTTCGCTGACGTGGAATGACACAATATCCAATCCACTGCACATTGAGATAAAGAGCTTGGGCTACGAAACAATTACTCTCTATCCTCCATTTGAAAAAAACATCACGGCAAGCCTGAGAGAGACCGCCTATGAGCTGCCGGAAGTTTCAGTCTCCGCAAAAAAAGTAGAAAAGGACGGTGACACTATCACTTATTATGTTCAATCCCTGATATCTCAAGGGGACAGAGTTTTGGGCGATGTCCTGAAAAAACTAACCGGCGTCCATGTCAATCAAGGAGGTTACATCAAATATCTCGGAAAGGATATCAGCCACTTTTATATAGACAGCGTTGATTTGCTTGACAGCAGATACAACATAGCGGTAAAGAATATAGACCCTCAAGACATCAGTAGAATTGAGATATACGAGAACCACCAACATATCAAAGCTTTACGCGGCATAATAAAGCCGGAGGAGGCGGCCATAAACATCATACTGAAAGAAGACAGCAGGGATACCTGGATTACATCCCTGGCTGCCGGAGCAGGAGTGTCGCCTTCAAAGCCATGGGTTCCATACTCTGCAAACGTACTGGTCATGAACATAGGAGGAGGCTTTATGACAATGAATACAGCCGCAGCAGATGCTACAGGAAACACAACAGCCGCAGACGAGTCAATAAAATACGAACTAGCCCTCCCGTCCATGTCTTTCAAGGACAGGTACAATCCAGGAAACTTCCTGAGCATCTCCCACAGTATACCACCGCTTGACGCCCCCAGAGCCAGGTTCAATTCAACTTATTCTGTCACAAGTCATAACAAATTCAACATTAAGGATGCACTTGTCGGCATATCGGGTATCTTCCGATATGAAGGCCTTGATTCCCGAAGCATTTCGCAGACCGTCTACAACGATGGCAATAATACTGTTTCGGACTTCACCGAGATAAACTCTGTCTCCTCAAACGAATACTACGGAGCGGTGGATCTGTCCGCAGAAATTAACACACGTAGGTCTTTCATAAACAACAAGACGAGAATAGAATACACCGGCGATGATGCTGCCGAGTCTCTGACCGGGACATCTTTAAGAAATCAGAATGCGGGCAGACAACATATCGACATCATGAACGACCTCAGCCTCATCCGCAGGTCTGCAAAAGGCCGATCACTGTCTTTTAGGATGTTCTCAGAATATCAAGAGAAAACGGAGAACTTGACTGTAGACAATCCGTCCGACAACACACTTGCACAACAGGGAATACACGGACGGTATTTTTACAACAATGTCTCTTTCAGCTCTGATATTACGTTCAGGAGACACTGGACATTCTCGTCAGACACCTACCTAAGATACCTTTACAGACTCTTTGACAATTCCCTTTCAGGAACTGAAGACCCACAGGACAACAGCATCTGCGTACAGTATCTTCTGCCTGAAGAACGGCTTACATTATCATTTGAATACGGGAGATTCAACGCCACGCTGCTGGGCAGCTTGCGATATCAATATCTGCACAGCACACTTGAAGACAGGAGGCACCATTTCTTCTCATTAAGTCCCAAACTGTATTTAAGCTACAGATTCGGCCCAAGACTCAAAATCAGCGCATCCGGCGAATACCGAATTAAAAATCCTGACGAGTGCCAGATTTTCAGCGGATTCATCATGAGTAACTACAAATACCTGACATCCGGCAGGACAGAACTGATGCAGACTCCGTCATGGCATTTGACCGCATCCCTTGACTTCAGCGAGCCGCTGAGCGGATGGACAGCCGCCGTCAACGCCTCGTACAGCTCTGAAAAGAATTTCCAGGCTACCCGGTATTTCATTGAGGACTACATTGTCAGTGTCCTGTCTGATAATCTTACGGACTATTCCTCTGCATCGGCGCACGCCTCAGTATCCAAGACATTTCTGAACTCCGGCTCGAAAATCACAGCTGACTTCACTTTCTCCGACATCGGCTCCACCATCAATCAGGACGGTCTGGAATATAGATACACCGGTCAGATTTATAATACAACCTTGTCCTGCACCGGGATGCTGTCCACTTGGATGAGCGTAAACTACACCGGGACATACAATTTCAACAGATTCGCCACTGACGGAGAATGGAGCGGCCGGGGCAACCATGCCTCTATCCAGAATCTGTCTCTGTCATTTTTCCCTACTGAACGCATTGAGATTTCCGCATCTTTAGAGTACTATCTTGATAAAGCCGACGGAAGAAAACTGAAGCAGACGCCATTCATCGACGCATCCGCTGAATACAAGATAACTGACAGAATATCCTTATCCCTGACAGCCAAAAACCTACTTAACAGCAAGACCTATGCCTACTCAGTGCTTATGCCCCTCCAGTCTTTATATTACGAGTTCCGCCTCAGACCGCTCAATGTTCTTTTAGGCGTGAATATAAGATTCTAAACATCATGGATACTCCCTTCACACACCATGGCAAGAAAACTAACAGATTTGGAGTCCGAACGGGAGAAATTTGTAAATTTGCAGCAGTACTAAAAGAATTTTGTATTTTTGCATAAAATTATCCATTCAATTGACGAATAACGAATCACTTTTTAATAAAACACGTATGAGAAATTTACTTGTCTTAGCGACGTTGGGTATGTTCGTGCTTGGCTCCTGCGAGTCCAACACCCCGGAGACACCTGATACCCCAGACACACCTGACACAATTCCTGTTACCGGAATAACTCTGAATGAGTCATCTGTTTCCTTGATGGTGGGAGATACATGGCAGCTGACAGCTGAAATCCAGCCCGAGAACGCGGACAACCGGACAGTAAGCTGGGAAAGCTCCGACAACGGGACAGCGACTGTGGACGAAAGCGGACTGATAACCGCAATAGCTGTCGGAGAGGCAGTCATCACCGCCACAGTAGAGGATAAGAGCGCAACCTGCACGGTCACCGTAAGCGAGCCTGCACAGAATGGCAACATCGACATGACAGGCATGAGCATTGAGGAGGTACGTGCCGCTATCGATGAGGCTCTTGCGGCCGGTTTCACCGAGCTTAGGTTCACCGGAGACTTCGCGGCACTCGGCATATCCACCACGGCATCCCCCATGGACAGCTCATGGATTGACAATCCCCTTATAGGCACAAACGTGGAAGTCATAGACCTGAGCGGTGTGACAGGATGGCCGGAAGTGGATGTGGACGGATTGCTTGACGGAACCGGAAGTACGGCCACGGACGGAGTCTACGGACTGCCTGCATTTACATTCAGCGGCCTTCTGGACGGAGAGCACACCTTCCCCGAACTGAGGAAAGTCATCCTGCCGGAAGAAGTAGAGGCCATCGGAAGCCAGGCCTTATGGAACAACCCCAAACTGGAGACCATCGTATGCCCGGGTGTGAAGTACGTAGGCAACCAGTGCCTTGTGTTCTGCAGCTCTTTCAACTCGATAGACCTGCCCGAGGCCACCACTGTCTACACCTACGCATTCAGGGGGACAGCGCTCACGGCCATCTCACTGCCGAAGGTCGTGGATATCCATTACGGGCTTTTCATGGAATGTTCCCTGACCCGGCTTGAACTCACGGCCGAAGGCGACTTTACGATACACGAGGATCCTCTGGCCGCCTGGGGATTGGGTGAGCCCGTATTCAATTTCGAGACCGCCTCATGCGAGCTTGTCCTGAATGCCGACAAGCACTACGGGACCGGAACAGCCTCGCCCAAGGCCGCTTCCGCCACAAACTGGTTCGAGACAGAATGGGGCAGCATTACTTTCACCGAGTAAGCATACATAACAATTTTAAATAACTGTAAGAAATACCAAAGAATCCGGGGCTATCCCGGATTTTTTGTAAATTTGCGGCATTACTAACAATTAAGATTATGCAGAACATAGACTCTTACGATTTCAGTGGCAAAAAGGCCATTGTGAGAGTGGATTTCAATGTCCCCCTCGACTCGGATTTCAACATCACTGACGACACACGTATCCGCGCCGCCATCCCCACCCTGAAGAAGGTACTGGCTGGCGGAGGCTCTCTAATCATAATGTCCCATCTCGGAAAACCGAAAGGACCTGCCGAGAAATTCTCCCTCAAGCACATTATAGGACGCATAGAGGAACTGCTCGGCACCAGGGTGCAGTTCGCTCCCGACTGCATGAAGGCCGATGAGCAGGCCGCCGCCCTCAAGCCCGGCGAAGTGCTCCTGCTCGAGAACCTGCGCTTCTACGCGGAGGAGGAAGGCAAGCCCCGCGGACTGGCCGAGGACGCCACCGAAGAGGAGAAGAAAGCCGCAAAGGCCGCAGTGAAGGAAAGCCAGAAGAAATTCACCGAGCACCTGGCATCCTACGCCGACTGCTACATCAACGACGCATTCGGAACAGCCCACCGCGCCCACGCCTCCACAGCCCTCATCGCCAAATACTTCCCCAACGACAAGATGTTCGGCTACGTGATGGAGGGCGAGATCAAGGCGATCGACAAGGTCCTGGGCAATCCCCAGCGTCCCCTGACCGTCATCCTCGGCGGAGCCAAAGTCTCCTCCAAACTCGGAGTCATAGAGCACCTGCTCGATCTGGCCGACAACATGATCATCGGCGGCGGCATGGTCTACACCTTCATGAAAGCCCAGGGAGGCGCTATCGGGACTTCTCTCGTAGAGGACGACCAGCTCCAGACAGCCCTCGACACTATGGCCAAGGCCAGGGAGAAAGGCGTAAAGCTGTACTTCTCGACAGAGGTTGTGGCCGCCGACGCATTTGACAACAACGCACATACACAGATATGCCAGGCCAACGCCATCCCCGACGGATGGATGGGTATGGACGCATCCCCCAAGGCAGTAGCCGAGTGGAGAGAGGTACTGCTGAATTCCAGGACCATACTCTGGAACGGTCCCGTAGGAGTATTCGAGATGCCCAACTTCGCCCACGGCACCAACTCCATAGCCGGGATTCTCGCAGAGGCTACTGAGAAGGGCGCATTTACCCTCGTAGGCGGCGGAGACTCAGTGGCGGCAGTTACCCAGATGGGCTATGCCGACAAGGTGAGTTATGTGTCCACCGGAGGAGGTGCCATGCTCGAATTCTTAGAGGGAAAGGAGCTGCCCGGTATCAAGGCCATCAAAGAATAAGGTGCGTCATAACGGGCAAACTGGTTTATGAGGCCGTGACTGGAGAAATCTGGGAATCCTTTGGTCACAGCCTCATTTTGAAACAGACAAGCGATGAAAGAGCAACTGGAAAGCCTCAACTCCATCTCCATCAACTTCGGGGAGAACGGCATGATGATAGTCAACATCCTGCTGGCTTTCATCATGTTCGGAGTGGCCCTCGGGATAAGGCTGGACACTTTCAAAGAGGTGTTCCGCCATCCCAGATCCATCATCACCGGCATCCTGCTGCAGTGGGTCGGCCTGCCCGCAGTGACCTTCCTGATCTGCATGGCCCTGAACCACTGGATCACTCCGATGGTGGCCCTGGGCATGATACTGGTGGCGTCCTGTCCCGGGGGCAACATCTCCAATTTCATCTCCTCCCTCTCGAAGGGCAATGTCGAGCTTTCCGTAAGCATGACAGCCGTGACCACCGCATTTGCCCCGGTGATCACTCCGCTCAACTTCTTCATCTGGGGAACATTGTACTACAATGCCATAAGCATCACCGGTGAAATTCCCCGGCTGGTCATTCCTTTCCTGCCGATGCTGTGGCAGATACTGCTGCTCCTGGGCATCCCCATCGTCCTGGGAATGCTCTTCGCCCGGTATTTCCCCAACGCCACGAAGAAGATCACCAAACCGGCTCAGACCCTCTCCATCCTCCTCTTCCTGGTAATGGTAGTGGCATCATTCTCCCAGAATTTCCAGTTGTTCATCGACAATATCATATTCATCTTCCTGATTGTACTGGTACATAACGCCGCCGCATTCGCCACGGGATATTTCGGAGGGATGGCGGCCCGTCTGCCGCTGAGAGACCGCAGGTCCATAACGATTGAGGTCGGCATCCAGAACTCGGGACTCGGACTGGTGCTGCTGTTCAACCCCGCCATATTCCCTCCGGAGATATGGCACGGACACTACGGAGGAATGCTTTTTGTAACGGCATGGTGGGGTATCTGGCATATCATCGCCGGTCTCACTTTGGCCGCTATCTTCCGCAGGCATCCCCTTCCGGAGGGCAATGTCAAGGCGGCAGCATAATTTTCAAGGACAATGGGTAAGAAGGAAAACAGAAAAATACAGGACTTCGACGGGCTCTACGCTTTCCTGCGGCATTACGTCGATTTCATGCTGCGGATGGCATACCGCAGGATAAAATACGTGGGACTTGAAAAGGTACCAGCCGACGGAGCCGTCATCTACGCCCCGAACCATACAAACGCCCTGATGGACGCGCTGGTGATTCTGGCCATGGACCGCAAACAGAAAGTATTCGTGGCCAGGGCCGACATTTTCAGGAATCCCAAAGTCGCGAAAATCCTCCGTTTCCTGAAGATAATGCCCATCATGCGCATCCGCGACGGTATGGACGAGGTGCGCAAGAACACCGAGATCATCCACAAGAGCGTGGACGTGCTGCTCGACAAGGTACCCTTCTGCATACTGCCCGAAGGGAGGCATCAGGCAAAGCACTCGCTGCTGCCACTGTCCAAAGGCATTTTCAGGATCGCACTCGAGGCCGAGGAACTCATGGACGGCCGCCTGCCCCTGTACATAGTGCCGGTCGGTCTGGAATACGGCAACTTCTTCAGATTCCGCTCCACCGTGCTGGTGCAGATAGGCGAGCCCATCAACGTCAGCGCATATCTCAGGGAGCACGCCTCGCTTTCCCAGCCCGAGGTGATGAACCTGATGAAGGACGACCTCTCCGAGCGCATGAAGGAAGTCATCCTCTACATCCCCGATGACGAGCACTACGACGCCACCCTGGAAACCTGCGCTGCAGTCATCAATCAGCAGGTGGACACCTGGAGGAAGGAGCATCCCGGCGCACGCCGCCACGCCCTGACCACCCGATTCTCCGCCAACAAGATGACCCTCGGGCAGATCGCCCGGCTGCGGACCTCCGAACCGGTGAAAGCCGCTGAACTGTTAGGCCGCGCCGCCGACATCCACCGCGAACGGGAGAAACGTGGAATCTCACTCGGCTCAGTCGTCAAGAAACGCCCCTTCTGGTCCCGCCTGCTCCAGCTGCTGGTACTCATCGTCACCCTCCCCTACACTATTCCGGCCGGAGTGCTGACCCTGCCCGTAACCGGCCTTTCAGCCTTCCTCTTCTCGAAGATGAAGGACAGGGCTTTTTACAACTCCATACGCTTTGTAGTCACCCTCGTGCTCTGGCCGCTGCTGCTCATCATCTACGCCATTGTCCTCTACTGCACCCTTCCGTGGGAATGGGCCCTGGGTCTGTCCATCGCCCTCGTGCCCGCCACCGTCCTGTGCCAGGAAGCCTGGAGACTGTTGCGGCTGGCCGTATCCGACCTGCGGCTGCTCTGCGCCCCGAAGCTCCGCCGCTCCATCCGGGACCTGCGCAGACAGTTCCTGGACCTGCTGAAAGAACGGACACCTGAACAGACTGGTTCACCGGCATGATCCGCCCAATACTGCCCGTAGGACTCGGAGGCTGCATCGGCAGCCTGGTTCTCGGGCTGTCCGCCACACTGGGAGGGTATGCACTCGCGCGGCTGCTGTAAACGGCGGCGAATCGCGGCCGGCCCGTGGATAAAGTTCTCATGCTGTTTTGAGATTTTTTGTAATTTTGCGCGCGAATTGAGATATGTGTCGCCATGGACGTTTTACTTGCTCTTCTGCCCATCCTGACACTGATTGTACTGATGGGCGTGTTCAAGGT
>CALVDI010000012.1 GCA_944326225.1 uncultured Bacteroidales bacterium | reverse complement strand
ACAAACAGCTATGTAACAATCAGATAAGCATATTATAACCAAACAGACTGATGACTCACCCCTTCAGTCTGAAATTCACACTACAACACAAATATCTGAGATACAATACGTTACGCTATATTGACAAAAACAGATTGTTGGCATGTTGACGTAATTTTATCCCGGAACCCGCTGCAGAAGGCACTGTGGCAAGGGCAGGAAGCCGTCATAGCATTTTACCGCAATGAGTCTGTTTCGCTGCAATTGCCATAAAAACCTATACAACAGGCATATAAGCAAAATATAACAGAACAGACTGAAGAATTTCGCATCCAGTCTGTAATTGACATTTCAAGCTACTTTGCTGTATATTAACAGTTTAGATAAATATAACGAAAACAGACAGAAACCCGACGCACAACAGGTTCAACAAGTTCAACTGGCTCAAGGCAAGTCTGACAAGAATTTCTCCTTATCCAAATACTTCACCACCCGTGCCGGACTTCCTACCACTACGGCATACGGCGGTACATCTTTTGTTACGATACTGCCTGCGCCCACAATGGCATATTCTCCAACGGTAACGCCCGGCAGGATACTGCTGCCCGCGCCAATCCACGCGCCACGGCAAATGTGGACAGGCTTACAGTGCAGCAGATGACGGTCATACGGGTCGTGATTGTTTGTGATGAGCTGCACGTTGGCTGCAATCATCACATCGTCGTCGATGGTGATGCCTCCGGCGGACATCATCAGGCAGTTGTTCATAATCATTACACGTTTGCCAATCTTCACCTCGCGTGAGAGCATCAGCGTGAGCGGGGCCATCACCAGACTTCCTTCGCCCAGGTTGTCGGGGAAAAGTTCTTTCAACACGGCGTTGTACTCGTCGGTATAAGGCATTGTGTGGTTGAGTTTGAAAGTCAGGCGGGCGGTGCGCATACCGTCTGCCTGACGGTCGTTGTTCGGTTCTCTTGGGTCAATGATTTTCTCTTCCATATTCGTTTATCGTTTGTTTTTCTTCCTTACCTTCCTTTTTCATATTCTTCAAATATTTAGTCTGCCGGGATAAATTGACTCAAATGCGCCTCCTGTTCTTCCAAATCCAGCGTGAAATAGCGTTGGTTCTTGTCCAGCTTGCGTATTTCCGCCATTTCTTCGCCCGTCAAAGCAAAGTCGAAGATGTCTATGTTCTCCGCCAAATGCTTTGGGTTTGTGGACTTGGGGAAGATAATATTCCCTTCTTGGATATGCCACCGCAGGATGATTTGTGCGCTGGTCTTGCCATATTTCTGAGCCAAGCGGTTAAAAAGCGGCTCGTTCAAAAGTCCGACATCGCCGTGTCCCAGCGGATACCAGCTTTCGATGACCGTTCCATATGGGGCGATGCGGCATTTCAAGGCTTCCTGCTGATAGTAGGGATGGCATTCCACCTGAAGGGTGGCGGGCTTTATCTGTGCCGCGTCCAACACTTCCTCTAAACGGGAAGATTCAAAGTTGCTCAATCCTATACTGCGCACTTTTCCGGTAGCAACGGCTTTCTCCATGTCGCGCCATGCGCCGAGGTAGTCGCCAAACTGCTGATGCAACAGAAGCAGGTCGATGTAATCCGTATCCAAACGGGAAAGCATCTTGTCTATACCTGCCAATGTCTTGCCCTCGCCATACTCACTCGGCCAAAGCTTACTGGTTATCCACAGGTCTTCGCGCGGTACGCCGCATTCGCGAACAGCTTGCCCAACACCCCGCTCGTTCTGGTAGGCGTGTGCCGTGTCGATATGGCGGTAGCCCAAACGAATGGCATCGAGGCAGACCTTTCGAGTAGCTTCATCGCCAGTAACCATAAATAAGCCAAGTCCGAATTGAGGAATCCGGCGACCGTTGTTCAATGTGATAAATGTCTGTTTCATACACTTCAGTCGTTTTGATTATTTACAACAAAAATAAAGGGCCATACGGCTTCTTGCCATACATAAAATGCGTCTGTTCTTTCACATTTTTCCCGATGCTATCTGAAATCGGGCATATCGTTAAGAGAAAAAGTAAAAATTGAAAATGGATATGGCGGAAATCATTTATTTTTACAGCTAAATAATCAATTTACATACATTTATGAGCGAACAGATAAATCCTGATTTGGGAAAATTGGATATTGGCAGACAATTTGAGGTGGGGAAGTACCACGAGGGTGATGTCCTTCTGTTCAATACGTTGCGCGACAAGTGCAAGCCATCTGATTTTGTAGGGCAGTATCATATCCATATTCTCTGCCATGCAGGAAGGGCGCAGTTCTCTATGACGGGAGTTTCATTTGAGATAGGACCCGGCAGCCTTGTCATTTGGCAAATGGGGTCTTACATTGACTACACGGACTATTCACCGGATTTCGATGCGGACTTTCTGCTCGTATCGCGAATCTTCCTCGTTGAGAACAATCCGGAGACGGTGTGGGCAACCAAAGGTTATGTGTATATCAAGACACATCCGGTCTTTCCGCTGACGGAGAAAGATATAGCTCTTTGTATGGCCGATTTCCAGCGTTTCCGCGAACAACTGACCAACAAAGAGCATCTTTTCCGCCGGGAGATACTGGGCAAGCAGATGCAGATATTCCTTTACGACCTGTGGAACATCTATGCCAACGCCATCAACAGGCAGCAGCAACTGAGCAACGTGCAAGGTAATCTGTTCAATCGCTTTATGGATTTGGTGCGGCAGTATTCCACGCAAAACAGAGAGGTGGCTTTCTATGCCAGCAAGCTTTGCGTCACTCCTAAATACCTCTCGCAAGTGAGCCGTGAAAGCAGCGGCTATCCCGCCTCGCACTGGATAAATGGTTATGCGACGCAAGAGATTGCCGCTTTGCTGAAAAATCCTGACCTAACGATTGCCGAGATTTCAGACCGGATGAACTTCTATACCCCCTCACATTTCAGCCGGTATGTGAAGAATATGTTGGGTGTGTCGCCAACGGAGTATCGGAACAAGATGGTGAGGAAATAAAGCATTCCTATTCTCCATAAAAATATGCAGCCGTAGCCCCGCCATCCATCAAGAAATCTGAACCTGTGATGAATGCTCCCTGCTTGCTCATCAACAATTCGGCGACATTCGCCACCTCATCTGCCGTACCGGGATGACTGCCGAGCGATGAGCGAAAGGGCTTGGGACAGGACAGGGTCGGTCGGACTCGTATAGACCTCCTCATAAGTAAGCGGCACCTCATAGTCCGGCAGCAGACCGCGTCCGGCAGGATAACGTTCGGTCACAGCATCGTCCAGAACACATTTGACGACAGGAATCTGTATCATAATCCTGGAATTGGGCAGCATGATACGGGCAAAGTCATAACCCGTCATATAATGATAGCCCGAGCCGGTTTCACGGCCGACTGTCACGGCACGGTGATTTCTGGACAATATCGACGGGAAAAGAGTCGCAGCGGAATTCGATGTCTCATCTGTAAGAATATACAGACGGCCTTTATAGTTCACGCATGTGTCCGGTGTTATTATGCCGCAGTCGTCATAAGAGTAAAAGCCACTGCGGCCGTCCACGCGCTCATAGCCGCTGAAAACAGCCCTCTCCGAATAGTTCACGGAATACATCAGACTGCTGAAGACAGTATCGTTCACCATACGGTATGAACCGGTATTCACCGAGGGTTCTCCGAGCAGATATGATGCGACCGTCCTGACCGCCGCAACTTCACCTCCGGCATTGTACCTTACATCGATTATCATATTCGGCACATCCTGATAACGCGCCAGGGAGTCCGCTATACTCTCCAGGTCCACATCCGTCAAGTCGAACGAGCCGAGACGGAACAGCACCGTATTGTCGTCAAGCATCCCGAGACTGTATTTCCCGGAGGCACTCTCCGCCATCCGCTTGTACTGCGCGGTACTCTTCGTCATCAGAGGGTAATACGCACCCGATTCCTCCTGCCGGACCCACTCATCCTCGATTACAGTACCGTCTTCCAAAACTACCTCAACCGTTCTTGGAGCATCCACACCGCCATAGAGATACCAGTACTTGACGAGCAGCAGTCTGTTTACCACGCTTTGGTTGTCCCCGTCATACCCGGAGACCATGTCCCTGCTCCTGCGGCATATTTCTTCGGGCCGCATACCGTCTATGGACACGATCCGCTTGCCCACATGCTCCCGGTACCGTTCCGATGCATGACGGACAAATACTGTATCGCCAAGTATTCCGTGAATGATGTTCGGGACATACTTCTGAGACGCAACATCAACCCTCGGATTCGGTGTCCGGATCCGTATGTGCGAATCATGCATGAGTCTGGATGTAATGGAACTGTACACGATATCGTAAAGATCTGAATAGCTGATGCCTCCACTGACCGCTTCCAAAGCCTCGGACCGGAAAGTATCAAACTGCACCGGGGTCACAATCTCATCCATGGACGGAAAAAGTTCCCTGTACGCATCCAGCAGCACCGATATGTCCTCAACGGCCTGTTCCTCAGTCAGAAACTCCGGAGTTGTCATCTCCTCAGGTTCCAGGAAAGTAGTCGGGATTCCGAACGGCGCCATAGGGTCATCAGGCCGCCCCGTCCTGCCGGTGACAGACAATATAATGTGCGGCCTGCCTATCTTATGATACGCATATCCTACCCTGCCTATGACCTCCCCCTTGTTGACTCTCATTCCGGTCTTCATCGGGATACCGCCGGTAAGACCGGAAATGAATATCATCCTGCCGTCTTCCAGCCGTATGAATATATCCCCTCCCACATATCTGGTCGGAACGGGCAGATCCTTGAGCTCCCCGGCCTCTTCAAGCTCTCCGAGTATTGAGTCGAAATTATCCGAGCCGGCATGAAAGGAGACGGATTCATGAAGCGATTTTTCATATCCGACTCCGAAATTGAGCACCACTCCGTCGGCAGGGCACAGCACATCGGTACCCTCGGGCGCAGCTACGATAAGATTTCCAAAATTAAGTTCCTCCCCGACATACTGCTGCGGAGTGCAGATCACTCCCTGTCCGGCCTCCTGACCTTTTATCGGCCAGAGCCATGTAGTTTGGGCCTGAGCGGAAAATACGTGTACAGAAAAGGCCGCAGCCATGACAAAACTGCTGAGAATGTGTTTCCTATCCATGTTTATACGTGTTGTTAGTGACAATTCATGAGGTATATCCAGAATGCTTCCGCTTCTATTTGTGAAGGCCATTGGCAGGATTAACGGTCGCCGCGCGCCAGCTCTGGAGGGAGACCGACAGCAGGGATATGAGCAGCACCGCCGCACCTGAGACGGCGAATATCCACCAGTCGATACCGGTCCTGTAGGCGAAACGCCGCAGCCAGTTGTGCAGAATCAGCCACGAGACCGGTACCGCTATTACAAAGGCCACTGCGATATAGCGGACGAAGTTGGTATTGAGCATCCGGACAATCAGACCGGCCGTGGCCCCGTTCACTTTCCGGACGGCTATCTCCTTGGTCCGCCGGCGGATGATAAAGGCCATGAAGATAATCAGCCCGAGGTCGGCTATAAGGAAGCACAGGAAAGTAAACACCAGCACTAACTTTTTGGCATTCATCTCGTTGCGGTACAACGAGCCATAAATGTCGCTGAGAGGAACGAAATTGCTCTGACGGTCAGGATACACCTCGTCCCACGCCTCCTCAACAGCCTGCATCGCCCCGTCCGGACTGGATGCGTCAATACGGACCATCAGGCAGAACTGGAAGAGACTGCGGTGCAGCATGATGAGCGGGGGAGCCTCCTCGAATGCCCCGGTGTAGCCATAGTCCTCCGCGACTCCGACAATCACCCCGCTGTCGATGTAGTCCAAGGTTCCCTGCCGGATATTCAGAGGCTGCCCTATGGCCTCCTCCGGTGTGCTGAATCCGAGAAGCGCCAGGGCCTTGCGGTTGACGATATATTCCTCGCCGCTGCCGGACGCCTCGCGGGACATAAAGAATTGCCTCAGCATCTCCTGCTCCTGAGCCACCCCGCGCCTGAGCGGAGAGAAATCCCGGCCGGCTATGAGCGGTATGCCGTAGAAGCGGAGGAATCCGTCTCCGGCAACCATCACGGGCACCTGCACCCAGTCCGGCGAGCCTCCGCACCGCACGCTGACATGATCCCGTATCGCATCCCCCGGCAACTGGAAAGAGGTAGTCACCCCGCGGATGAGGGGACTCTGTTCAAAACGCTCCCGCAGCAGGGGATATTTGTCCATAACCGTCTCGGGCAGACCGCTCATAACAAGGACATCGCGGCCGTCCCCTCCCGGCTGCACTCCCGCAATGTGAGTCAGCTGGCGGCTGATACCTATGGCTAAAATCAGAACGGATATCACCACGGCATACTGGACCGTGAGCATCCAGCGTACATTGCCGTAGGAGAAATGCACGGGCCGGCTGTCGTTCTCCGTATTGAGGAAGCGGGTCAATGCCATGCTGCGGACTGCCGGAATGAGGGCTACAGCGATAACTGCCGCCACAAATCCCAACGAAGTCAATACAGTGGGCCACAGCGTCATGCTGCCGGGAATCCATCCATAAGCGTACACTATAGCTGTCAGGGCCAGGCCGGCAATGACCGACACCAGCACCAAAACCATGGCCTGAAACGCCTCGTCCCTGAGAATCACAGACACCGGCGCCCCATGCAGGCGGAGCAGCTGGTAGAGCCGGCGGTTATAGGAGAATATCAGACTGTTGTTGAGCCAGAGATTGAACAGCACGACTATGAGCAGAAGGGCATTGGCCCCGACCGTAAGCCAGATGTAGAAGATGTTGCCGTTTACACTCAGCTCGCGGAGATTGTGGCTGTACAGATGGATATCGGTCAAGGGCATGAGACGGGCCTGGAGCGGTGCCGCATTCTCGGGTGTCATCCCGTGGACCAGTTCCGTTATCATTCCCTCCACATCCGCTATGTCACTACCCTCCTCAAGCAGCAGATAGGTATAGCAGAACGTATTCATGTCCTCTGGCAGGAGCATCAGTGCGTCCCCTCTCCAGTGCGAGGTCTCCGGAATATCCTTATAAATACCGGTAATCTGCATCGGGACACCTTCGATTTCCAGGTCAGTCCCCAAGACGCCTCCCGCCATATCCTGCATTCCTGCCAGCTTCCGGGCCAGGCTCTCGCTGATTATCACCTGACCGGCAGCCTCCAGCGCACCCGCGGTCGTTCCGCCCTCCACCATCTCCAGGTCGAATGTCCCGAGAAAATCCCTATTGACACGGAATACCTTTTCCTCAGCTGTCAGGTACGTACCCTGATATTTCAAGTCCGGCCGATACACCTCGTGCAGTTTGGCGATGGCCCTGACCTCCGGTATCTGGCGGATAGGGTCGTCCGTCATATTGCCCCATACCCTTCCGTCCACCTGTTCCCCCTCCGAGGCCAGAGTCAGCCGGACGATACGGTCAGCATTCCCATTGTACCTGTCCCAGCTCAATTCCCGCCGGATATAGTTCACCGAGACAAGCAGCGAGGCGAGCACCACCGACAGCCCCACCAGATTGACCATCCGCAGCGACACGTGCCGCCGCAGCAGTCTCATTGCAATTTCCAGATTCTTCATACCGCAAACATAACACGGAAAATGCCTCTCTCCAAATATCCGGGCAGTTAGCAAGACACCCGCAACTAACTGATTTTCAACTGATGCTGACTTACATTTTGTCAGCATCAATACCAACACCGCTTACAGCCGGACGAACAGCGTGAATCAGGTACAGGAAAACTGCAATGCTGACCTTAAAATATTTACTTTCTAGGAAAATTCTGCGCGACGAAATCGGAAAGGCGCAGGCCCGGAGCTATCTTCCGGGCAGTACGGGTCTTCTGGACATTGAGCGAATGCACGTTGAGACGGCGGACGGCGCAGATGGCTCCGGTGGGGAAGCCGCAGGCCATCAAGGCAATGAGCAGGAGGTCGTTGCGGGTAAGGGACGGATGTTCGCGTTCTATCTCGGAAAGTACCCCGGGATACAGCAGGTCGCATATCCTCCGGATGCGGTTATGCACCTCTTCTTCGGGGAAATAGCGGTCGAGCATCTTCCGGATGTCAACGGTAGAGGCGCTTCCGTCACCATCCCGGCCGCAGGCCTCGTTCATCTCGCCGATGAGTGCCACCATATCGCGCAGAACCGACTGGATTTCAGCACCTGCCTCTGTCCCGGCCTCTCCACCCGTGGCTTCCCCGCCACAGCACCCTGTTCTTTGCTCCGCGTCCCCGGATGATCCGGCAATCGCTTCAGAAACAGTGCCAAAGGTCTCGATAGACGCTTTCAGAGCACAATTCTCCAATCTGAGCCTCCGCACCCTGAGCCACAGAATCCCGGCCTCGGCAAGCACCACGGCAAGCACTACCACCAGCACAAGCACAAGGGCCATCACCTGCAGACGTGCCTCCGCCGACTGCAAGCGCAGCGACTCATTCTCAAGTATCAGCCCGGCGAGCCGAAGAGCCTCCGCATCTGCACGGTTCCCGACATACGTCCCGCCCATAATGACGGACTGCTTCCCAAGCAATTCCTCCCCGATAGTCAGAGCCCTTCCGTCTCCCTCCTCCCGTGCGAGCCTCATACCGAGAGCAATATCGTCAGCAGCCTGTCCCGCTGCATAGCTGAATAATCCGCGGGCCAATGACAGATATACCTCAGCCGCCTCCTCCACACCGGTTCTCCGCTCAAGGCTGTCCAGCGCAGCGGCATATTGCTCCGCACCGCAATCCGGCATCAGAGTGTACATACTGCCCACGACTGAGCGCAGCAGCCGCATCGACTCACCGTCGCCCGCCCTTTCAGAAGCCGGAAGTGCATTCCACCAGCTCCCGAGCCCCGCCAGCGTATCCGCCATCTCCTGCCGGACCGCAGCCCGCATCAGCAGAGCACGGGCGCAAAGCCTTTTCTGAGCTCCGCTCCGGAAGAACTCCACCACCTCATGCACAGCCGTATCCCTGATCATCGGCTCACCGCAAAGATAATCGGCCTCAGCCACAAGCAGCAGGTAATAAGCCCTCTCGGCACGGCTCATCCGGATATCCTTCCCGTCTGCGACAGAGGAAAGCACCTGCCTGGCAGCCTGAGGATCCGAGGCCATCAGCGAGTCCGCAGTCTCAAGCAGCGGCGTGGCCTTTCCGTTGCCGGAAGAGCAGGAAAGTCCGTAGATGATAACGGCAGCCGCAAGAGCGGCCACTGCCAGCCGGAATATGTCGATTCTTATTTTCACGCCCCGAATTTAGCAATTAATCCGTATTCTGCAATATAAAATATTAACAATATTGGCAAATCTTAATAAGATTTGCCTTTTTTGTTATATATTTGCGATGAAACACACCTATGTAAATATGAGCATAGCACATCAGATATTAGATTACGCAATGATGAAAGACGGTCTTATCAAAAGACGTGAACTCCTG
This sequence comes from uncultured Bacteroidales bacterium, assembly GCA_944326225.1. GTDB lineage: Bacteria > Bacteroidota > Bacteroidia > Bacteroidales > UBA932 > Coprenecus. The sequence continues at coordinate 38,231 of CALVDI010000012.1, read as the reverse complement.
GAAGTATTATGCTCAGGAACAAATGGCATATCTGAAAAATCAATTGATGTCATTTTAAACCGCATGGTCGCCAATCAGCTGATTACAAGAATCTCCCACGGGACATATCTTGTTCTTGATGAAAAAACAAGGTTCATTTATACTCCGGATGAGACAGAACGCAATCTATGCCGACATATAAAAGAACATTATCCGTTTGTAGATTACTGTATATGGAGCTCATCCGTACTGACTCCGCTGATGCAGCATGTGCCGGCATCCAGAATTATACTTATCGATGTGGAAAGAGTCGCCATGGAATCTGTTTTCCAGTCGTTGCAAGGACTTGGACTGGACATGCCGATTCTTCTCAACCCTACAAGACAGGAATGTATGAGGTATATTACAAACGATATAACAATCATTGTGAGGTTGTTGGTAAGAGAAGCCCCTGTGACGGAATTTGACGGATGCCACCTACCCACGATAGAGAAAATGCTGGTGGATGCTGTAAGCGACAATGAACTGTCGTTCATGCAAGGTAATGAAATACACACGATATATGCCAATGCCTTCTCCAGTTACTTCATTAATATACACCGCCTCTTACGTTATGCATCAAGACGGAACAGAAAAGATAAAGTAGAACGCATTTTGAAAAATATAGAATATGATACATCCGGAAAGTAGAACATTGGCATGGATAGAAACCGTAGCCAGCAAGAATAATGTACGTGATATTGCCCTTGTTGAAAAAACTATCCGGGCTTTCTCCTTACTGGAAGCTCTTGTCCGCTCCGAATGTCCACTTCTGTTCAAGGGAGGCTCATCTCTATTACTTCATTTCGACAGCAACCGGCGACTTTCGATAGATATAGATGTAATCTGCCCTCCCGGAACCCGGATCGAAGATTATATTGAAAAGTATTCCGCTGAATACGGATTCGGCAATGTCGAATTGGTTCAACGCATATCCCGCACACATGTTCCGAAACAACATGCCAAGTTTTTCTACGAAGTATCTTATCCTACAGGGGGCAGGCAGGATAAAATTTTGTTGGATGTGCTCCTTGAAGAAAGTCGTTACGGCAATATAATAAAAGCACCTATCCAGAGTCGCTTTCTAAAACAACAGGGAGAACCTGTCATGGTAAAGCTGCCCAGTAAAGAAGACTTGCTGGGTGATAAACTCACGGCCTTTGCACCACATACTACAGGTATTCCCTTTTTCAAAGGAGAAAAAAACTATTCGATGGAAATATGCAAACAGTTGTTCGACATCGCCACATTGTTTGACAGCATATCCGATCTGACTGTTACAACTGAAACATTCCGCAAATTCGTTTCAACGGAGTTACAGTATAGGAATAACAAAACAACCGACTTACAATCCGTTCTAAACGACATTTATGACACGGCTCTCTGTATTATGCAGAGAGGACTATACAATCCGCATGAGTTTGAATTACTGCAGGACGGCATCAAGAGAGTAAGAGGATTTATACACAGCGAGGTGTACAGCATTGACAGCGCGATAACCAATGCTGCCAAAGCCGCATATCTGTCAAAACTTATCGAGAAAGGAATAACGGATGTCAAACACTATAATCCTGAAGAAGTTAAAGCATTGGCCGATGCTGTCATTCAATCACCATTGCCGACAAAACTCAATAAACTGAAGAAATCGAATATTGAGGCTTTTTTCTTTTTGTATGAAATACAGAAACTGCAGCTCCGATAGGAAGATAAACACGTAACAAGACCCTAACAGTCGGCGAGACATTCAACCTTCAACACAGCGGAAAGCTTCTCCGAGACAGTCGGCGATGTCGCGGCTGTTCATGCCGTTCTGCCCGTAGCGGGAGGCGGCGAGGTCCCCCGCCCTGCCGTGCAGCCACACTCCCAGGCGGGCCGCCTCGAACGCCCCGTAGCCAGAGGCCAGCAACCCTGTCAGCAGGCCGGTCAGCACATCTCCACTGCCGCCGGTCGCCATCCCAGGATTGCCGGTGGTGTTGAATGCCGCCTGTCCTTCCGGAGAGATTACAGCCGAATGCGGCCCCTTGACCACCACACAGCTGCGCGTCCGTACGGCCAGGTCAGCAGCTTTCGCCAGCCTTTCCTCCGCAGTGGCCCATTTGCCCACTAAACGGTGGAGTTCTCCGAGATGGGGCGTGAGGATGGAGCCTTCAGGCACGAGCCCAAGCAAATCAGGCCCGGCGGCAATGATGTTCAGGGCATCCGCATCCAGGACCATCGGCCGCTGCCATGCACGCAGCAGGCTTCTAAGGGCCGCCTCCGTCTCGGGATGCCGTCCGAGGCCGCACCCGCATCCTACCGCTGTATACCGTTCCATATTTGAAGGCAATGCGGAAAAATGCCCCTGTGGGTCGCAGTCCACCATAGCCGAAGGGCAGGTGCAGTGAATCACCGTCCGCTCGGACTCCGGCAGATGCACCGTCACCAGGCCGCAGCCGGAGCGTAGCGCCCCCATGGCGGCCAGTACAGCCGCCCCGGCCATCCCACGCGAACCGCACACTAAAAGCGCATGTCCGAAGTCTCCCTTGTGCGTATCTTCCGGCCTCGGCCTCAGCATCCGACGCACATCCTCCATTTCGGTGTTATTTCTTTGTAACTGTATCATTTTTATCAACTTTTATCTTCTTCTCATCTGACTTAAGCCTCTTCTCCACTCTGTTTCAGCGAGTTTGTTCCGGGCCTGCACGCGTTCGTACTCAAGTATGCGTTTCTGAATGAGCTCCGCACGCCTGGTCTGAACTGCGAAATAGTTCTGAGCGAAAGCGACTTGCGGCTTCCTGGCATCTCCGTTCTGTGCAATAAGACAACATGCATAGCGCGTAAGCACGAAGTCATCTACCTCACGCTGAGCACTTTTCGGCAAGTCTATCATTTTGCTGACGTCAGCAAAATGATATGAGACATCCTGACCGGCATTCCGACATGCCGCCTTGGCCTTCTCCACAATGTTTTCAAAATTCCGCCACTGCGTGTAACCCAGCAACTTAGACAATTCCCTGGCACTCCAGCACTCCACGCCCTCATAGTCATTGGCGATTGACTCGAACTGTCTGAACAGTTCCATAATCTCATCTGCTTTCATTGTATCACGTATCATTTAAGTTAAACGCATAACTACAGCAGGGACGGCTGCGGGACGAAAGATGATACAAATGTAAGTATTTAATGCCTGAAAGCAAACAGGGCGTGACATAAAAGTGCCGCGCCCTGAATGGATGATATCTGCGGTAGGCTATTTGAAGGCCTGCTCGCTGAGGCCGGTGCCGCTGAGGGCCAGGTCCTTGAAGTACTCGGGCACGGGACGGCCGAGGAGGGCATCCACGTAGAGCTTGCCGATGTACTGCGAGAGCATGAAGCCGTGGCCGCGCATGCCGATGAAGAGGCCGAGGGCCGGGTCGACGATATAGCGCGGCTCCACATAGTAGCCTGCCCAGGTGGCCTGGATACCGACTTCCTTGAGAGCAGGGATCCACTCGGAGAATACTTCGGAGGCTATCTCGAGGAAGGCCTGGGTATTGATTCTGAGATCCTTGCCGGCCTCTGCAGGATCGGTAGCCGGAGAGGCGCAGCCGATAATCTGGCCTGTGTCGGCGAGCTGCTGCCCGTAGACAGCCGAGAAGCCCTTGTAATGACGGCGGTCGATGAGCATGTCTAAAGGAGCACCCTCCTTGCCTAAAAGCGGCAGACGCTTGGTGATGAAGGCCTGGTGCTTTACAGGATACAGGCCGGTCTCGATGCCGAGCATGTGGGCAAATTTCTCCGCGCCGTATCCGAGGGCATTGACAAATATCTCCGTGCGGAACCTAGTGTAGCGGCGGGCACTGTCACGTACCAGCACCTCGTATTCTCCGCCTACCTTGCGTACATCCACCAGCTCGGTCTCCTCGAGGATCCGGCCGCCGTGGCTGCGCCCTATCAGGCGGACGGCGTTGATGGTCTTGCCCGGAGTCGCCTGCCAGCAGTCCTCCGTCACCTGAGCGGCCACGTACATGTCCAGACCCGGACGCATGTAGGGCGATATCTCTTTCTGGAAATCCTTGGGATCCACCATGTAGGCCTTGGACCAGGCGCGGGCGGCGTCGAGAGAGCGGTAGGTCGCCTCATCGTGGGCGAAGTTGACATAGCGGATCAGGCGGAAGTCTATATTCGCATGCTGCTGCAGGTCCCGGAATATCTCGAGGTTGTGGTTGGCGATGTCGGCCAGCGCGGGCAGGGAGAATGCCGGACGTCCGCCGGCGATATTTCTCCACGAGCTGCCGCGGTCCTTATTGACCAGCACGGGAGCGAAACCGGCCTCGGCCAGATAGCGGAACACCGCCGAGCCCGCCATACCGCCTCCTGCAACGAGAGCCCCCACCTTGCCGCCGTCGGCAACAGCCCCGGACGGCAGGACTATCTTCTCCGCCCCGGCCTTGTTGATGACATTGCCCAGCTCCACGAGACTGGCCATGGGCGCACGGGGAGTGAAGTCACCGGTCAACTCTATGCCGTAGGGGCGCAGGGCGGACTTGGCCCTCGGGAGACAGCGCTTGCCGCGGCAGGGTCCCATGCCAAGACGGGAGATGTGCTTGAGCTCGTCGGCCGAGATAGTCTTGCGGTCGCCTATCAACTCCAGTATCCTCTCCAATGTAAGGTCCTCGCAGTGGCAGATATAGGTCTTGCCGTCCACCGACGGAGCCGGTTTCATCTCCACGGGAGCGGGATAGCGTTCCTTGACGATGAAGCCGCGGGCATCGGTCAGCACGCCGCCGTCATAGAGCTGAGCCACCTTGACGCGGGCCACATTGGTTTTGTTGGGCTTGAGCATGATCTTCTCGACGACACCCTCTCCGACCTTCCTGCCGTTGTCGTCCACCAGGAATACCCCGGAACCCTCCTGTACCTCGTACTCGATAGGCAGGAAGAGCTTGCCGGCACGGGTATCATAGCCGAAAATGGCCAGGCCGGGGCACTGGTACACGCACTGCATACAACCGATACACTTGTCGTAGTCTATCTTGGGAGTAGTGGATGTGGAACTCTTGGCAATGGCTCCGCTCTTGCAGGCAAATGAACACGGGTTGCAGGCAAATCCGTAAAGGCAGTCCATGATTACAAATGGAGCGGCAGCGGCTCTCTCGGCGGAGGGCATCGCGGGCTCCTGGAGTATCCTCACGGGATGCTGCTGGGAGTCAATGTATTCCTTCGAGATCTGAAGGTAGTTGTCATAATTGAAGCGGCGGCCGAGGTTCTGGAGGATCTCATACGCGCACTGTCTTCCACGGAGGACGGCTGAGGTACCCTCGCCGATACGGACGGAGTCGCCGACTCCGTGGCAGCTGCGGCCGAATACGGCATTACCCTTGACAAAGAGCTGGTTGTCAGGCATCAGACCGGTACAGATGTTGATGCAGTCGATACCATCGATGAGCCTTTCGGTACCGGGGATGGGCTTGAAGTTCTCGCACTCGGCGATGATGGCTCCGGTAATGCCGGTATGGTCGGCATTGGGCACAGCCTCCACCAGCACGTGGGAGGTCAGAATCGGGATGCCGAGACGGCGCACCCTGTTGGCCTGCACGGGAAAGCCTCCCTCGCGGGGCATACCTTCGATGATCATCCTGACGTTGGCCCCGGCCTGCATGGCCTGATAGGATGTCAGGTAGCCGATGTTGCCGGCTCCGACCGTAAGGATGTTCTTGCCCAAGAGCGTAAACTGGGTATTCATCATCCTCTGGACCACGGCGGCGGTGTAAACTCCAGGCACATCGTCGTTCTTGAAGGCCGGCATGAAGGGCACGGCTCCGGTGGCGATGACCAGCTCGTCGGTATCCACATAGAAGACCTTGTCGGTAGCGATATTCTTGACAGCCAGCCTCTTGCCATCGAGGATATCCCAGACCACAGAGTCCAGCATAATGCCCTCGTGAGAGTCCCCGGCCAGAGTCCTGGCTATATCGAATCCCCTCATCCCTCCGAAACGCTTTTCCTTCTCGAAGAAGAAGAACTGATGGGTCTGCATCAGGAACTGACCGCCTATCTCGCTGTTACTGTCGATTACTATACAGTCCACGCCCTCTTTCAGCAGCTCCTCGCGGACTGCCAGACCGGCCGGTCCGGCACCGATAATGGCCACGGTAGTCCTGTAGACCTCCTTTTCCTCCTCCACTCCGTCCTTCTCTGTAACCAGAACGCCCTTGAAGCCGCTGTCGGCGCTGAGCCTTGCGACCTCCCGGACTCCGTCCACCTTGGTTATGCAGATACGGCGGATCTTGCCGTCCACGAGCATCTCGCAAGCGCCGCATTTGCCGATACCGCACTCCATAGTCCTCTTGCGGTGGTCGAGACTGAGACTATGTACAGGACAGCCGGCCTGGTGCATGGCGGCGGCGATGGTCTGCCCCTTCTGCCCTGTTATTGTTTTATCCTCAAACTTAAATGATACAGTATCTTCCGCTGGTACGGGAAGAATCGGATGGGATGTTATTCGATACATATTGTACAAGTTAGTGTCGTTGTTACAAATTTAATTTTTTTCTAAAAACAAAAATATTCTCACACGTTTTTTTCTATTAAATTTTTAATCCGCCCAGGAACATATCTTTGCCGACAACTTTAATTTTAAAAAGAAATACTATGACACAGAGAATTTTGAAGGGATTCGTCCTCCTGATGGCCGTGGTTGCGATGACTGCGTGCAAGGACGAGATGACGACGGGAGACTCGTATATTTCTTTTGGCCTGTCTACCGATTACAGTGACATCTACATGAGCCGACGTCTGGGAGAGCTGTTCAAATCCGCCGGCAGCAGTCTCAATCTGCCTGACACCAACGACTTCATCCTCACAGTCGCCTCCTCCGGCGGAGATATCATATATAAAGGTCCGTACGGGGAACGGCCCGACCCAGTCAGAGTACAGTCCGGCAGCTACGACGTGTCGCTGCAGTCCATTGAATTTGAAAAGCCCGGATTCGACATGCCCCAGTTCGGAGACCTGAGGACAGTGGTGGTAGGAAGCGGACAGACCGTATCGGTCGCATTCAACTGCACTCAGCTCAACTGCGGCATGAAGCTTATATTCGCCGATTCGTTCAAGGACAGGTTTCCGGCATCGGATGTGGCCATACATTCAGACGGTCAGTCCCTGGCCTATCCGTATTCAGAGACCAGGACGGCCTTCTTCCTGCCCGGCATACTGCGGGTCACCTGCACGGACAACGGCAACGAAGTGCCGATTCTGTCCAGACAGCTGGAAGCCGCTGACATGCTGACCATAAAGTTGTCCGCATCCGCCGAGACATCAGACTCATTCTCAGTAGAGATAGACACTGTACGCAACTGGATGTACGAGGACTTCACGCTCGGCAGCGGCAATGACGGATCATCGATGGAGAAAGCTCTGAAAATCGCTGATCTGGCCATGAACCTGGGAGCGGAAGACGTATGGGTATGCGGCTACATCGTCGGAGGCGATGTCAGCACATCCAAGGTAAGTTTCGATCCGCCATTTACAAAAGAATCCCACCTGGCTCTGGCAGATAATGTCAAAGCTTCCACGAGAGAAGAATGCGCCGCCATCGAGCTGCCATCTTCAGGCGACATGAGGGACGCGGTCAACCTTGTGGACCATCCAGGCTACATAGGCAGGAAACTGTACGTCAAGGGAGACATTGAGAATTATTTCGGTTATCCGGGTGTCAAAAGTATAAAGGAATTCCTCCTTGAATGACAGCCTGTCATAAAAAGCCCTATCTTTGTCGGGATAAACAGACTGAAAATGAAAGAACAGCTTCTAAAGAAAATCTCAGACAAAAGCATAGCGGCAGGTGTGGTAGGACTCGGATATGTAGGACTTCCCCTTGCTGTCGAGATAGCCAGAGCAGGATTCAAGACCACCGGATTCGACCTGCTGGATGACAAAGTCAGCAAAGTCAACAACGGGGAAAACTACATATCCGATGTAAACAGCGAGACCCTGAAAACCTTAACAGCCGACGGTATGCTGAAAGCCACGACGGATTTCAGCCGGATAGCAGAAATGGATTTCATAGCCATCTGTGTTCCCACACCGCTTGACACGCATCAGCAGCCGGATCTGTCATACATAGAGCATTCCTCCATACAGATTGCTGAATATCTGAAGAAAGACACTATGGTGGTGCTGGAGTCCACGACGTTCCCCGGCACCACTTCCGACATAGTCCGTCCTATCCTGGAAAAAGGCTCCGGTCTCGTATGCGGGAAAGATTTCTACCTGGCCTTCTCCCCTGAAAGAGTAGACCCCGGCAATGTACACTACAAGACCCATAACACACCTAAGGTTGTAGGGGCCATAGGACAGGATGCAGAAGATGTCATCAAGACCATGTACGAGAGTTTCCTGGAAGGAGGGGTATATCCCGTATCATCTCCGGCAATTGCCGAGATGGAGAAAATTCTTGAGAACACATACCGCAACATCAATATTGGCCTCATCAATGAGATGGCCATGCTCTGCGACAGAATGAAGATAAATATCTGGGAAGTGATTGACGCTGCCAGGACCAAGCCATACGGATTCCAGGCATTCTATCCCGGCCCAGGTCTGGGAGGCCACTGCATACCGCTGGACCCCTACTATTTGAGCTGGAAGGTACGGGAATACGCATTCCACACCTCCATGATCGAGACCTCCATGATGATCAACGACCGGATGCCTGAATATTGCGTGCAGCGTATCGCCAACATTCTGAATGAATTTTCCAAATCCTTAAAAGGCTCGGACATCCTGGTGCTTGGAGTGGCCTACAAGGCCGATATAGATGACTGTCGGGAGAGTCCAGCCATAAGAGTTATTAATGTATTGCGCAAAAAGGGAGCAAACGTACGCTTCTATGATCCATATGTAAAGGAATATCACGACAAAGGAGTTACATATACCGGTGAAACCGAACTAAGCCGATCACTTTTGTCTGATTCTGACATCACCGTCATTACTACCGCTCACACTTGTATTGACTACAATATAGTGCAGCAATATGCCCGATTCGTATTCGACACAAGGAATGCCATGAAGGATGTCAAGGAGAGAAACAACATCGAGCTGCTATAAAAATTCACTGGGCCACTATCCTTCAGATCGGACGCGGCCCAGCTACTTAACCTAAACTTAAACTATGAAAAACTTCATTGAATACCACTACAATTCCCGTGCCAAGATTGCCGCGGATTTGCAATTATCATTAATAAATCTTATACTTTTTGCAATCTGGCAAACTTCAGCAGCAAAGTCTTCTCTCCGGCTGCGTCAAACCTGACAACGGCCTTGATGTCCGGGGCTGATCCGGACACCGAGATTACCTCCCCGATACCGAACTTGTCATGCCGTACCTTATCCCCCGCCGAGACCGAATCCGCTATCGGCCCGGAAAATGTCCTGACTTTCTCTACCGGCTTAAATCTGGACATATCTGGTCTGACACTGACCGCTTCCTGCCGGGCCTGCACCTGATTATGGATCTGAGGCTGGCTCCGATGCTGCCGCCAACCATTCCATCCGCTGTCGTCATCCCCGTAGTCATCTCCTCCTACCGAGGAGAAATCCTCCACAGTCCCGTTCAGGTATCTTGGGTCTATCTCCTTGAGAAAGCGGCTCGGACGGCAGGCCGAGGTCTTGCCGTTCAAAAAGCGGCTGCCCGCATATGAGAGTGTCACGGCCTTCTCAGCCCTGGTCAGAGCCACATAGAAGAGCCGTCTTTCCTCTTCCACATTCTCCGCAGTGGAGGACATGGACGACGGAAACAGATTCTCCTCCATCCCGGCGATATACACATACGGGAACTCCAGGCCCTTCGATGCGTGGACGGTCATCAGCTTCACCCGGTTGTTCTCATCCTCGTCCTCAGCCTTGTCGGCATCGGTAAGCAGGGCCACATTCTCCATATAGGCCTCCAGAGTCGGTATCTTGCCGTGCTCTCCCATCTGCTCCGCCGTCTCCACTTCATTGGCCACAAATTCCTGAACTCCGTTGAGCAGCTCTGTCACATTGCCCAGAGCCGACATACCCTCCACCGACATGTCGGCCCTCAGCGACGGAAGCAGCCCGGAGCCTTCGGCTATGGCCACAGCCAGAGTATATGCGTCGTCCGTCCATATGCGGGCCTTGAAACTGTCTATCATATCCGCGAACATCCGCAGCTTGGCAGCAGCAGCCTCCTTGATGTCCCAGCGGCCAAGTTCCGGACTCGAGCACATCTCCCACAACGACATCCCCGATGCGGACGCTGCCTCCGACAGCCTGGCCATCGAAGTCTGCCCTATGCCCCTGGCCGGCAGATTGACTACCCGGCGGAAAGCCTCGTTGTCACTGTGATTGAGCACCAGCCTCATATAGGCCAGCATATCCTTGACCTCCTTGCGCTCATAGAACGAATGGCCAGCATATATTATATAAGGTATATTCTTCTTGCGCAGGGCCTCCTCCAGCACCCTGGACTGGGAATTGACACGGTAGAGTATCGAGAAGGAGTCGTAAGAGGCCTTTGTGGAATAGATCCGCCTAATGATGGAAGACACGATGGAGGCCGCCTCCTCCCTGTCGTCGTATGCACGTATCAGCTCTATCTTCTCGCCTTTGTCTCCCTCCGAGAAGCACTCTTTCTTCAGACGGTTCGTATTGTGCGCGATGACCGAGTTGGCCGCGTTGACTATGGTCTGAGTGGAGCGGTAATTCTGCTCCAGGCGGAACTCCCTGGCCTCCGGATAATCCCGTTTGAAATTGAGGATGTTCTGTATCCTGGCACCACGGAATGCGTAGATACTCTGGGAGTCATCCCCGACCACAGTGATGTTGTGGTTACGGGCCGCAAGTATCCTCACTATCCGGTACTGTGCCATGTTGGTATCCTGATACTCATCCACCAGTATGTGCGATATGACACTCCTTAGACTTTCCGCCACTTCCGGATGCTTGTTGAGCAGGATATTGGTATACAGGAGTATGTCATCGAAGTCCATTACCCCCTCGGCCTTACATTTCTCCGCATAGAGCTTATAGACATCGCATATCCGGCCCTTGCGCATCTGGGTATCCTTGCGTATCGCCTCATGGTTGTTCATATAGTCCGATGCCGTCACCAGGTAGTTCTTGGCCGTGGATATGCGGGAAAGCACCTCTCCCGGCCTGTATGTCTTGTCATCCAGCTGAAGTTCTCTGATACAGGCCTTTATGGCGTTCCTGGCATCGGATGCATCGTAGATGGTGAATGCCTTCGGAAATCCGAGAAGTCCGGCATTGTCCCTCAATATGCGGGCAAATATGGAATGGAAAGTACCCATCCACAGGCGGCGGGCCTTGTCCCTGCCGACTATGGCCGCGACACGCTCCTTCATCTCCCTGGCCGCCTTGTTGGTAAAGGTCAGGGCCATGATGGAGGAAGGCTCGATTCCGCTCTCGATTATGGCCGCAATCTTCCATGTAAGCACACGAGTTTTCCCGGAACCGGCTCCCGCGATAATCATCGAAGCTCCGCTCACGCACTTAACTGCCTCTTGCTGAGCACTATTCAAACCCGACAAATTCATTTCACATTCTTTTTAAATTGGAGCACAAATCTACAAAAGTTTTATCTATATTTGCACCCAAATTTTTGTTTTACATAAAAGGATATGGTTGACTATATAAAATTGAAACAAGGGCTGGACATACCTGTAGAGGGTGTGCCGGAAGCCCGTATCCTCAAGAGTATAGTTTCGGAGACAGTGGCTGTAAAGCCCACCGATTTCAGAGGCCTTATTCCAAAGCTCGCAGTAAAGGAAGGTGACGCCGTAAAGGCCGGATCCGTCCTTTTCTTCGATAAGAAAAGACCTGAAGTCAGATTCACCTCTCCGGTGAGCGGAACTGTCTGCGGAATTATCCGAGGTGAGAAGAGAAAGCTTCTCGAGGTCAGAGTCAAGGCTGATCCGGAAACGGAGTACGCCAGGTTTGATCTTCCCAAGCCCGAGGCCATCACTGCGGAGCAGGTGATCAGCGCTCTCCTCGAGAGCGGACTGTGGCCCTGCATCAAGCAGCGTCCCTACGGTATCATCCCCAATCCGGAAGTACGCCCCCAGGCACTCTACATCTCCGGATTCGACTCCGCTCCTCTGGCTGCGGACTATGACTACATCCTGAAGGAGGAGGTGGAGAATATACAGACAGCTATCAGTGTACTGTCCAAGATTACTCCCAAGATACATTTCGGTCTGAATGCCAAGACACATGCCTGCACTCCGTTCCACAGACTCAGCGGAGTGGAGTTCCATGTATTCGACGGGCCCCATCCCGCCGGCAACGTAGGTGTGCAGATCAATCACATCTGCCCTGTAAACAAGGGTGATATGGTCTGGACTGTCAATCTCCAGATGCTGGCCATCATCGGCCGCTTCTTCGCCACAGGCAAGGTGGACATGCGCAAGACCGTCGCAGTAGGAGGTCCCCGCGTAAGCACTCCCGGCTACGTGAAGTGCATCAGCGGCATGTGCATGAGCGGCATCGCCGACATGACCAACGACAATGTCGAGAAACTCCAGAAAGGCTGTGAAGTGCGCTTCATCAGCGGCAACATACTCACCGGCACCAATGTCGGCAAGGAAGGCTATCTGGGATTCTACGACGACTGCGTGTCCCTTATTACCGAGGGCAACTACTACGAGACATTCGGTTGGGCCAAGATATTCAGGCCCAAGAAGTTCAGTTTCGCATCCACCTATTTCTCATGGCTTACTCCCAGGAAAAAGTATAAGGTGGACTCCAACCTCAACGGCGGTGTTAGGGCTTTCGTGATGACCAGCAAATACGCCAAGGTGTTCCCCATGAACATCTATCCCGTGTATCTGCTCAAGGCCATCCTCGCCGAGGACATCGACAAGATGGAGCAGCTCGGCATCTACGAGGTGGTCGAGGAGGACTTCGCACTCTGCGAGTACATAGACCCTTCCAAGATAGACATCCAGGCTATCGTGTCCAAGGGTATTGACATCATGATTAAAGAAATGGCATAGCAATATGGAAAAGAAAGAGAAAAAAGGTTCAATATTTGATTCCACCATCGAGGCTTTCCAGTCATTCCTGAGAGTGCCCAATACCGTCACCAGACGGGGCTCGCATGTCAGGGACTGCAACGACCTCAAGAGAGTCATGATCATCGTGGTGGTCGCACTGATCCCCACCCTCCTCTTCGGTATCTATAACATCGGCTACCAGCACAACCTCGCCGCAGGCACGGATATGAGCTTCTGGCAGATGGTATGGTACGGTTTCCTCAAGATACTTCCCCTCTACCTGGTATCCTACATCGTAGGTCTGGGCATAGAGTTCGCATCGGCCCAGATACGCGGCCATGAGGTCAACGAGGGCTACCTGGTCACAGGTATGATTATCCCGCTGATCGTTCCCATCAACATTCCCCTTTGGATCCTGGCCCTCGCAGTGGCTTTCGCAGTCATCCTCGGCAAGGAAGTATTCGGCGGCACCGGCATGAATATCTGGAACCCCGCGCTGATCGCCAGGGCTTTCCTCTTCTTCGCCTACCCCAGCCATATGTCAGGTGACAAGGTATGGGTGGCCGGCGTGGACGGATATTCCGGAGCGACTCCTCTTGCAGAGGCCGCCATCGGCAATTTCCCCACAATGGCCAACGGCAGCGACAGCATACTGAACATGTTCATCGGCCTGATGCCCGGATGTCCCGGCGAGACCTCCACGATAGCCATACTCATCGGTGCTGCGATACTGATTTTCACCGGTGTGGCAAGCTGGAAGATCATGCTGTCCACCGTTGTCGGCGGTCTTGCAATGGGTTATCTCTGCAACGCCATCGCGCCTGATCCCACTTCCTACCTGGCTATGCCCGCATGGGAGCACCTGATCATGGGAGGATTCGCCTTCGGAGCCGTATTCATGGCCACCGACCCCGTCACCTCGGCTCAGACCGAGACCGGCAAGTGGATCTACGGTTTTCTGATCGGAGCATTCACCATCATCCTCAGAGTGTTCAACCCCGGATATCCCGAGGGAATGATGCTCTCGATCCTGCTTATGAACACATTTGCTCCGCTGATTGACTACTGCGTAGTGCAGAGGAACATCAAGAACCGTCTCAAAAGGGCACAAATCAATCAATAAGATACAGCACTATGAATACCAACAGTAACACATATACCGTCATCTACTCCATCATACTTGTGGTGGTAGTGGCAGCTGTCCTGGCTTTCGTGTCCGTATCCCTGAGCGACAGGCAGAACGCCAACGTGGCCACAGAGACCCGTCAGAGCATCCTGTACTCAGTCAATCTGGCTCAGGAAGCCGATCAGGCAAAGGACAAGAACAGCTACATCGAAGCAGAATACAACAAATACATCACCGACTCCTATCTCGTGAACGTCAAAGGCGACAAGGTTGAGGGCGAGGCTTTCCCGATGGCTCTCGCATCAGGACTGAAGTCCCAGTACGACATCATGAAGCAGGCCAATCCCGATGTATCGAAGCTCACCCTGCCCGTATTCGTCTGCACTCTGGACGACGGCAGCAGAGTCGAGATCTTCCCTATCTACGGAGCAGGTCTGTGGGGACCTATCTGGGGCTACATCTCCCTTAAGGACGACTACAACACCGTCTACGGAGCCACATTCCTCCACAAGGGAGAGACTCCGGGTCTCGGTGCCGAGATAGCCACACCGCACTTCAGCAACCAGTTCGCCGGCAAGACTATCTTCGAGGGCGACAACATGGTATCCATCTCGGTAGTAAAGGGCGGAGTGCCTGAAGGTGACATGCACGGAGTGGACGCCATCTCCGGCGGAACCATCACCAGCCGCGCACTGGAGAACGCCATCAGACAGTGGCTCACGGACTACGAGCCCTATTTCGAAAAACAGCTGGCCGCCAAAGCTCAGGCTCAGGCAGCCGCAGATTCAACAACCAATACTGTGGACAATCATGAAGAAGGAAATCTATAAAAACCCGTTTTTCAAGGCCAACCCGGTAACGGTCTTAGTCTTGGGTATCTGCTCTTCGCTGGCAGTTACCGTAAAGCTTGAGCCTGCCTGCGTAATGGCTCTCTCGGTTACCCTCGTAACCGGATTCTCAAGCTTGTTCGCATCACTTCTCAGAAATACGATTCCCAACCGTATCCGTATCATCGTACAGCTGGTGCTCGTATCCCTGTTCGTGATTCTCATCGACCAGTTCCTCAAGGCCTTCGCCTACGAGGTCAGCAAGCAGCTCTCCGTATACGTCGGTCTTATCATCACCAACTGTATCGTCATGGGACGTATCGAGGCATTCGCCCTCGGCAACAAGCCCTGGCCCTCATTCGTTGACGGTATCGCCAACGGTCTCGGCTACGGTATGATACTCGTCGTACTGGCCTTCTTCCGCGAGCTGCTCGGCTCCGGCTGTCTCTTCGGACATCAGATCATCCCTGACAGCTGGTATGCAGCAGGATACATGAACAACGGCCTGATCATCATGCCTCCCATGGCACTGATTCTCGTCGGACTCATCATCTGGATACAGAGAAGCTACCAGAAAGAGCTCATTGAAGAAAAATAATAAAGACACATCGCTATGGAATATTTAAATCTATTCGTCAAGTCGATTTTCATCGACAACATGGTTTTCGCATACTTCTTGGGGATGTGTTCGTTCCTGGCTGTATCGAAGAACGTCAAGACAGCCTTCGGTCTGGGTATCGCCGTGATCTTCGTGATCCTCGTGACCCTGCCCATCAACTACCTCCTCAATAAGTTCTTCCTCACTCCCGGAGCCATGGACTGGATCAGCCCGGCATTCGCCAATCTGGACCTGAGTTTCCTTAGTTTCATCATCTTCATAGCCGTTATCGCGGCAGTGACCCAGCTTGTCGAGATGATTGTGGAGAAATTCTCCCCCTCACTCTATTCATCGCTCGGTATCTTCCTGCCCCTTATCGCTGTGAACTGCGCCGTGATGGGAGCGTCGCTCTTCATGCAGGAGAGGGATTTCGCCAACCTCGGCTATGCCACGGTATATGCCCTCGGTTCCGGCATCGGCTGGTTCCTGGCCATCGTGACCATCGCCGCCATCCGCGAGAAACTCGCCTATTCCAACGTGCCCAAGCCTCTCAAGGGTCTCGGTATATCATTCATCATCACCGGTCTCATGGGCCTGGCATTCATGAGCTTCATGGGTATTCAATTATAGGAGGACACGACTATGTCATTGACAACAATACTTATACTTTCGATCGTCACATTCCTCATAGTGACACTCATCCTGGTCGCCCTTCTGCTGGTGGCCAAGGCCAAGCTGACCCCTCAGGGCAACGTCAAGATTGACATCAACAACGGAGAGAGAGTCCTTGATGTCAATCCTGGCTCATCCCTGCTGGCTACCCTTTCCAACGAGAAGATCTTCCTGCCATCTGCCTGCGGCGGCGGCGGAAGCTGCGGTATGTGCAAATGCCAGGTGCTCTCCGGAGGCGGAAGCATCCTGCCCACCGAGGTGGGATTCTTCACCCGCAAGCAGCAGCAGAACAACTGGAGACTCGGATGCCAGGTGAAAGTCCGCGAGGACCTCAAGATCCTCGTACCCCAGAGCATCCTCGGCATCAAGAAACTCGAGTGCGAGGTGGTAAGCAACAAGAACGTAGCCACCTTCATCAAGGAGTTCGTAGTGAAGCTTCCCGCAGGCGAGCATCTCAACTTCCGCTCCGGAGGATATATCCAGATCGACATCCCCAAATACGATATCGACTACAAGGATATGGACATAGAGGAACCCTACAGGGCCGACTGGGAGAAGATGGGCGTATTCAACCTGCATGCCCACAACTCCGAGCCTACCTTCAAGGCCTACTCCATGGCCAATCACCCTGCCGAGGGCGACATCATCATGCTGAACGTCCGTATCGCCACCCCTCCATTCGACAAGGCCAAGGGCGGTTTCATGAACGTGCCTCCCGGAATCAGCTCGTCCTACATCTTCTCCCGCAAGCCGGGTGACAAGGTGATCATCTCGGGCCCTTACGGAGAGTTCTTCATCCCGGACAACGCTCCTGCCGACCAGGAGTTCATCTTCATCGGCGGCGGTGCCGGTATGGCTCCCATGAGAAGCCACATCATGCACCTGTTCAAGACAGAGAAGACATCCCGCAAGGTCAACTTCTTCTACGGTGCCCGCAGCCTGAAGGAGGCCTTCTACCTCGAGGACTTCCACGAGATAGAGCGCGAGTTCCCCAACTTCAAGTTCCATCTGGCCCTCGACCGTCAGGATCCCGAGGCCGATGCAGCAGGAGTGGACTACAAGGTCGGTTTCGTTCACAACGTCCTCTACGAGACATACCTCAAGGCCCACGAGGCTCCCGAGGACTGCCTCTACCTGATGTGCGGACCTCCGATGATGACCCAGTCAGTCCTCAAGATGCTGGACAGCCTCGGAGTACCTCCCGAGAACATCCTCTTCGACAACTTCGGCTCATAGTCCCGCCACGGACTCTAAAGCCGACAGCATACACACGAAACCCCGGACAGGAGTCTTCCCGCCCGGGGTTTTCATTTTGCCAAATATTTCATCAACAATCTCCCCACCTTACCAGTTCTCCCTCCCATCTATCCTCTCTTGTCAGCACACCATATTACAGAAACTACAGACGGTCAAGTTCCTGCATCATACGGAAACGCCTTGCATACTTAGACCTAAACAGACTTACCAACTCCGACACGACTTCCTCTCCGCCATTAAGCTTACGCATCTGACGGAGTACCTGTACCACGTAAGGATACGCCTTTACGTTAACATTTCTCTCTGCATAGTCCTTTATCAAAGGTGTGAACATACCCAGCAACTGAGCCGAATATCCAGCTTGCAGCACGGATGAATACGTCATCAACGCATGAAGACGGTCTTCAGGCCGGAGTTTTGCTATAAGAGCGAGGAGACGGCCGTACTCCTTCTCCTCCCTGAATATCTCAGCCCGGGAACACGATGTATAATACGAATAATCTACAAGCCTGGCCCTGCCTATCAGACTGTCTAGATACTCCGGCCATTTCTCCGCCTTAATCAGGCTCCTCAGCCTGCGGTAATCTTCCATCTTCGGAGAGTCCAGAAACATTTCCCTGGTTATCTCCACGACATCATCCACACGTCCCTGAGCCTCGAAAACATCCCGTTTACGCTCCCTCCAACTGTTTCTGGTTCCGTAATGGCCGTTCTTCTCCGCCAGATCAATACCCTCATCCAACATTGCCAGAGCCCTTTCGTAATTTCCAGCCTCTACCGCCTTATCCACCTCCTCCCTGCGTATCTCCGGAAGATATAGATACCCGTCAACCACTTCCGCAGCCTCATCCGTCCGGCCCATCCCGGCCAGCACATGCACCTTACGTTGAACCCAGTCCGCCAAACGATATTCCGGTTCTGTCCTCAGATGGATATCTATCATCGCCAATATATCTTCCTTTGAAAAAATACTCTGACTGACATCCGCAACCAAGCCGTCCATATCGAACATATCAAACTGTGCATAGACATCCTTCCCGGACAAACTGTCCAGTTCCACAACTATACTCCGCTTAAGTTCAGAAGCAGTCCTGCTGTCATCCACTATCCTGCGTATCAAATCTCCAGCCCTATCACACACATCAGGATCAATATTATCATTATCCGCATAATCATCATATTCATACTCGTCGGCAAACGACTCAAATGTCTGAAGCGCAATTGCGACGGCTTCCTCAATACGTCCTGCCTCCAGAAGCAGTATTCCCTTATCCAAAATACCGTATATGTCAGCATAGCAGATATACTTCCTGACTTCCTGGCGATATGTTTCCGCCGTTCCAGACAACTGCTTGGACACAACATACTTAAGCAATTCTTCCTTAAAAACGGCATCTTTCTGCGCATAATTCCCGACAAAGTCCCTAAGCTGCCTTTCCGTCAATAAAGAGATACGGGCCATCAAATCCCCGCTGATTACAGCATCTTCCCGCAGCAACTGTTTCCGCTCTGCCCTAACATCTTCATAATCACTAAAATCAGAGATTTCATCGCGTACCGCAAGCAACACCGCCACAACATGTTTGCACATATATCCATCATAAGGGCAGTCGCAGTCCCATGAGGTAATCTTACCGTTCTCAACACAAACCTCAGTCTCATAGTCCGTCGTTCCCTCAACTACTGCATTCCATCTGCCCGGAGCTACCTCCCCAAGGTCCTCTACAAGACCATTCACATAATAATCCTCTCCCCTTCGGAAAATCACTGCAGAAATCTCATTCTCAAAGTCATCCAATCTCATAAAACATTCTCCTTCCGATTGTTTTCAATAGAAGAACAGATCGCCTTCGACGCGGTGCCATCTGCGGTCCGTGAGGTCGCTGGGTCTGACGAGGAAATAGTACATGCCGCAGTCGTAGAAGCGCAGGCCCCAGCGGTCGTCCTCGTCTATCTGCAGCAGGGACAGGCAGCCCGGATGAGCCTGGCGGATCTCGTCCTGATACGGCTCGCCCAGCAGGATGTGACCGTCGCCGCGCGGAGATTCTGCCTTGGAGAAAAGCATTTCCTCTGCAGGCCGGAAGACACTCTCATCCGTACCCTCCCAGCACAGCTCATACGGCCTCAGCCCGTCCTCCTGCTCTGTATAAAGCACCGCAGGCGAATCGTGATAATCCAGCGGAGACTCATCATCCCCGAGAAAATAGTCTATCGGTGCGAAGAAATAAAGCATTCCCCGGTGCGGCAGCAAGCCCTCCGGATCCAGTTCCGCAATATCCGAGCACCGTATCTGACACACGAACGTCAGAGGCTCGAAATAAGTGCCGCCGTCCTTATCCTCCACCTCGATGCAGGGATATGCCATACCCTCCGGCAAGTCCGGCGCACCCCACCAGTGACTCCGTCCCCTAAGGTCATTTTCTACCGCAATGGTTGTAATATTTATTGCCATATCTTATATATCTTATCTCCCACCTGTCAAAAGAGAACTTGAAAAGCATCTATCTCTCTTTTACTGAATGATATATAAATCATAAGCGCAATGCATTGACTTGCAATACATTGCGCTTTCATAATGGTGACCTCGGCGGGATTCAAACCCACAACCTTCTGATCCGTAGTCAGATGCTCTATTCAGTTGAGCTACGAGGCCGTTATGTTGAACTTACTACTCTGCAGGAGAATTAACTGCCTCTGCACCGGGAGCAAGTCCGATAAATCTCTTCTCTTTAATGCGAGCCTTCTTACCGGTGAGATCTCTCAAATAATAAATCCTTGCCCTGCGTACCTTTCCGCTCTTGTTGAGGTCTATCTCGGAGATGAAAGGTGAGTAAAGAGGGAATATTCTCTCAACTCCGATACCGTTAGAAATCTTGCGTACAGTGAATGTCTGGGTTGTACCGGCACCTTTTCTCTGTATCACTACACCACGGAACTTCTGGAGTCTCTCCTTGTTCTCTTCCTTAATCTTGTATGTCACAGTTACTGTATCACCTGCCTTGAAATCGGGATACTTTCTCTCACCCTGTGAAAACGCCTGTTCTGCAACTTTAATTAAATCCATTTCTTTCTAACTTTTTGGCAACATTGCCGCTCTAAAATATCTGTGCAAGAGGTTGCTTGATTTTTGGGACTGCAAAGATAGATAAAAGAGAAAACATTCCAAATTTTTTTGACATTAACTGAACATTTTTTTCATCCTGTCAAAAAAATTGCGGTCTTTCTTTGTCGGTTTAGGGTCAAAATTGCCCGAAGCTTTCATCCTCTCGAACATTTCCTTCTCTTCCCTGTCTATCTTCTTAGGTGTCCAGACCTGAATGTATACCAGCAAGTCTCCCCGCCCGTATCCGTTTATATCCGGAATACCCTTGCCTCTTACACGCAGGAACGTACCGGACTGAGTCCCCGGCTCTATCTTGATCCTCACTTTGCCGTCAGCCGCCGGTATCTCGGCCGAAGTACCGAGCACCAGATCCGGCATTGAGACAAACAGCGTATATATAAGGTCATTGCCATCCCTCTGGAGTTCTCCGTCCTCCTCCTCTTCTATAAGTACCAGCAGATCTCCGTTCACTCCGTTGCCCTTCGCCGCATTGCCCTTTCCATGAACTGTCAGCTGCATACCCTCCACAACTCCGGCGGGAATCTTGAACGACACCTCTTCGGTCTCCTCCACAACACCGGCTCCATGACATTTAGGACATGGTTTCGCGATGACCTTGCCTTCTCCGCCACATGCCGGACAAGGAGATGTGGTCTGCATCCTGCCCATAAACGACTGTACTATCTTGGTAACTACACCGGTACCGTGACACGTCTCACAAGTATGGACATCCGCCTCCGATTCCGCTCCACGGCCATTGCAGTGAGAGCACTTGACAGCCTTCTTTATCTTAACGGTCTTCGTAACCCCGTTGACTATCTCGGAAAGTGACAATTTGACACGGATACGTATATTCGCGCCTTTCTGCACTCTTGCAGAGCTCCCTCTGCCGGACGAGCCGCCGAAACCGTTGAAACCTCCGCCGAAACCGCCTCCGAAGATATCTCCGAAACGGCTGAATATATCCTCCATGGTAAAGCCGCCGAAACCGTCAAATCCGCCACCACCGCCGGCAGCACCGCTCATTCCCGCATGGCCGAACTGGTCATATCTGGCCTTTTTGTCCGGATTACTGAGCACATCATATGCCTCAGCCGCCTCCTTGAACTTCTCCTCAGCGGCAGCATCACCCGGATTCCTGTCAGGATGATACTTCAAGGCCATCTTTCGGTAGGCCTTCTTTATATCCTCGGCCGAGGCATCCCTGGACACCCCGAGCACTTCATAATAATCTCTTTTCCCAGCCATTGTCCGTTACACCCCCACTACTACTTTTGCAAAACGTATAACTTTGTCATTCAACTTGTAACCGGGCTGGATGACATCTATAATCTTATTCTTCTTATCGGCCTCCTGAACCGGCATCTGGGCCACCGCCTCGTGAAAGTCGGTATCCAGTTCTTTCCCTACGGCCTCTATGACGCTCAGTCCGCGTCCTTTCAGATAGGACATCAGCTTATTGTAGATGAGTTCCGTACCCTCTACGGCAGCCTTGTCCGAACCAGACTCCCTAAGCACCTGCAAGGCCCTCTCGCAGTCGTCCAACACAGGGAGCATACCTTTTATAATATCCTCTCCGGCTGTAGAAATGAGATCAAGGCGCTCGCGGGCAGTACGCCTGCGGTAATTGTCAAACTCAGCGGCAAGCCTGATGTACTTGTCATTGACCTCGTCCATCTTGGCCTGCAGTTCCCTGAGCTCTTTCTCCTTTTCTTCTTTATGATGAGACTTGTCAGCCTTTTTCTTCTTCTGGCCTGTATCTCCGTTCCCTTCTTCAGGAACTCTTGCCTCATCCTTTTTATCTATATCTACTTCTGCCATAATATCACTTTTTATCAATCAGCAGAGGTATCGCAAAAACACTGCCAAAAATAAGAGAGGACAAAATGTCAGTTATAGTCTGATAATCTGAGGCTGCACGTTACGGTATTTAGGCATGGTCGCACCGACAGGAGCTCCTATATAAGTCGGATCGCACATTACATATCTGCGTCCCTCATATTCAAAACTGTCCCCGGCAACACTATCCGGCATCATTACTCCGCAAGCAACATGGCCTTTATAACAGAATACGACAACATCCAACCCCAACAAGTCTTCAACTATCCATGAAAAAAGCAGAACTCTGTCCTTACAGTTATTGGCACCATAATAGAATGACTCTTCAATAAACAACGGTTTAGCACGGCCAAACATCTCATAATCCGTTTTATACTCAAAGCCCCTCTGTATCAGCCGAAGAACGAAAGAGACCGATTCTTCCGTATCCATTGTGTCCTTAATCATCTTATATTTTATAAAAGTAAACACAACATCCTTTAACTTTGAGTCGACATCGGATCTATGATAAATTGACAAATCTGACTGAGGATAATCCAGCGTGAATTTAATAAACGGAATATTTAACGGAACCATTACATCTTCCCCTACCGCTTCTGACCATTCAGGCATTTTTTTCATACGGTAGAACTCTTTTCCCACCATCATCTGTTTGTCTATCACAAGGTCCAATTTACGGTTTGCAGCAGAAAAATCATCTGAAAACGTATACAATGGATCCTGCATGCTGATACGAGAATATGAGAATATATATAATTCGTCACTTCCGTCTGAGATATATGACACCTGATAAACAGGCCGCGTGAAAGGCAACAGCAAAATAAGTTCTCCTCCCACAGAACCGACTCTGGCCCTATACTGCATCTGATTCAACAAGAACATCTGCGTCAAGATTTTTTCGTTGATATACTCCGCTATATACACAGCATCCGTAAACTTTTTAACCGCTGAATATAATGCCCAATCACTCAGTGAGTATTTTCTCTGCATAGCAAGAAAGGCCTCAATTGTCATCATGAAGTCAGAATCAGAGAGAATTTTCCATCCGTTGGATGCATCCTGCTCTGTTGCGCCTATTCTTGGAAGACACATATTGTCTGCGAACGGTATTTCCTCTTTAATACCGTAAAAATCCAACACTACATTTTTTCTATCGTGATCAAAATCTCCTTCAGACACTATCGGATATTCCAAGAAGTTCGAAGCAAACCCGTATCCAGGAGACGGGAGACCATGAGGCAAAGAACGCAATTCATTCTTATCGTAATATACGGGGATATCTGAGACAGGTCCGACAGGATCCTCTCTGCCTCTCTGTATCATAAACTCCTGCCATGCCGCTGCCAGATACTCTGAAAATTCAGCATTAGCTTTATGCCGCCAGTCTTTGAATTCCTGCGTCCGCTGTTTGTAGAATTCCCCGAACTCGTCTTCCTGTGCATAGGAAAGCATAGACACTGACATCATCGCGAATGTCAAGAATATTATTTTTCTGATCTTCATAACCTAATCTTTAATTAAAAAACAAGAGCTCCCGCCATAGACGGTGAGAGCTCCCATATGACAGATAGAAGACTTATAATGTACGGCCGGCCTCAGCACCGTACGCTTTCATCTCCTCCTCGAATGTCTTCATAAAGAGATGTTGATCAAAATCCAAAGCAAGTTTTTCATCACTGCTGATCACTTCTTCCAAACCTTCTACTATAGCAGTTTTCGGCATCTCGACATTAGCCCAATACTCATATGAGCCGTCCGCATTCTGATACAACTTTGTATCCTTAATCTTAACTTCCGGCAGTTTCTGATTGACTATCTGCTTGGAAGCCTGCTCCAATTTACCTTCAAACTCTGATCGGTCCGCAATATCCCTCTGATTCATATAGCTGAGACTAACGGACTGTACGACAATCTCAACCTGAGATGCCAACGCATTTCTGGCATTAAGTTCAGCAGCAGTACGGGCCATTTCCAGATTCGTACTGGTACCAGAGGCAGTGGCACGGAAATAATCTGCATCAGTTCTATATTCCGGAGTACTGAATGGCATTACAATTTCTGTCTTACCTGCATTGACTACCTGTTTCTGTCCTCCACATGAATTGACAGCCATCATGACGGCAAAACCTGCGCATACAATAGGAAAAATTTTTGTTTTCATACGTTTAAAAATTTATTAAATTAATACTGAATATAAAATTTTCTAATTTCACATTTCAATCGGGGTATCTCCAAAATGTGACATTTTTTTTACTTTTATATTCTTACATCTTGTCATTGCTGCCGAGCACATCGTATATCTTGTGCTTGTAAAGCTCTTTAAGTTTCTCTCTTGCAGGGCCTAAATACTTTCTGGGATCAAACTCCTCAGGATGCTCCACGAACACCTTGCGGATGGCAGCGGTCATGGCCAGACGGCCGTCGCTGTCAATGTTGATCTTGCATACTGCTGACTTGGCGGCCTCGCGGAGCTGATCCTCCGGAATACCTATAGAGTCTTTAAGATGGCCGCCATAATGGTTGATCTCCGCCACGATATCCTGAGGCACGGATGAAGAGCCGTGAAGGACGATAGGGAATCCGGGAATCCTCTTTTCTATCTCATGCAGGATATCAAGACGGATCTCCGGCTTCTGCCCCGGCTTGAACTTGTAAGCACCATGGGATGTACCTATAGATATGGCGAGGGAATCCACGCCCGTCTTGCTGACAAAGTCCTCAACCTCCTCAGGGCGTGTGTACGTATGGCTCTCGGCCTTCACGTCATCCTCCACACCGGCCAGCACACCGAGCTCACCCTCAACAGTAACGTCATACTGATGGGCATACTCCACGACCTTTCTGGTCAGCTCCACATTCTCATCATAAGGTTTGGATGAACCGTCTATCATTACCGATGAGAAACCGTACTCGATACAGCTCTTGCAGAGTTCAAAAGTATCGCCGTGGTCCAGATGCAGTACGATAGGAATCTGGCAGCCCAGTTCCTTTGCGTACTCGACACCGCCCTGAGCCATATAGCGGAGAATCGTCTGGTTGGCGTACTTCCTGGCACCGCTGGACACCTGAAGGATAACAGGAGACTTGGTCTCCACGCAGGCCTGGATAATCGCCTGCATCTGCTCCATGTTGTTAAAGTTGAATGCCGGTAATGCATAACCGCCGTTGATGGCCTTCTTGAAGAGCTCCCTTGAGTTCACCAGGCCGAGATCTTTGTAAGATACCATAGTCTATATCTGTTTTAGAGTTAAATATTCTTTCTTATCTATCGCAAATTTAAATATTTTTGCAGAATGAACAAAAAAGTAATCATATTCTCGGCTCCGTCAGGGGCAGGCAAGAGCACGGTCGTAGGCCATCTCCTGAAAAAATACCCGTTTCTGGAATTCTCCATATCAGCGACATCCCGATCCCCCAGAGGTTCTGAGCGGGACGGAGTGGAATACTATTTCTTCTCCGAACAGCAGTTCAGGGCACTTATAGCCCGGGACGCTTTTGTGGAATACGAAGAGGTCTACCCCGGCTCGTTTTACGGAACACTTCGGTCAGAGGTGGAGCGCATCTGGGCCAAAGGGCATGTCATCCTCTTCGATATAGATGTCAAGGGCGGAGTCAATCTAAAGCGGATATTCGGAGACAGCGCCATGTCCGTCTTCGTCAAGCCGCCCTCGATCGGAGAGCTGCGGAGAAGGCTTGAATGCCGCGGGACTGACACCCCTGAAGCCATTGAGCGTCGGGTCGCCAAAGCCGCCGAGGAACTCGGTTACGAGTCCCGCTTCGACAAGGTCCTTGAAAATGACTGTCTGGAACGTACGCTTGCAGAGGCAGACAGCCTGATTGAAAGCTTCACCGGTCTTAAGGCATAAACGTTCTAAGGATGAATAAAGTACTGTATTTCGGTTCATTCAATCCCGTACACTACGGACACACCGGCATTGCACGCTATGTCGCCGCCATGCCGGAAGTGGACGCAGTGGTGATCATACCGTCCCCACACAACCCGTTCAAGGATACAGCCTCCCTGGCCGACCCCAAAGTCCGGCTTGAGCAGGTACACCGAGCCTTCGAGGACCTGTCTCCGAAAATCACTGTATCGGACATCGAATATCACATGCCGGAACCCCTGTACACCATCCGCACCCTGCACAGCATAAAAGAGACAGAGCCGGACACCAACCTGATCCTGCTCATCGGCGGAGACAACATAGAAAGCATCCGGCGATGGTACAGAGGATCGGAGATATTGGCAGAATTCGAAGTATGGGTCTATCCCCGCCATGGATACGACGGAGAAAACGCCTGCCGCGAAATCTCCGCCATGCCGGGTGTGCGCGGCGTCCGATTCCTAGCTGACGCCCCCATTCTGGACATCTCGTCAACCAGCATCCGCACCGCGCAACAGAACTAGCACAAACTTACTTCTCTTTATCCCGAGTCATATCGTCTATCTCTTTTTCAGGAATTCCTGTCAACTCACTTATCCGGGATACGGACTGTCCTCTTTCCCGCATCCTGGCTATCATCTCGCGCATACCTTCCGCGCGGCCTTTCTCCAACCCATTCTTCATTCCTTCTTTAATCCCTTTCTCCAAACCTTCTTTCAAACCCTTCTCCATTCCCTTCTCCATTCCCTTCTCCATTCCTTTCTCCATTCCTTTCTCCATTCCCTCTTTCAGCCCCCTACGGATAGAGCCTATCATAAGAAGCCTTGATGCGCCCAGCATATCCCAAAAATGATCGTAACCGAGCAGTTCCTCCTCTGTAAACGCTGACTCCTCCACCTCCTCAAGCGCCTTCCCTATCTCCGGATTGTCCAGCAATTCCTTCGGCACCTCACGGGTATCCTCGTCTATCTCCGTAAGATAACGCAGCCACAGTACCTGCATCCGCTTGTCACCGTAACTCTTCGGTGTGAACTTTGGCAGTTCGATAAAGATAAAACGAAGTCCCTCTATCACCTCCTTTGTCTCAGCAACTTCAACTATACGGTAATCGTGGTAATATTCATCTCCGTCGCAGAATACATCATTCACCAGATTCAATGAATACACAGGCTGAAGAAGCTCATAATGACGGCTCTTGCCAAGCTGGCTCACATAAGCCTTCGATGCATTGAACAGCACGCGCT
This sequence comes from uncultured Bacteroidales bacterium, assembly GCA_944326225.1. Classification (GTDB taxonomy): domain Bacteria; phylum Bacteroidota; class Bacteroidia; order Bacteroidales; family UBA932; genus Coprenecus. The sequence goes on along the minus strand of CALVDI010000012.1, from coordinate 10,665 downwards.
GCTTATACTCCGGAGTCCACATCATCTGCATCTCCACGATAAACTGACGGCCGAGACCGTCCTTGCAACGCACATCCACTATGCTGTCCTTTTTCAAAGGATTGAGAGGTACCAGTTCGGGGCTCAGATACTCCACACTCTTAATCTCCTCCTCTTCGTTTTCAAAAGGCAACAGCGCATTGAGAAAGCTGATTACCAAATCCTGATGCTCGCCGAACACTTTCTTGAAAGTCAGATCGGCCTTAGGGTCCAAATACTTCATATCTCCTACACTTTTTAAATTAACTGGAGACAAAGCTATGAATTATTTCCCATACTCCTACCCCTAACTTCCTAACAAACAGTTATTTTTTTACAGTTTTGGTAATTTCATCCAAAAACCGGCACAATCTTCCTCCTCAATCCTTAAGGCAGTTTACCGGCACAACATAGATGCAGGTAATAAGTCACAGACCATATTCCAATAGAACAAGGATTAAGACAACCAGCGAATGATTAAAATTGCAATGATTCTAAATTCTCTGTCCATGACACCACAAAGATAACTATTCCATCCTAAGCGAGCAGTGAGAAACGAGAAAATTTTCAGCAATACTTTCCTAAATACAAAAAGCCGCTCCGGGGATGAATCCGGAACGGCCTTTCAACACTAATCAATAAACTATATAAGTAAGAAAATCTCGGGATTATTTGACCTCCTCGTAGTCCACGTCCTTGACGTTGTCGTCACCGGAGTTGGAGCCGCTGTTGGAGGATGATCCGCCGCTTGTCTGGCTGCCGGTCTGACTGCCTGCACCGGCGGAAGGACCTGCCTGTGCGGCGCGGGCCATATCCTCGGAAGCGGCGTGCCATGCGTTGTTCAGAGCCTCGGTGGCACGGTCGATGTCGGAGATGTTCTGCGACTTGTGAGCCTCCTTGAGCTGACCGAGAGCATTCTCGATGGCACCCTTCTTGTCAGCGGGTATCTTGTCGCCGTACTCCTTGAGGTTCTTCTCGCTCTGGAAGATGAGGGCATCGGCACCGTTGATCTTGTCAATCTTCTCACGCTCGGCCTTGTCGGCTGCCTCGTTGGCCTTGGCCTCGTCACGCATCCTCTTGATCTCGTCCTCGCTCAGTCCTGAAGAAGCCTCGATACGTATCTTCTGCTCCTTGCCGGTAGCCTTGTCCTTTGCGGACACGTTCAGGATACCGTTGGCATCGATATCGAAGGTAACCTCGATCTGAGGGATACCACGGGGAGCGGGAGTGATGCCGTCGAGGTGGAAGCGGCCGATGGTCTTGTTGTCACGGGCCATTGAACGCTCGCCCTGGAGGACGTGAATCTCTACCGAAGGCTGGTTGTCCGATGCGGTGGAGAATACCTCCGACTTACGGGTAGGTATGGTGGTGTTGGCCTCGATCAGCTTGGTCATCACACCGCCGAGGGTCTCGATACCCAGGGACAGAGGGGTCACATCCAGCAGGAGGACATCCTTCACGTCACCGGCGAGGACACCGCCCTGGATGGCAGCGCCTACAGCCACTACCTCATCGGGGTTGACACCCTTGTTGGGAGCCTTTCCGAAGAACTTCTCGACGATCTGCTGGATGGCGGGGATACGGGTCGAACCGCCGACGAGCAGCACCTCGTCTATGTCGGACACCTTCAGACCGGCATCGGCGACTGCCTTGCGGCAAGGCTCGATAGTCCTCTGGATCAGGTCATCGCAAAGCTGCTCGAACTTGGCGCGGGTAAGAGTCCTTACCAGGTGTTTGGGCACACCGTCCACAGGCATGATATAAGGCAGGTTGATCTCCGTGGAGGTCTGGCTGGAAAGCTCGATCTTGGCTTTCTCGGCTGCCTCTTTCAGTCTCTGCAGGGCCATGGGGTCTTTCCTCAGGTCCACGCCGGGATTGTCATTCATGAACTCAGTAGCCATCCAGTCGATGATCCTGTGGTCGAAGTCATCGCCGCCGAGGTGGGTATCACCGTTGGTGGACTTAACCTCGAACACGCCGTCACCGAGTTCCAGAATCGATATATCGAATGTACCGCCGCCGAGGTCGTATACGGCCACCTTCATATCGTTCTTCTTCTTGTCCATACCGTAGGCCAGCGCGGCTGCGGTAGGCTCGTTGATGATACGCTTAACCTTCAGGCCCGCGATCTCACCGGCTTCTTTCGTGGCCTGTCTCTGAGAGTCGCTGAAGTAAGCGGGTACCGTGATGACAGCCTCAGTCACTTCCTGTCCGAGATAATCCTCGGCTGTCTTCTTCATCTTCTGAAGAATCATCGCCGATATCTCCTGAGGAGAATAGAGACGGCCGTCGATATCGACACGTGCAGTGCCGTTGTCACCGCGCACTACCTTATAAGGCACGCGGGATATCTCGTTCTGAACCCTGTCATAAGGCTCGCCCATGAATCTCTTGATAGAGAAGATGGTCTTGTAAGGGTTGGTGATAGCCTGCCTCTTGGCCGGGTCACCTATCTTTCTCTCACCGTTGTCGGTGAATGCCACTACCGAAGGAGTGGTCCTCTTGCCCTCGCTGTTGATGATGACAGCGGGCTCGTTACCTTCCATCACTGCTACGCAGGAGTTGGTGGTTCCAAGGTCTATTCCAATAATCTTTCCCATAATTCTATATTTTTTAATTTTTTTCTACAATTGACGCCGCCTGATTTTCAAGCGGCCGTAACTCTCCTCAACGAAGATTGTGCCAAATGAGCGGAACTGACAACATGTCATATTGGAATTGTGATAATTATTGTCTTCCTTTGCAGGTCCAAATACCAAACCACAAAACAGGCAAAGACATGTCCACAGAAGGCAATGTAAGGGTCATGACGACCCACAGACTATTGGAGATGAAGCAGAGCGGCGAGAAGATCGCCATGCTCACCGCATACGACTACACTTCGGCCCGAATCCTGGACGAGGCCGGCATCGACATCATCCTCGTAGGAGACTCGGCCGCCAACGTGATGGCCGGCCACGAGACCACCCTTCCCATCACCATAGACCAGATGATCTACCACGCCCAGAGTGTCATGAGGGCAGTGAAAAATCCTCTGGTAGTGGTGGATATGCCCTTCGGCTCATATCAGGGCAACTCCAAGATGGCCGTCAGCAACGCGATACGCATCATGAAGGAGTCGGAGGCAGATGCGGTGAAGATAGAGGGAGGCATGGAGATCCTCGAGTCAGTCGAGCGCATCCTCTCCTCCGGCATTCCCGTCATGGGACATCTGGGACTGACTCCCCAGTCGATTCACAAGTTCGGCACATACGCTGTAAGGGCCAAGGAAGAGGCCGAGGCGGCCAAACTGCTGCAGGACGCGATCGCCCTGGAGGACGCAGGCTGCTTCGCGCTGGTACTGGAAAAGATACCGGCGGCCCTGGGCAAGAAAGTGGCAGAGACCCTGAAGATACCGGTAATAGGCATAGGCGCGGGCAAATACGTGGACGGACAGGTGCTCGTGATGCACGACATGCTCGGGCTGACCACCAAGTTCTCTCCCAGGTTCCTGCGCCGCTACGCAGACCTGCACGATGTCAGTCTCAATGCATTCCGCCAGTATATAGAGGATGTCAAATCCTGTGATTTCCCCAATGACAGCGAGCAGTACTGATACGGCATACAGGACACTCTCCCAAGAGGAATATGATGACATAGCCTCTCGCATCCTCTACGAGGACAACCATGTACTGGTCCTGAACAAGCGCGCCGGGGAGATAACCCAGGGAGACAAGACCGGAGACGAGCCCCTGCCCGAGAAGTTGAAGGCATTCATCGCCGCCCGGGACCACAAGCCCGGCAGAGTCTTCATGGGAGTACCCCACCGCCTGGACCGTCCCGTAAGCGGAGCCGTTATCCTGGCCAAGACATCAAAGGCCCTGGAAAGGCTCTCGGGTGCCTTCAGGGAAGGCGACGCTGGCAAAATATACTGGGCACTGGTGGAAAAGTCTCCGAAACCGCCACAGGGCGAGATCCGTTCCTGGCTCACCCGCAACGAGAAGCAGAACAAGTCCTACAGCCATCCGCAGCCGCAGCCCGGAGCCAAGGAGGCCCTGCTGCGCTACCGCCTGCTCAGACCCACCAAAAGCTATTTTCTCGTGGAAGTGCAGCTGCTGACAGGACGGCATCATCAGATCCGCTGTCAGCTTGCCTCGATAGGATGCCCGATCAAAGGCGACCTTAAATACGGTGCCAGGCGTTCCAATCCGGACGGAAGCATCAGTCTGCACGCCAGACAGATAACATTCCTCCACCCCACCCGGAAAGAGCCGGTCACAGTAACCGCTCCCACTCCGATGGAGGACATGTAGGCTCACTCTACCACTGACAGATATTCCTCATATTTGGACAGTACGTCCCTGACATAACGTATCGTCTCTCTACCATGGAACTTACCGTGCCGCAGGTACTCCGCATCCTCGTAATACTCCGGCTCGGCCATCATCGGAATAGTCGCGGCGACGGTCTCCCAGTCCAAGCCGTCCCGTCCCTGAGCATACGTAAATCTGATGCAGTCATCTATCCTGCTTGCTCCGGCATTGTAAGATGCCAGAGTAAATTTGACCACGTTGGCCGAATCCAGGCCCATCTCCTCATAGCGTTCTTCCAGTTGTCTGAGATACAGTACTCCGGCCCTCACATTCTCATCAGGATTGAACAGATCAGTTATTCCGAATATCCCTGCTGTAGCCCGCCGGACCTGCATGAGTCCTACAGCCCCCCTGTGCGAGCAGGCCTCCATCATAAACCGGGACTCCTTGTAGATCACTGCCGACAGCAGCCGCCAGTCCCAGCCCAGCAGCCTGGTGTATCGGCGCACTATACCGTCATATGGAGATATCCTGTCTGTCTTCCTGTCCGAATCCAGGTAAGGGGTCAGATCATAGGAACGGGAAAAACGTTGCCTCATCTCCGCATAATCACTGCCCTTTATCATAAAACCAAGCCACTGATTGATCTTCGAGAACAGACACTCATCCTCTGACCTGACAGTCCAGACAAAGTCGTCAAACGGCATGCTCGACACAAAGTCACGTGCATAGAGTGAGGGCACCGTATCCTCTACATCCATCGCAAGCACATCAACTTCTCCACTCAGAAGCATCCTCCAGCGGTCAACAGAGTTGTCCGCGACATCAAACATCATATTGAATCCCAACGTATCCGCCATAGCTGACAACAGAGTATACTGGAATCCGGACACATAGACATTTTCGTCATACATACCGCATCCTTCAAGATGGATCAGCGCCACAAGAGAGTCCGTCACAGTGCGTGAGCATAAAACACAATCTTTTCGCCATGGCCCCTCCCACATCCATACGATATTTCCTAAAACGAAGATGCCGAGTACTGCTGCTGATATACGGACTGTTCTCATGCCAGTCCCTGTTACTCGATATAAAAAGGCCAGTGGATGCCCACTTTGAAGCTCATAGGAGGCTTTATGTAGTGATATGCCGAGAACATGGAGCCTCCATCCGGCCAGCCCTCACCTATATTGACCACTTTCAGGAACACATTGACCCTCTTCCACTGCATGTTGAGGAACAAGTCGATGTAAGGATTATAGCCCAGCTGCTCTCTGGTCTGCAGTTGGAATGTGCCTAACGCAGGGTTATATGCAGGTGCATAATACAATGTATGCATCCGGGCATCCGCACCGAGCTGAAGCGTAAGGACATTCTTGACTGCCTCGATCTCTATATAGTACCGTAGATGGAATGTCAGCATCGGCAACGGCAGCACACTTCTGTCCGAAGAATACTGGAAGAGCACCTCATTGTCCAGATGAAACCACCACAGTTTGAAGTCCTTTCGCACATATGCGCTCATAACGTTGATCAGGCCACCATGCTGTCGGACAATGCCCAATGTGTCGTGATAAAGATAGTTGTTCACCAACGCATAGTCGAAGCCGGCCTCCAGCCTCCACTTGGGTATATCCAGAGCCGCCTCCACCTTCGTCGTGGAGGTCTTTCCGAAACTGTTGTCCCAGACATAGTGATTGGAATAATAATGCTGCGAGTACCAGTCCGGTTCTTTTAAAGAAGTACTGAACCTACCGCTAAGTGTTATTGGCTCAGACTTGTCCTTAAACGGATAGAAAGAGACGCCTACCTGCGCATCCACATTGAAATCATGCTGATTATAACCTAATAAATAATAACTTCCACCCGCACTCCAATTCAAATACTTCTTATACACTCCGGCAGCTCCGGCATATACATACAGATTATGCTGATTGACATTACGGTTACCTGTCAGGAACATCTCCGGTCTGAATGCATATATACTGTTCCAGCGATAACCCACACCTCCGCTGATCTGCGACACTATTGCATCCCTTGACCAAGGTTGAAGTCTGAAAAACAATTTATTGTCTACTGTCAACACCCTTGTAGAATCAGCCGATATCGTGGGATTGACATAGAACATATTATTATAAAAATTTCTACCGACTTCATCATTTGCTGCAATCCGGTCTGTGTAATAACGGTAATACCTGGAAACTTCGCCTATATGGCCTATAGTTATCAGTGGATCTTCTCCTGATTTTCCAAAAAGCAAGGAATCAGCAAGAGAGTTAAGTATCTCCTCCTCTGTAGGAGGCGGTAAAGAATCTGCAATAGAGGCCCTGAGTAAAGAATCGTCTACCGGCTGCGACTGTTCTATCATCTCCTGCTCGGACAGAATATTGGGTCCAGAAGTTATCGTATCATTAACTGCCTCTGGTAATACTGACGTAGAATCCACTTGCGCAGATGATGAGTCAGAAAGATGCAGAGGCGGATTCAATGCTGCCTGCACAGCTGCCTCGAACGCAGCATCATATGCATCCATTTTAACTTTTATAATAGAATCAACTGCTGCCGCAAGCGAGGAGTCATTATCCATTGCTTTGCGCAAACGTACATGACGGGGTTCCAGAGGAATATCATATGAGTGGCTGATAAAAAACGTATTCCGGGACAGCTTGTTCTGTGCGTCCTGCAGATTGACAGCGATTGTCTTCGCCTCCACAGTAGTGTCACGGACCATGTACGAATCCTGAATGCCTCCGTTCTCCTCGCGATTGATATTGTGATGAATGAAACCGGCATTCATTACATAATGCTTGCCGAGATAGTTCGTAGTTATCTCCAGTGAGTTGTTGGATGTAGCCTCACGTTCCAGCATACCGGCTGCCTTCCATCCCTGAAAGAGGACAGCCAGATTCCACTCAGGGGTAATATTCTGCGTATGCATGAAGCGCACATTGAGCTCCTCTCTGTCCTTGAATGCAAAAAGTGTCCCCCAGTACGCCAGTTCTGTATAAGGAGATTTCGTGTTGAAGAACGGCATGTCCTCAGGAGTATGCGAATAAGTAAGATAAGGCGCATAGGCCTTGAAGATGTCAAATTCCCTGCGACGGAAAAAATTGACACTTTGAGTAGCAGAACCTACCGTACCGAGATAGACCGCATCCACGTCTTCTTTGTAGAACGGATACTCTGTATACCAGTCATTGAATGTAGTATCCATATATGCCTCCTTATACTCGTTGACATACGGACCTGTCGTCCATGACATCACTCTTTTATAATACAGACTGTCCGGTACAAATCCAGTCTCAAGCACTCTGGGCTTGGACAGACGCACACTGTCCTTAAACGCCTTTATACTGTCACGTATATGATGGATGCTGTCCCTGTATGCCTGCTTGACAGCAGCCACACTGTCCAGATACGCGTCTTTTCTTTTTCTGGCACTGTCTCTGGCCATCCGCCTCAGATCACGTTCCGTAAGCACCTCGGCCGAATCCGCAGCTGTAGAATCCACTGACCGGAGCGTATCCGCACGAGACAGAGAGTCCGGAAAAGCCAGCGAGTCAGTGAGCGCCAGTGAATCAAGGATGGGAAAAGTATCAATAGTCACAGTAGTGTCAATCGGCAGCGAATCATGTCCTATGGATGTATCCACTGACAGAGAGTCCTGCGGCACACCGGCCATGACATCATAGGGCATGGACATACCGCGTATAATAAACGCAGAGCACGGCAGCATCAGGATGATGACGCACGCACACAATATATCCCTTAACCCTTTTTTGCTCATAACGTGCAAACATAAACAAAAATCTCCGATTTTCCTTAAACAATCCGGGACTTTGAGTAAATTTGCCATTGTATGGAAAGATTCAAATCACTTTTCGAGAGATATTCAGGATCCTCAGAGTACGATATCTGTCCGCTGCCGTCCTCAGGAGGCAACCGGCAGTATTTCAGGATTACATGGAGCGGAGGCAGCTGCATTGCCGCCATAGGCACCAGTCAGGAGGAAAATGCCGCATTTCTGTATATGGCCCGGCACTTCGGAAGACTGGGACTGCCGGTGCCCGGAATACTGGCCGTGAGTGACGACGGCATGACTTATCTGCAGGAGGATCTGGGCAGCACTACCCTTTTCGACGCAGTGGCGGCAGGCCGGAGAAGCGGAGAATACTCCGGGGATGAACGGAGGCTTCTGCGCAGGGCGGTGGAGACCCTGCCGGCATTCCAGTACGCCGGAGCCTCGGGGATGGACTTCTCCAAATGCTTTCCGGTACAGTATTTCGACCGCACCTCGATAATGTTCGACCTCAATTATTTCAAATACTGCTTCTTGAAGCCTTCCGGTGTGGAGTTCTGCGAGACCGACCTGGAAGAGGACTTCAACCGCCTGTGTGACAGGCTGCTGATGTGCGACAGCGGGCATTTCATGTACCGGGATTTCCAAAGCCGCAACATCATGGTGCCGGAGAACGGAGAACTGCGGTTCATCGACTTTCAGGGCGGCCGCATGGGACCGGTACATTATGACCTGGCCTCTTTCATCTGGCAGGCCAGGGCCCGGTACAGTCCGGAGCTGAAACAGGAACTCACAGAGGCATACCTTGAAGCACAGTCGCACTTCGAGGCTGTCAACAGACGCAATTTTCTTTCTGAGCTGAGACATTTCATCCTGTTCAGGACCCTGCAGGTGCTCGGAGCATACGGTTTCAGGGGACTGTATGAGCGCCGACCTCATTTCCTGGAAAGTATACCCTATGCGATGGACAATCTCCGCGAACTGCTCTCCGCACCGTTTGACGAATATCCCTGCCTGTGCCGGCTGCTAGGCCAGCTGATACCGCTCTACAGCCACAGAGAGCCGCGCAAGGACGGACGGCTGCTGGTGCGTATTTTCAGTTTCTCATATAAAAACGGCATACCGGAGGACTCCTCCGGCAACGGCGGCGGCTATGTGTTCGACTGCCGGGGGCTGCCCAATCCCGGACGGCTGCCCGAGTACCGCAGCCTCACAGGCCTCGATGTCCCCGTCATAGAATATCTGCAGGGCTATTCCGAGACCGGGGACTTTGCCCGTGACACCGCAGCATTGGCGGACAGGCATATAGACAACTATCTGGAGCGCGGATTCACAGATCTGATGTTCTGCTTCGGCTGCACCGGCGGACGGCACCGTTCGGTATATTTCGCCGAGAGGCTGGCCGAACATCTGGCCGGAAGATACGCAAACCGGTCTGACTCAATACAAATAAGGCTCGTACACCGCGAGCAGAACCTTGAAAGGCAGGTACTATGACTACATACAGACCCGGAACGGCGATGATACTCGCGGCAGGACTGGGCACCAGACTCCGACCGCTGACCGACACTATGCCCAAAGCCCTGGTGCCGTACAACGGAGTACCCATGATAGAAAGTCTCATCCTCCGGCTGAAGGCGGCCGGCTTCTCACGTCTGGTCATCAACGTGCATCATTTCGCCGACATGCTGGAGGACTTTGTCAGGTCAAGGGACTGCTTCGGCCTGGACATCGCTTTCTCCGACGAACGGGACCTGCTGCGCGACACCGGAGGCGGCATCCGGCACGCCTGGCTGTCAGGTCTGCTGGGAGACGGACCGGTGTTAATCCACAACGTGGACATCATCACTTCCGGGATTGACCTCAACGCCTTCTACGCCCATGCTGCCGACAGCCCCGCAGCAGCCACACTTCTGGTGAGTGACCGCACCTCCTCACGCTACCTGCTTGCCGGCTCAGACGGCCTGCTCCGAGGCTGGGTATATCCCGCCAAAGGCATGCTCAAAGGCATCGGCCCGGATGCCTCCGTTCCGACCGGGCACCCTGCCACCCTTGATCCGCACTCCATCCCGGGACTTACACCGTCCGCATTCAGCGGGATACACATCATCACAGCCGAGGCCATGAGACTTATGAGCGACTGGCCCGAGAAGTTCTCAATCATAGACTTCTACCTCCATATCGCTGCCGGGCATCCTGTCCGCTGTACGGATGCCCCAGCCGGAGCCGTCATTACAGACATCGGCAAACTTTCCCGGCTCAGCTTACCTTAATTGTCCTGTCGGGAGATACCCTGGCTATGAACAGCGAGGGAATGATCATGATGAGCAGCATCAGCACGAAGGCCGTCGCGTCCACCATCAATATATGCAGGGGATTGAGATTCACCGGGATAAAATCGACAAAATAATTCACTGGATTGAGCCTGAACGGCTTGAGCCATTTCTGCACGGCCAGCAGCACCAGAGCCACCACATTGCCCCATACCATACCCCTGAGCACTATCGCGCCCCCTCTGTATATAAACACCTTGCAGATACTGACCGTCCTCATGCC